>CADDZL010000063.1 GCA_902812335.1 Chloroflexota bacterium | reverse complement strand
ACCAGCGCCAGGGCGAACAGGGCCCCTGGCGCACCGACACGATGATCCTGCTCAGCGCCGACCCGACTACCCATAGCGCCACCATGCTCTCCATCCCGCGCGACCTGTGGGTCGAGATCCCCGACTATGGCCAGGGCCGCATCCTCGACCGCATCAACACGGCCAACGTCTGGGGCGACCTGAACAATTACCCCGGTGGCGGCCCGGCGCTGGCGATGAAGACGGTCGAGCACAACCTGGGTGTGGTGGTGGACTACTATGTCCTGGTTAACTTCACCGCCTTCGAGAATCTGATTGATACCATCGGCGGCATTGACATCGTCGTGCCCGAAGACATCTATGACCCGCAATACCCGGATGGCTCCTATGGCTACGCACCGTTCTCGATCAAGGCCGGGCCGCAGCATCTCAATGGGCGGACCGCGCTCAAATATGCCCGCACCCGCCATACGCCCGGCAGCGACTTTGACCGCGCCCGCCGCCAACAACAAGTGATCCTGGCCGTCCGTGATAAGGTCACACGCTTCGACATGCTACCCACGCTGATCGCCAAAGCCCCAGAACTGTTCGCCAGCTTCCGCGACAGCGTCAAGACTAACCTGACGCTGGAGCAGGCGATCGGCCTGGCGCAACTGGCCCAAAGCATCCCGGCCGACCGCATTCGGACAGGGGTGATTGACCAGAACTACACCTCGAACTACATCACGCCTAAAGGGGAAGAGGTGTTGGTGCCACAGCGCGATAAAATGAGAGAGCTCATAGACTCACTGTTCAACTCTCAGCCCGCACCCGACGCCGCCAGCACGCCCAGCGCGCAGGCTCAGGTCAGTGCCGAGGGCGCTCGCATCGCCGTCCGCAACGGTGGCGCGGCTGCGGGCATGGCCGGCCAAGTGAAAGATTATCTGGAGAAGCGCGGCTTCCGTGTCGTGGAGGCCGGTAACGCTGACCGCTTCGACTATCGCCATACGCAGATCGTAGACTACACCGGCAAGCCTTACACCACACGGGCTTTGGCCCAGCTCTTTGATGTGCCTCAGGGCGCGATCCTGAGCGGCGCCGATCCCAAGAGCCCGGTGGATATCGTCATCATCCTGGGAGCAGACTTCAAGCTGCCGGCGGCGGATAAGTAAATGGCTTCGACAAGCAGGGCCCGGTCGTTCCGCCGGGCTATCGCGTAAAGATAACCTTCAGGACCGTCCTGAGCGAAACGCCTTGGGGAGCGTCCCGATTGCCCAGGACGATGTTGGTGAGCAGCATTTTCAGATCGGTGCGACGGGCAGCCGCGCTCACCACCCGGTTGAGCAGCACCGGGTTCATGTACATATCCCGTATCCGGTTGCAGAAGACGAACAGGCTCTGATACCGCCGCCGCAGCCCCCTGTCGTACGCTTCGAGGCTCTGGCGTGACAGGTCGCCGCTGGCAAAGCCCGTGATCAGGTGCTCGGCCGCCATCCTGCCCGACTCCAGGGCATAGTCAATCCCCTCGCCGGTCAGTGGATTCACCAGCCCGGCCGCCTCTCCCACCAGCAGCACCCGCTCGCCGACGGTCGGCGCGGTGGCGAAGTCCACACGCAAGGGATAGCCTTTGACCGGGCCGGCACGGCGCGCACGGGCCAGCATCCCCCGCAGCGACGGGGTCTGGACAAAGGCGTCGAATGCCTCGCGGGGCGTGTCCGGCGCCCAGCGCGCGGCCAGACCGGTGCGGAAGAAACCCGCCCCCACATTGGCGGATGAGCCGGACAGGGGGAACACCCAGCCGTAGCCGGGCAGCGGCACGCCATCGAAGCGGACCTGGATGTAGTCACTCAGGCCCGTCATATCCTCGAAATAAGCGCGCGCTGCCAGCATCATCCGTGGCGCTTGCTTGAGCAGGCCCATGCGCAGCAAGAGTTTGACGCTAGCGCCGGTGGCGATAATGGCAATGCGTCCCCAGAACGAGACCGATCGGCCCCGAAACTCGCCCCTGACAACCACGCCGTTCCCCTCCGCTTCGACACCGGTCACGCGGACCGGGCTCTGGAACTGCGCCCCGCTTGCCACCGCCCGCTCGCGGATGGCGTTGTCCAGAATCAGTCGGGGGACGATCAGGCTGTAATCCGGCAGGCCGTCCTGCACGGGCACCGGCACGCTCACCGAGTGGCCTTTGGGGGCGACGATGTCCACCCCGTTGATGCGGCCGCCGGCCCGGACCACATCGCTCAGCATGCCCATATCATCGAGGACGCTGAGGGCCCGGGGGCTGAGGCCATCGCCGCAGGTTTTGTCGCGGGGAAAGTCGGCCTTATCCAGCAGAAGGACATCCAGCCCGCGCCGGGCCAGGTAGTGGGCTGCCGCCGACCCGCCCGGCCCCGCACCCACAATGACTACGTCGAACATGGCGCACCCGGCGCAGGCTAGACCGCCTGCTCCATCTGCCCTGACTCATAACCGAGCTGGCGCACGAGCTGGAGCACGGTGCTGCGGCTGAGTTTGGGCTCACCGCGTGCCAGGGCGTCGAGTGTGGCAAAGGCCAGCGTCAGCGGGATCTTGATCAGGTAGACAAACGGGCCGGGCGGGAGCGTCCGGGCATACGCTTCGGCCAGCGCCAGGTTCTGGCGGGCATATTCCTGCATGCGCTCCTGACTCCAACCCTCCGGAAACAGGTCAATGCCACGCGCCAGGTCTTCGGCCCGGTTGCGCAGAATGTTGACCAACTGCAGGCCGCGACCGAAGTGAATGGCATGGATGCGGTTCATCTGGAACTTGTCGAACCAGGCCCACAGGTCGCAGATCAACAGGCCCACAGCGCCCGCGACCCCGTAGGTATAGCGGTCCAGGTCCGCCTCCGTCTGAATCTTCCAGCCATTGGCTGCCCATTCGGCCATGCGGTCGGCCATGGCGGCCGTGGCCTCCCAGATGCGCGGCGCGATCGCTTCGGGCGCCAGACAGGCCCATTCGGCCAGCCGCAGCGTCACCTCAGGCAGTCGGTCCTGATAGGGACTGAAAGCGGCCGTGAAGTCGTCAAAGGCGAAGTCCTGCATCGAGGTCTGCGCCTGGAAGATCAGGCTGATTCGGCGCAGCAGCTTGGCCTTGCTGAGATTGTCCAGGGTGGGGTGATCTTCAATCTCATCAATGGCGCGCATGCACAGATAGCCGGACGCAATAACCTCCTGTAGTCCGGCTGGCAGGCGGCTGATCGGGATGTAGAACGTCCGGCTCGTTGCTTTGAGTACGCTCAGCGCATCTTGAGGAAGGGTCATGTTTTGGCCTCGGCAGAGATGGAATTCAAGGGCGCAAAGAGAGCCCAGAGTTGTTATTGCCTGGCGTTCTCCGCGCTTAATACAGACGGCTCTGGTGATCGCGCCAGGCCCTCGCCGTTGGAGGCCACCGGCAGCCAGACCGAAAACGTCGTGCCGCGCCCCACTTCGCTGGATACCGTGATATGGCCGCCGTGCGCCTGGGCGATCCACTGCGCAATGGACAGGCCCAGGCCGGCCCCACCTGCGGCGCGCGAGCGGGCCTTGTCCACCCGATAAAAACGCTCAAAGATGTGGGGCAGGTCCTCCGGCGGGATGCCAATGCCGGTGTCGGCCACGGTCAACCGCGCCCAGCCGTTGTCACGGACCAGGCCGAGTGTGATCTGCCCGCCTTTGGGCGTGTACTTCACGGCGTTGTCCACCAGGTTGAGCAGGAGTTGCTTGAGCTTGTCGGTGTCGCCCAGGACCGTAACCTGGTCCTCCTCACCCATTTTGATCTCCAGCCCAGTGCCCAGGACCCGGGCCTGGCGGTAGACCTGCAAGAGCAGCGTGTCAAGTTCGACTGGCTCATAGGCGATAGGCAGCCCCCCACCCTCGGCCTTCGCCAGCAGGATCAGGTCGCCCACCAGCCGCGTCATGCGCTCAGCTTCACTCTGAATCGCGTCCAGGCTCTCTGCGTCGGCCCCGCCCAGGCGGCGCAGCAAGTCCACGTTACCCCGGATCGTTGTCAGAGGTGTGCGCAGTTCGTGCGAGACATCGGCCAGGAAGCGCTGCTGGGCACGGAACAGCCGTTCCAATCGTTCCAGCATCTCGTTGAACGCCGCCGTCAGCCGGCCGACCTCGTCGGGCGGGCCAGTGTAAGGGATACGACGCTCCAGGTCGTCGGCGCGGCTGATGTTCAGCGCGGTCTCGATAATGGCGTCAATGGGCCGCAGTGCCCGCCGGGCCAGCATCGCGCCGACAATGGCCGAGAAGACCAGCGCCAGAATAATGCCGGAGACCAGGATGGCCAGCAGGTCACGGCGAGCCTGGTCAATCGTGCGCAGGTCGGAAGACGCGATCTGGAGATAGCCAACGAGTTGCTGGGTGTCCTCGATTTGCAAAGGCACCGTCAGCACCCTCAAGTGGACGCCGCGCACGATCACGTCATGGGTCACCGGCTTTTGTGTGTTCAGCGCGTCCTTATCCAGCGGCTCGGTGACAATGCCGGCTTTCTGAACCAGCTCGCCCTGGGGTGTCCAGATTTGAATGAAGCCCACACCCGGCGACTGGAACATATCCAGCGGCGGGATCTCAACGCTGGTAAGCTGGCCGGGGAAGGCCCGGCTTTGCGCGACGATCTTATTGGCCGTCTCCTCCAGGGGCTGGTCTACCCCCTTGAGCAGGGTGTACAGCAGGATGAAGTAGACGACGACGCTGAACAACACCAGGGTCGCGCCCAGGACACTGGTGTACCATAAGGTGAGGCGAGTACGGATGGACATCTTCCGATAGCCGAGACGTAAAGCGTGAAATGTAACACACACCAAATGCGTTATGCTTCACGTTTCACGTCTTACGCCGTAACCACTACTCCTCCCGCAACACATATCCCATCCCCCGTGCCGTATGCAGCAGGCGGGGTTCACCGCCGGCTTCGAGCTTGTGGCGCAGGTAGCGGATGTACACCTCAATGATATTACTCTCACCGCCGAAATCATAGCCCCAGACATTATCGAATATCTGCTCACGGGTGAGCACCTGGCGCGGGTGGCGCATGAACATCTCCAGCAGTTCATACTCTTTGGCGGTGAGTTCGATCGGTCGCCCGCCACGGTAGGCCAGGCGCGCGCCGGTGTCCAGCGTCAGGTCCGCAAAGCGCAGCACTTCGGCGGCTGCCGGCTGGGCCCGACGCAACAACGCCCGCACCCGTGCCATCAGTTCGTCAAAGTCAAATGGCTTGACCAGGTAATCATCGGCGCCGGCATCGAGCCCCCTGACCCGGTCGGCGACGGCGTCTTTGGCTGTGAGCATCAGAATGGGCGCATTGGCCAGGCCGGAACGCAGACGACGACACACCTCCAGCCCGTCCATTCCCGGCAGCATCCAGTCGAGAATAACCAGGTCGGGGGGCTCATCGCGGGCCTGGGCGAGCCCTGCTGGCCCGTCTAGAGCCACATCAACCCGGTAGCCCTCCAGCTTCAGCCCCCGCGCAATGAACTGGGCGATGCGTTCTTCATCTTCGATGACCAGGACACGTGCGCTCACAGCGCTTTGATTATAACCCCCCCAGCCGCAGGCGACAAGGCACCCGGGTTTATAGACGACGCTGGCCGACTTTCTATTCACCACAACACAATACCACAGAATACGCACCGATCCACCTCGCCCTTTGACAATCTGACCATCCATAGCTACAATCCGCTGGCTGTGAACGACTTTCTGGAGCGCCATCGCATGGCCGTCTTCGTCGTTCTTAGCGCCCTGATCGTTATAGGCGGGGTGGTCTTTCTCCTGCGTCGGCCAGTGGCAGAGCCGATCGAGATCATCCTTCCCGAACCCACTCAGGCCCTGCCGACCTCCACCCCCGGCCCGCTGCGCGTGTACATCACCGGCGCGGTGCGCCGACCTGATGTCTATACCCTGCCGCCGGGCAGTATTGTCAAAGATGGCCTGGAGGCAGCGGGCGGCCCGGCCCCTGATGCCGACCTCGACCGTGTGAACCTGGCGCAGCGCCTGAGTGATGGCCAGCAAGTCACCATCCCACGTCGGGGTGAAGCAGTTCCCCTCACCCAAGCGACAGTCTCCCTATCTGCGGCTACGCCCGGCGGCCGGGTGAATCTCAATACGGCCAGCGTCCAGGAATTGGAGACGCTGCCCGGCATCGGCGCAGTGCTGGCGCAGCGCATTGTGGACTATCGGACCGAGCACGGCCCCTTCAAGTCCATCGAGGAGATCAAGAACGTGGGCGGCATTGGCGAGGCGAAATTCGAGCAGTTGCAGAGGCTGATCACCGTCGGCCCCTAGCCTCACGGGATGAGGCCGCACTCGCGGCCGGCGGCTTCAAATACGCTGAGCGCCCGGTCAATATCGTCCAGGCTATGGGCAGCGGTGACATTGGCCCGCAGGCGGCTGCTGCCGCTGGGGACGGCCGGCGGCAGGATCGGCTGGATGAAGATGCCGTTCTCCTGGCAGTACTTGGCCATCGCCAGGGCGCGCTCGTCCGAGCCGCAGACGATGGGGATGATGGCCGTCTGGCTATTGAGCGTGTCGAAACCGCGCGCGTGCAACCCATCCAGGAAGTAGGTGATGTTGCGCTGCAGCTTCTCCAGCCGCCAGGGCTCCTCTTCCATCACCTCGAAGGCCGCCAGGGCCGCCGCCACCTGGGGCGGCGGCAGCGCCGCCGAGAAGACGAAGGCCCGCGACATATGCTTCAGATAGGTCACCAGGTCACGGCTGCCGGCGATGTACCCGCCGACGCTGGGGATGGTCTTCGAGAGCGTGCCCATCTTGATATCCACCACACCCTCGAGGTCAAAGTGCTCCTCAATCCCCCGCCCGGTCTTGCCCAGCACGCCCAGCGAATGGGCCTCGTCCACCATCAGCAGGGCACCGTAGCGCCGGCACAGCCGGCTGACCTCCGGCAGATTGATGATGTCGCCGTCCATACTGAAGACCGCGTCCACGACGACCAGCCTGACACCGCGTGAATCGGACTCGACCAGCGCCCGCTCCAGGTCGGCCATGTCGTTATGGCGGAAGCGGACGAAACGGGCACGGGAGAGCAGGCAGCCGTCTACGATGCTGGCATGATCGAGCTTATCGCAGATGACGACATCGTTGCGCCCGACCAGTGTCGAGACCGTCGTCAGATTGGTGACGTAGCCGCTGGAGAAGACGACGGCGGCCTCAGCCCGCTTGAAGCGGGCGATGGCTTCTTCGAGTTGGTTATGCAGCGTGAGGGTGCCGGCCAGGATGCGCACGCCATGTGTGCCGGTGCCGAAGCGGTCAATGGCGGCCTTGGCCGCGGCGTTGATCTTGGGGTGACCGAGCAGATCGAGATAGCCATAGGAGGCAAACATAAGCATCTCGCCCCGACCCTGGACGCGGACATGAGCGCCGTTCAGCTCTTCGATGGGCTGGAGGTAGAAATAATAGCCCATCTCGTTACCCCAATCAATACGGTCGGTGAGCTGGGCGATGCGCCACGCCATAGTGTCGGTCATCTGCGGTTCGGTCATGACCTGCGTGACTCCTTCTCGGCTGAGATAGGGTCAATGGGAGTTTAGCATAGGAGTGCGGGGCTTGTCAATTCTGCGTTGACCTCTACCCTCCCATCCACTCGACTGCTTCATCCGCGACCGCCTGCTCAGCCACCTCGCGTAGTTCCTCAGCGGTTCGAGGCGCTTTATGGGTCTTGAGTGCCCCGGCGGTGCGTTCAGCGAGGCCCCCATGCGCATGTAGTTACCCATTGTTAAGGCGGCTCCCCATTCTCTCCCTGGCCAGCTCTCGAAGCTCCGCCCAGGCCATCCGGATAGCGGCCAGGTCCTCCGGCGTCTCCGGCAACTCGCCGTAGTGCACGCCGACGTAGGCTTCGGTGATGCGCCGCGTCTGTTCTTCGCCGCCGGGGAAGGCCTGCGCCAGACTCGACAGGTACTCGTAGGGGGTTTTCGACAGTGCCCGCGGGTAGCCCTGCGCCGCTGCCAGCGCCGCCATCTGCGCGTAGATGCGCCGGATGGAGAGCGCCGCCAACAACTCCCGCCCCAGGCCGAAGCGCCGGGCCAGCCGCGCCAGCCCGACCACCCCTTCGTCGGCCAGGGCGCGTAGCCCCGACGCCAACGCTGTCGCCGTCAGCGTTGACTCAGTCGTCTCGCCCCGGCGGGATGGCACGCTGCGTAGCTGTCGCAAAGCCAGAACGACACCAACCAGGATCACCCCCAGGCAGACCATCGTCATGAGGCCCTTGATGCCCCCCAGCACGGTGATAACCTGCGAGGGCGCCGACTCGCCCGCCCGCGACACAACCCCCTGCAACTGCCTCAGGAATTGGTCCAGTCTGCTCACGAAGCTCAGGTCGAGAGTGGGGATCAGCCCGGCGACGAACTGGGCCAGCGCCAGCAGGAACAGGACGATCAGCGACATGACAAAGGCAACCACGGCGATCAGGGCGATCCACAGCGGGCTGAGCCAGGTCATGACCTGCCCCGGCAGCGGCCCAACCAGGAGGGCGGTCAGCCCGGCGCCCGCCCCGATGACAGTCACCGTCGCCAGTCCCAGGACGCCCAACCAGGAACGGCCCAGGGGAGCAGTCTGGCCGCCACGCAGCCGGCTGACTTCCTCCAGGCGGGCCAGCGCTACGGCCAGCAGGCCGAAGAAGAAGAAGACGACGACAAACGGCGTCAGGTCCTGATAGTTACCCAGGCCGAGCATAAGTATCAGAAGAGCAAAGATCACCACGCCGGCGCGGAAACGCAGGCCGGCCACTGCCACCGAGGGCAACTCCTGCCCCAATTGCAGCCCGCGCCACCATAGGAACAGCACTACCAGCAGGATGGCCAGTTCCTCCGGCAGGATGTTGAACACATCGGCGAAGGCCCCGATAGGCCGCCCGATCCAGGCCCCCGGTGCCCAGGGCGCATTGGTGTAGACCAGGCCACGCAAGGCGATCAGCCCGGTCAAGAGCAGGGCCCCCGCCAGGACCCAGCGCTGGAGGCGCAGCTTGAGCCGCAGGCCGTGCAGCAGCCGCACCAGGGCCATCGGCGCCAGGATCAGGCCCAGCACCCAGGCCAGCGCCGGCCCGGCGGGCAATTTGAGTGTGCTGGGCGTCAGCGCCATGAACCAGGGCGTGAACCAGCACACCTCGGCACAGGCGGCGACCAAGTAGGCGGCGACGTGTCTCCAGTTCATGAACTGGATGCCATCCGGCCAAAGGCAGGTGATCCCAGGTGATATACCAGGATACCCGCTACTTCCCCCGGCGGTTCATCGGCCAGCGAGATGAGCACCAGGCGCCGGCCGGCCTCGTGCAGCCGCCGCAGGGCCACCACAAGTTCGGGCGTCACAATGGCGGTGACCACGACCAGGGTCGCGCCCCAGGGCAGGCGTGGGCTCTCGCGCAGCAGCAGGCTCTCCATGGTCGAGGTGACGAACGGATTGACCCCAGCCAGAGCCTCCAACAGGCGCGGCAGTTGCCCTGGGGATCGGCCCGGCAGGATGCGGAAGGGCTGGTCGGAGTGCGCCAGTGCGCCGTTGGCGATGAGGCCGACGGCGTACTTATGCTCGACCGCCCAGTGCGCCAGCGATGCCGCCACGCTGATGGCCTGCTCCAGCTTCTCCGGCCGTGTGCCCTGCCAGTGCTGGGCGAAGGTGGCGACGTTCAGGCAGATAACGACGTTCTGGCTGGTGGTTGGCTCGTACACTTTGACTTGCAGGCGGCCCTGGCGTGCCGTCGCCTTCCAGTGGACGTGGCGGAAGCTATCGCCGGGCCGCAGGTCGCGCGCCCCTATGATACGGCTGGGGTCCTCGAACAGCCGCCGCCGCGTGCGCAAATCGCCCAAGGGGTCTTTAGGCGGCAGGCCCAACGCCGGTAGCGGCACCAGGCGTGGGTAGATGATGAGCCAGTTGCGCGGGGACCGCTCCTCGGCGTGGCTGAACAGGCTGAACGGGTCGCCCGATTCCAGCCGGACCGGCCCCAGGCTGTAGACGCCGCGCCGTTCGCAGCGGAAGGTGTACTGGCGGTGGACCCGCTCGTACCAGCGCAGACTGAAGTTATGAGTCAACACAGCCTGGTCGGGCAGCGAGGAAGGCCCGAGCAGGTCAGGCTGAAGTGGTACGGCGGCTTTGGGAAGCTCGTCATCAATGTGCAGCCAGCCCACCGGCAGCAGCTTATGGTTCTCGATGAGCAGGGTCAGGTCGAAGGTCTGGCCGGGGAAGTTGCGGCTGTGGCTCAAGCGCCGTTCGTAGCGCAGGTTGCGCAAGACGCGCCGGTCCCAGGTGCGCGACACAACGATCACCGCCGCCAGGAACGCGCCCAGTGCCAGCAACGCAGTGACCCGTAAGAGCAGCCCCAGCAGGATGAGCAGGATGGAAAGATTGACCCAGGCCCGGTTGAACATGCCGTCACCACCACACCTCATCACCACCACACCGTAAACGGTGTGGCTTCACTTCACCTGAGCGCGGCTTGCTGCTGTGCCAACAAGGTCTGTATCCCGGCCTGGGCCAGCGAGAGCAGCGTGTGGAGCGTTGCCAGCGAGAAAGGGCGGCGTTCGGCTGTCCCCTGGATCTCGATGAATTCGCCCGTCCCGGTCATGACGACATTGAAGTCCACTTCGGCGGCGACATCCTCGTCGTAGTTCAGGTCAAGGCGCGGCTCACCGCCCACGACACCGACACTGACCGCAGTCACGGGCGCGCGTAGCCCGGTCGCTGGCAGGACGCCTTTCTGGACCAGCCGCTTGAGCGCCAGTGCGACGGCGACGTAGCCGCCGGTGATGGCGGCGGTGCGCGTGCCGCCATCGGCCTGGAGCACGTCGCAGTCCACGATGATCTGGCGCTCGCCCAGGTGGTCCAGGTCTACCGCCGCCCGCAGCGAGCGCCCGATCAGGCGCTGGATCTCGTGGGTGCGGCCGCGCGGGCCGGATGTCTCGCGCGGACTGCGCTTATGAGTGGCGCGGGGCAGCAGGCTGTACTCGGCGGTCAGCCAGCCGCGGCCCTGGCCCTTGAGCCACAGCGGCACCGCCTCCTCCACACTGGCGTTGCATAACACCCGCGTCCGGCCCATCTCAACCAGGACTGAGCCTTCGGCGTAGTCGGTATAGTCCAATGTGAAACGGACCGGGCGGAGTTCGTCCGGCTGGCGGCCATCAGGGCGCATAAGTCGCCTCCAGGGGGTGGGGAATAGGGTTCATGAGGCTGTCACTAAAAGGTACAAGCCCACCAGCGCCAGGGCCAGCCCGGACAGATAGCGCAGGCTGATGCCCTCGCGCAGCAGGAGGATGCCGAGCAGACTCGCCAGCAGGATGCCGGTGATGCGGATGGTGGGAACGGCCCGCGAGATATTCACCCCGGTGGCGAAAGTCAGGTACAGGAAGATGGTCACGAAGCTGAAGGCCACGCCGACGCCGACGGCGTAGATCAGGCCAGCGCGGCTGGCGAATTGCGGCTGGCCGGTGGCGCGTCCGGCGGCGAGCCAGATGAGCGCGATGGTCAGTGTACAGAGGCCATAGATGACGGCGCCAAGGCCGGTGCTGATGCGGTTGGCCGCCAGCTTGACCGAGAAGTCGGCCAACGCGAGCGACAGCGCCGCCCCGGTGCCGAAGGTGAGCCAGCGCAAGCTATCGTTGGGCATGGCGGGGATTATAGCATGAGCGGGCGCAGGAGGCTATGTTGACACAGCAGTCCGGTTATAGTATAATATTTTCGGATTCTTCGTATCGTGATGAAGAAGCTAACCCGCCGCCAACAGGAGTTCTTCAGCCGCTTTCTCGATCTATACCACCAGGCCGGCCACTCTCTGCATTACGTTGCCGTAGCCAGGCACCTGGGTGTGGCGAAGGTTACCGCCTACGAAATGCTGCGCCTGCTGGAGAAGCGGGGGCTGGTGCAGGCCGAATACCAACTGCCTGCCGGCCCACATGGCCCCGGCCGGTCCTCAGTGGTCTTCCGGCCCACGTCGCGCGCCGAGGAGATGCTATCCCGGCTGGCCGGCCAGGATTGGGATGCCAGTGAGTGGGAGGCGGCCAGGACGCACATCCTGCAGCAATTGCGCGAAGGGAAGGCCGGTGGCTACGAACGGTTGTTGGATGAACTGCTGGCGCGCATCCCGCAGCAACGTTCGCCCATGGTGTATATTGCCGAGATGATCACCGCCATTCTGCTGGGTCTGGAATCGCTGAAAGGCACGGCCAGGGCTCGTAGCCTGGGCAAGAGCTTGCGCGCCATTGGCTTTCCCGGTGAACTGAGCTTGCAAGCGCTTTCCGGGTTGAGCGTGGGGTTGTCGTTGGTAGAGCGGGTTAACCGCCGTCTGGCAGGTCTGCTACGGGCGCAGGCGGGCAGGTATCACGCCGCGTTGGCCGAACTGAGCGAGGAGCATCGCCGCCGCCTGGCCGACTTCGCGCATGAGGTCACCCGCATCGTCGGCGTATAGTTCTTTTGGCCCGATTCTTTCGTTTTATTCGATAAGGAGGCGATGATGAAGGATTTCTGTCACTTCCTGGACGCCGGACAGCCGGGTGGGAACAAGCGCTGCACAGCCGGCATCAACTTCAGCTCAGTCGGACCGGAACGGGCGTTGTGCCGCCTCTGCCCCCTGGCCGACCTGGGTCCGGCCCTGCTCTGCCCCAACGTTGAAGTATATACTTATCTGAGGAACCCGCCGTCCGGGATGACCATCGAAGCGGAATTCAGGTGCCTGGCAGAGGCTGATATGCCGCTGCCGGCACGCTGTGATCAGTGTCCGGACCGGGGGCGCGCGGGTATCCCGGTCCAGCCGGGGCTCAGATCATTCATTAGATAGTCGTCGCCTGCCTGTAGTTTTGCATACAACCTGTTTCAAAAATAGACCGAGGCCCTCAGCGTATCAGACTGAGCCATGCCCTGAGGAATGTCATCCTCACAGCGAAGGGCGTAGCCGAAGGGGCCCAGGCTGACCCGGCGGTGGTATAAAGCAACCATCAAATCACGATGGCACGGCGGGCCGCAGGGATACGGCCTGTTGCTGTCGGCGGCGGGCGGCGGTGCACTGGTCGGCGCGTCTGGACTGGCGTCCATCAAGCAGGTCAGACAGCAGGGTGCGCTGATGATAGCGAGTGGCTGGCTGCTCAGTGGAACCTTGATCGCCTTCACACTCAGCCCATCGCTGGTCATCGGCATCGTGCTCTTGTTTATCGCGGGTGCCACGGCCACAGTTTTCGGGACGATCGTGGCGACATTCATTCAGGTTGCGACGCCGAGTGAACTGCGCAGACGGGTGATGAGTCTGTATGCGATTACACTCATCGGCCTGCCATCGTTGGGCAGGTTGGGCAGCAGCGCGGTCACGGAATGGCTGGGCGGCATTCAGGGTGCGCCGAGAGCCGTGCTCATCGGTGCCGCGACCGTGGGCGTGGTCCTGGCCGGGGTCGTACCGTTCTTCTGGCAGCGCACGACGGTCGCACCGCAAAAATGAGCGGGCCGGATAACGCCCGTTTGCAGTGAGGGGCCACAGTGTGGTATAGTACGGCTGTGAACCCCGGCACAATCTGTGCCACCATCTCATGCATAAGGAGAACCGACCGTGATCACCAAAACCATGCAGGACGCGATTAACGAACAGATCAAGAATGAGTTCTACTCCGCCTACCTCTACCTGGCTATGTCCGCCTACTTCAACGCCTCCAATCTCCCAGGCTTCGCTGGCTGGATGCGTAAGCAGAGCCAGGAGGAGCAAGGCCATGCCCTGAAGTTGCTGGACTATCTGGAAGACCAGCAGGCTCAGGTGGTGCTCAAAGCCATTGAGCCCCCGCCGGCGGAGTTCAAAGGGCCAGCCGACGTGTGGCAGCAGACCCTGGAGCACGAGCAGAAGGTGACGAAGATGATCCACGGGCTGTACGAACTGGCGCTGAAGGAGAATGACTACGCCACGCAGACGATGCTACAGTGGTTCATCACGGAGCAGGTGGAGGAGGAGAAGACGGCCAGCCTGATCCTGGAGCAGGTGAAGCGGGTAGGAGAGTCGGGGACGGCGCTGTTCTTCATTGACAGGCACGTAGGCAAAATGCGAGAGGAGTAGGCGGGGAATCAGCGGGGCCGAATTTGTCCTGGTAGGATTAGCAGCGATAGGAGCGGGCGCAGTCAATGCGCTCGCCGGCGGCGGCACACTGATCACCTTTCCGACGCTCATCGCCGTGGGCATCCCGGCAGTCGCCGCCAACGTCACCAACACGGTTGCGCTTTGCCCGGGCTACCTGGGAGCAACTCTGGCCCAGTCGAACGATTTGGGGGGCCAGAAAAGGCGGCTGTGGCTGCTGTTGCCGGCCGGCATCGTCGGCGGGATTATCGGCGGGGTCCTGCTCCTGAGCACGGGAGAGCGGGTATTTCGCGCCCTGGTCCCGTTCCTCATTCTGCTGGCCTCGGCCCTGCTGGCAATTCAGGAGCCACTGCGCGCCTGGATCCTGCGTCGGGCCGGACAAACGGACCCAACGACAGCAGCCGAGAAGTGGGCGATACTGCCGGTCGGCCTGGCTGCGATCTACGGCGGCTATTTCGGCGCCGGGGTAAGCGTGATCGTACTGGCCGTGCTCGGCCTGACGCTGGAAGACTCGCTGACGCGGCTGAATGCCCTGAAACAGGCCATCGCCCTGAGCATCAATATCGCCGCCGCGCTCTTTTTCGTGTTTTCGGGACAGGTGGTGTGGCCGGTAGCGTTGGTCATGGCCGGGGGGGCGCTCATCGGCGGAGCATTGGGCGGACGGCTGGCAGGCCGGATCAACCCCGCCACCCTGCGCTGGATCGTTGTGGTGATTGGGGTAGGGGTCGCCGTCCTCTACCTGGCGCGTTGAGATGAACAAAGAAACCATACAACGGGTCTATCGCGTCACGGCACTGATCACCTTCACAGCCATTGCGTTTTATCTCTTCTTTCAGATCAGCAAAGGCGGGCCGTTCCGCGACATCAACCCCTTCGGCGAAGATCCTTATGACGCCATCGGATCAATGGCCATTCAGGTTGCGCTCCTGCTCGGCATCCTGACTTATGCTCGCGCCTTACGCCTGCGGGATGAGCCTGCACAGGCTGGCAAGATTCGGCTGATCCTGCGCGGCAACAGCCTGGTATTGCTCGCTATCCTGGTCACGCTGATTGGGGATGGGCACGCCCTCGTCGCGCACCCGTTACCGCCATCGTACTGGGGAAACGTTTTGCGGGTAGAACTGACGCTGATGTTCTTACTCGCTTTGATCGGTGTCA
Source organism: Chloroflexota bacterium (assembly GCA_902812335.1). GTDB lineage: Bacteria > Chloroflexota > Anaerolineae > DSLN01 > DSLN01 > DSLN01. The sequence continues at coordinate 30 of CADDZL010000063.1, read as the reverse complement.
TGGCGCTGATAGCGGTCTTCAGGCCCATAC
>CADDZL010000062.1 GCA_902812335.1 Chloroflexota bacterium | reverse complement strand
CGGGTGGACTCGTCGGGCCGGCCGTGTTTGTCGGAGCGGGCGTGGGCGATGGGCCAGGGGTGTTGGTTGGCCTGGGTGTAGCGGTGGGCTTGGGCGTGTTGGTCGGTGTGCCGGTGGGCGTCTCCGTCGCGGCCGGTGTGGCCGTAGCTGCGGCAGCGACCTGGATGCTCACCTGGCCCAGGGTGGTATCACCGATGGCCGCGCCGACGCTGTAGGCCCCGGGTTCGCCGGCCGACACGTCCAGTCGCGAGTTGTCCAGGGTCGTGGTCTGGGTCACCACACGGCCTGAAGGATCGCGAATCGTCCAGACAACCGCCGGAGCTGAGGCGGGCGGTAGTTGTGCGCTCTTGAGGATCTGGGCCAGGGCTGCCACGCGTGCGGCAGCGCCTGTCCCGCGCAACAGGTCGCGCAGAGCCACGCCGCGCAGATTGTAAACGCCGACCCAGCGCAGTCGCTGTGCCAGGGCCGAGGGTGTGCTTAGCCAGACGGTGTGGCGCTGGCCGCCACTCTCGTAGTCATAGCGGTAGGTCATGGCGGCTTCATCGAAAACCAGTTGGCTGGCCTGGCTCTTGATTGTCACCGGCACCGGTGTGCCGACCGTCACCGTGCTGCTGATCGGTTCAGAAGCCACCTGGCCGAATGAGCGCAAGGCTGTTTCGTCTGTGACCGGGGCGAAAATTGCCCCCGCCTGGTCCAGGCTGCTGGCGGAGACCAGGAACATGATCTTCCTGCGGTCAACTTCGCCCACCGCCCAACTCAGCAGGTCCGAGGCGGCCCCATCCACGTCATAGGCCACCGGCTCATCCGGGCCGGGGATAAGCAGGAAGTCGGCGGCTGCGCCCAATGCCCGCCAGTCGTAACCCCCGGTATTCCAGGTGGCACCTGAGCGCACGGCCGGGCCGACGACGATGCCGATCTGGAACCCTTGAGCGTGCAGGGCGGTGGCGGCATCACGCACCAGGCTGGTGTAGGCGTCACGCAGGCTGGGGTCAAGCCCCTGGTAATCCAGCACGATGCCGGTGTAGCCTGTCGCGGCTTGCGCCAGCGCTGCAATCTGGCGCTGACGGCTGGTCTGGTCGGTGAGGACGGCGGTCAGTGTGTCACCCGTGACTCCCTGACCGTAGTTGCGCACCATGGGCAGCAGATTGGCCTTACCGGTCCAGGCGATGTCCTCGACCTGGCCCTCCAGGGCACCATCCTGGCCCAGCCGCAGACCCAGGGGATAAACTTCATTCAGGGTAGCTTCAGCGCCGTCCGTGAGGGATTCATCCACCCCAGCCTCCGTGCTGGTCACGACCGGGAGCAAGCTGGACTGCATCACGGCCACCACACCCGGCACCCGATCCACCTCAGAAGTGATCACGCCCTGCGCCTGGTCAACATGTCCCGGCAGCCAGTGCCAGGCCGCTCCATCCCAGGTGTATAGATCGAGCGTTTGCAGCGCCCCGGCATCCTTGGGGATGGCGACGCTGAGTTGAACCTTCGCCTCGGCCGGGCCCTGAGTGGTGATTTCGTAGAGCGGGCTTTTGAGCGTCAGGTAGGACGGCAAGGCCTGCCGCGCACTGTCCCATGCGCCGCCTGCCTGGCCCTCCTGGAATGCTTGGGGTGGGACTGCGCTGACCTTCACCGCCAGGTTGCCGCCGTTGGGAGCAGGGCTGGCAGCTGCCAGGCTGAGGCCGTCAGGGCTGGTCAGCCTGGCGCCTGCCGGTTCCAGCCGGGTAAAGCCACGCTCCTGCAGGCGTGTCACCAGCGATATAGGAGGCAAGAGCAGGACGGCTACCACCAGCAAAGCGATGGCGACATAAAGGAGAGGATTCGACGGGTTCAGGCGGCGTGGGTCAGAGGTTCCACGACCTTCTTGAGGCATATCGGCCCGCCGCGATCGGTCATCCATAGTGCATTTCGCCTCCTGGAGAGGATGTGCCCGGAGGTGGCGAGAAGCGCCGCCCCAGGCCGCCGGGCATGACAGGCCAGCCCGAAACGGGGGCATTCTACCACAGGCGGCCGAAATCGCAAGTGGCCAACCGCGCCCGTACTTTGTTCCTGTTTGGAGTGCATCGCGGCTCATGGTAAAATGCATGTCTGGCAGGTCATGGGAGGTCCTGGGATTGAAGCGTTGGCAACTGGTTCTGGGTCTGGCGGTTAGTGCGGTTTTTCTGATCATTGCTCTGAATGGGCTGAAGCTCGAAGAAGTATGGCGCTCCATCCAGAACGCAGACCTGTGGTGGCTGGTGCCAGGGGTTATCGTCTACTTTGGCGCGGTGGCGGCGCGCACCTGGCGTTGGGATTACCTGCTCCGGCCGATCAAACGCATTCCCCTGCGCACGCTGTTTCCGGTCGTCGTAATCGGCTACATGGGCAACAATATCTACCCCTTCCGCGCCGGCGAACTCGTTCGCGCCTATGTGCTCAAGCGCAAAGCCGGCGTGAGTGTCAGCGCCAGCCTGGCGACCATCTTCATTGAGCGCATCTTCGATGGCGTAGTCATGTTGCTGTTTGTGTTTGTGGCCCTGCCCTTCTTCCGCCAACAGTTGTCGCAGGCATTGCAGTTCGTGGTCGTCTCCGGTAGCCTGGCCTTCTTCGGTGCGTTACTCGCCTTTTTCATCCTGGCGACCAATCCGGAGCGTGCCGCGCGTGTGTTGAGCTGGCTATTGCATCGCTTCGTGCCTGCCCGGTTCCATGACAGGGCGCACGGCCTGCTGAGCCGCTTCCTGCAAGGGCTGTCCTCGCTGCGTAGCGGGCGCGATGTCTTGATGATTTTCGTCACGTCGCTCGTCATCTGGCTGACGGAGACGCTCAAATACTGGTTTGTGCTGCACGCCTTCCCCGCCATGCTGCGCATTGACGTGTTCACCAATCCCTTCACCGCCTTCTACGCGCTGATGTTGATGAACGGCGTCGTTAATCTGGCGACGACACTGCCCTCGGCGCCGGGTTATGTCGGCACCTTCGACACGCCCGGCATCAAAGTCCTTCAAGCGTACGGTGTGGGGCAGGCGATGGCTACCGCCTATACACTCGTGCTGCACGCCGCGCTGTGGCTACCCATTACTGCGCTGGGTGCGTTCTACATGGTCCGCGAGAGCCTGGGCTGGCGAGACTTCCGGCAGGCGGCCGAGGTGCGCGCGACCGAGGTCCCCATGCCGTGATCTGCCCATGCCGTACAGGAGCGGGTTGCAACCCCACAGATACTAGGTTGAAGCAATGAAGGTTGGTATCATCGGCGCTGGTCCGGCGGGCCTGGCGGCCGCCTACGATCTGACCCGGCAGGGTCATCAGGTTGTGATCTACGAAGCCGGACCGACGGTGGGCGGGCTGGCCTCGGGTTTCAAAGCGCCTCACTGGGACTGGACGCTGGAGCGTTTCTATCATCACTGGTTTGAGAGCGACCACGACATCCTCAACCTGATCGCCGAACTGGGCTTGTCGGATAAGGTTCTGTTCCCTCGCCCGATCACGGCGATCTATTACAATGGCAACTTCTATCCGTTCGATAGTGCTGTAGCCGTGCTCAGGTTCCCCGGGCTGGCCTGGCCGGACAAGATCCGGGTAGGGCTTGTCGTGCAGTATCTGCGCCTGACAAGGCGCTGGCAGCAGTTCGAGAAGGTTACGGCGCATGAATGGGCCATGAAGTGGTTTGGGCACCGCGCCTATACCACGTTGTGGGAGCCCCTGTTGGTGGGCAAGTTTGGGGAAGAGAACTACCGCGAGGTCAACATGGCGTGGCTATGGGCGCGGCTATACAAGCGCAGCCCGCGCCTGGGTACCTTCGTAGGTGGCTTTCAGGCTTTCATGGATGCGCTGGCGGCGCGGGTGCGGGCACAGGGCGGCGACATCCGCCTGAGCACACCGGTGCAGGAGATCGCACCGACCGACGGAGGACAGAGGACGGCGGACGGAAGCCATCTATCTTTGGTCGCCGGTCATCTGTCACTGGAGGTGCACAGCCGCGATGGAGTGGAGGTATTTGATGCAGTGATCAGCACGGCCTCGCCGCGACTGATGGCCCGGCTGGTGCCGGCGCTGCCGGAGAGCTATGCCGGCCAGCTCATGCGACTGAAGAGCATGGGCGCGGTCATGCTCATCCTGGCGCTCGACCGGCAGCTTACTAAAAACATCTACTGGCACAATCTTCCTAAGAACGCCGGCTTCCCCTTCCTGGCGCTGGTCGAGCACACCAATTACGTGAAGCCGGAATACTATGGTGGTGACCACCTTGTCTATTGCGGCGATTATCTGCCCCCTGACCACCGCTACTTCAAGATGACTCAGGAGGAGCTGTTGGCGACGTTTCTGCCGGCCCTGACGCGCTTCAATCCGGCCTTTGAGCCCGGCTGGGTCAGGCAATCGTGGCTGTTCCGCACCGAGTATGCCCAGCCGGTGCCGCCGGTGAACTACTCGCAGATGATCCCCGACGTGCGCACGCCGATCCCAGGGCTGTATTTCGCCAGTATGAGCCAGGTCTATCCCTGGGACCGGGGCACGAATTACGCGGTGGAGATCGGCAGGCGCGTGGCGCGTCTGGTCGTGGAGGATGCAGCCAGGAGTCGTGCGCAGTGGGCAGTGAGCAGTGAGCAGTTACACGGAATGGAGGCACGGTTATGAAGAATATCTGTGTCGTCGGCGTGGGCTACGTTGGCCTGGTGACGGGCACGTGCTTTGCCGACCTGGGCAACCGGGTGTGTTGTCTGGACATCAATGCCGAGAGGATCGAGGGCCTGAAACGGGGGATTCTGCCCATCTATGAGCCGGGGCTGGCCGAGATGGTCAAGCGCAATGTGCAGGCCGGGCGGCTCAGCTTCACCACTTCCTATGAAGAGGCCATCAACGGCCTGCCGGCGGATTTCGTTTTCATCGCCGTGGGGACGCCGGAAGGCGTGGATGGCGAGGCCGATCTGCGCTATGTGCGCATGGCCGCCGAGTCCATTGCCGATGTCGCGGATCATCCCTTGATCATTGTCAACAAAAGCACGGTGCCGGTGGGGACGGGTGACTGGGTGGCCGACATCATCCGTGCTCACCAGAAGAAGCCGATTCCCTTCTCAGTTGTGTCCAATCCGGAGTTCCTGCGCGAAGGTTCGGCCATTCAGGATTTCCTGAACCCCGACCGGGTTGTCCTCGGTTCACTTGACCGTGAGGCGGCAGCCAAAGTGGCTGACCTGCATCTGCCGCTGCGCACCACCATTATGATCACCGATCTGCGCACCGCCGAGATGATCAAATATGCCTCCAATGCCTTCCTGGCCGCCAAGATTTCCTTCATCAACGAGATCGCCGCGATCTGCGAGGCATTGGGCGCGGATGTCAAAGAGGTCGCCGCGGGCGTAGGCTACGATAAGCGGATTGGGCGCACCTTTCTGGATGCCGGCATCGGTTGGGGGGGTAGCTGCTTCCCCAAGGATGTCAAGGCTCTGGCTTACATGGCCACTGTCCATGGCCGCCACCCGCAGTTGCTCCAGGCCGTGATGGATATCAACACGGACCAGCGCCGGTTGGTAGTGCAGAAGGTGCGCGATTGCCTGGGCACGCTCGAAGGCAAAACCGTTGGGCTTCTGGGCCTGGCTTTCAAGCCCAACACGGACGATATGCGCGATGCTCCCTCCATTGACATTGCCCATATGTTGCAGGCCGAGGGCGCATTGGTCAAGGCTTACGACCCGGTGGCTATGGTCAGCGCAGCACGCGTGCTGCACGATGTGGTGCTGGCCGAGGACCCCTATGAACTGGCCGAGGGCTGCGACGCGATCATTGTCGTGACCGAATGGAACGAGTTCAAGCAACTCGACATGGCCCGCCTGAAGCGGGCCATGCGCCAGCCCGTGATCGTGGATGGACGCAATATCTATGAGCCGGAGACGATGAAGGCCTATGGCTTCACTTATCGCGGCATCGGCCGGGGCTACAATGGTTGTGGGTAGGGTAGCCACTGGCCCCCTAAGCGCCCACGAGCGCCCGCCGGAAGGCCGTGGCGATCCTGCTATCGCCCAGCAGGTCAAAGCGCTTCTCATACACCCTGGAGCTGTTCAACCGCATCATGAAGGCCTCAAGCTCCAGGTAATCCGAGGCCCGAAGCCCAGGGGTCCGGCGCTGGTTGTATTCCAGGAAGGGGAGCAATTTCCCGTTCAACTGCTCCAGATCCCAGCCCATCTCCTCCATTAAGTAATGCCGGTGCTGCTCAAACATCATTGACCCCGGCACGGCGCATGCGGGTCAGAAGGTCGCGCTCAATCAGACGGGGCTCAATCCCCTCCGGGGCATAGATCAGGAGTTTGAGCCCACGCCGTTCAATCGCCTCCAGGCGGGCGATAAAGTCTTCACGGTTGAATAAGAGGTTGTCCTCATAGAAGGCGATCTCACGGATGCCATAATCGCGTTGTTTCTGTGCGATCTCCTCGGCCACATCCTCCGGATCGCGGTAGCGCACCGTCCGCCGGCGGATATTGTCCCGGTTCACGTACCCCCGCCGTCGAAACGCGACCTTGCGCGATTTGTCGGTCGCCAGACAGTCCAGCAGTCGGAGGTCGGTATAGCCTTGCTTTCGCAGCCAGGTAGCTACCTTGAGCAGGCCATGTGGCTGACTCCAGTGTGGCCAATACTGGGTGTCGTAGATCGGCGGATTAATGAGCAGCGCCTTCTGTGCCCCCTTGAGCAGGCGCTCTGGGTCATCTTTGATGATCATCGTTCCTCCATCGTGAGAGGGGTAGGGGTACCCCGCGGTGTGCTCCCCCCTCCTTTCGGAAGGGGTTCCATAGTTGCTGGCGCAGACTTGTGCACACCAGCCGCGCAGTCAATCCATCCCCCAGGAAATCGAAGGTGCGGCTGTGGAGTTTGCTATTAAGCAGCGCTGCCAGCCGGTGCAGTTCCCAATAGTCCTCCAGTGATGCGCCGGCCAGGCGGGCCAGCGGATAGAGCCGGGCGTTGAAGCTGTGCGGGTGCATGCCCCCGTCGCGCCGGAGGGGCGGGTTCAGAACCCGCCCCTCCTCGCGTGTAGATGAACTCATCCAGCTTGACCGCGCCGTCCAGGATCAACCAATTGTGCTGGTTGCGCAGCCCATCCGTCCGGTCAATCATGGCAATTTCCAGCCGATGCATCCGGTTGCGGGCGATGCCGCCGGCTCGCGTGCGCAGGTTCTCAACGGTGGCTTCGTCGGGCGTAACTGAGTTCTTCTCAGTGGTATCAATGACCTCAAAGGAGCCATCTGGGGTGTTGCGTTGTTTAAGCCGTTCCCATACGGTGTCCGACACTCCCAGTTGGCCGCGAGGCAGGAGCAGGAGGAGGCGTTGCCGCACAGCCAGTGGTCGCACATTGCCCTGATCATCCCGCTGCATGACGGCTGCCCCGATCTGGGCCAGTTCAATAGGAAATGAACGGTTGCCTTGGGAGCATCGGCTCCGTCAGCAATCCCTTTGTCCCACCCGGCGATGCCCTACTAAAGCGATTATACTGCGCCTTACCATAAGCGCAATTTCGGATGGTTCCCCTTAATAGTGTTTTTGTGCTTTCTGGATTTCGACCTTGCGCGCTTGAGCCGTAAGGCCCTGACTTTCTCCAAAGATGTCGAGTTGCACGAGGCGGCAGTGATTTGGGAAGACGCTTACTACAACTGGGTCTGTCCTCACAGTGGGGTGGATCAGGGATACCGTCCGAGCGCCAGCACGGCGTTGATGCCGCCAAAACCGAACGAGTTGGTCAGAATGTGGTCCACCCGCTGCCATCGGCCGGTGCCGGGGATGTAGTCCAGATCGCAATCGGCATCGGGCTGGACCAGGTTGACGGTGGGGGGCAGGTAGTTGTGCTGAAAGATCAAAGCGCAGATGGCGACCTCAATCGCGCCGGTCGCGCCCAGCGCGTGACCGTGCATGCCTTTCGTCCCGCTCACCGGTGTATCGTAAGCCCGTTCGCCCAGAGCCAGCTTGATCGCCAGCGTCTCGGTCCGGTCGTTGAGCACCGTTGAGCTGGCATGGGCATTGACATAATCCACGTCGTGCGGGGCCAGCCCTGCTTCGGCCAAGGCCAGCCGCATGGCCCGGCTGGCCTGGGCCCCGCTGGGCAGCGGTGCGGTCATGTGGAAGCTGTCGTTGGTGTTACCGTAGCCCAGAACCTCGGCGTAGATGGGCGCGTCACGGCGCAGAGCGTGCCCCAGCTCCTCCAATACGAGTACGGCCGCGCCCTCGGCCAGGACGAAGCCGTCACGCTGCCGGTCGAAGGGGCGTGAGGCCACTTCCGGCTCCGCGTTGTGGGCGGATAAGACGCGGATCAGGTCGAACGCCCCCAGGGTCAGGGGTGCCAGCGGCGCTTCCACACCACCGGCGAGCACGAGCTGGGCACCGCCGAAGCGGATGAGGCGAAAGGCCTCGCCGATCGCAATCGTGCCGGAGGCACAACTGTTGGCGTTGGCCAGATTGGGCCCCTGGATACCCAACTCGATGGCAATATTGGATGAACTGGCCCCACCGAAGACCGATAGCGCCAGTGTCGGCTGCACCGCACGCAGGCCGCCGGTCAGGTAGGCCCGGTGCTGCTCCTCGCCAAAGGCCACGCCGCCCAGGGCCGAACCGATGTAGATGCCCATCTCCTCACCGGCTCTGTTGGGCATCACCAGGCCAGCGTCGGCGATCGCCTGGCGGGCAGCAGCCAGGCTGAACTGCGAGAAACGGTCGAGACGCCGCGCTTGTTTGCGATCCATGTAACCCAGAGGGTCAAAGTCATTCACCTGAGCCGCTATCTGAGAGCGGAACGGGCTGGGGTCAAAGCGCGTGATGGTCTGCACCGCCGACCGCCCACGCCGTACCCCTTGCCATAAGCCGTCACGTCCTGACCCAATAGGCGTGATCGCACCGATCCCGGTAATGACCACACGTCGCTTATCCATGATTGCTTTCCTCCCGTCCTTCGACTTGGTCCCGGATACAGCGCAATGTCTTGTCGGCGATGTTCTGGACGAACAGAGCGCCGATCTGCCGGGCGGCCCACTGGCCGATGAGCGGCCAGCCGGGGTTCCATTCGTGGTCAATCGTCACATGAACCCGATCGCCATGGGCGACCAGCCGCCATTCGACCTCCATACCGCGCGTCACGCCTCGGACGTGGCGGAAGGTGATCCGGCCTTCCCCGGGGAATAGCTCCTGAACTGAGGTCCATTTGACCGGGAAACCGTCGCGGTGCGCAGCCATCTCGACCAGCTTGCGGTTGCCGTTGCGTTCGATCAGGGTCACCCAGCGATAGTGAGGCAGGAAAGCCGGCCAGGCTTCGACGGCGGCGGCCAGCTCGAAGACCCGTTCGATGGGCCCATAAATGGTGATGGCGTTGTGGCTATGCACTTTATTTGAGTACCCTCCACAGGAACCCCGGCGTCAGGATGCGCGCCGCTGGCACAATGTCGCCGGTGACGCTGACCAGCAGGTTCGCCAGGTCCGGCTGGGCCATCAGATTATGCAGGATGCGGCCGAGCAGGGGGGGGCGGCGCACGAAGAACTGGATAAGGCGTTCCACCTTCCATTTGCCGCCGAAGGCCCGCTGGCGTAGCCGATCGTACTCGCCCAACGCAGCCGCGGAGACATCTCCATGTTCCAACGCCCGGCCGGCGACGGTCGCGGCCAGCTCGCCGCCGCGCAAGGCACTGTAAATACCCTGGCCGGTGAATGGGTCGTAAAAGTCGGCGGCATCGCCGGCGAGCATGGCCCCATCCCAGGCGCTGCGGGTAGCACGCTGGCCAAATGGCCCGGTAACCCAGATGGGCCCGACCGGCGTGGCCCGTTCGAAGCGTTCGCACAACCCGGCGAACTCCGCCAGTTTGCGCTCGAAGAACGCCCGCGAACCGGCAGCGATGGCCCGGCCCTGCTCCGTACCCACCACCATCGCCACGTTGGCCAATCCACCCCCCAGCGGTGCGATGCCGCAGTAAGCATCGCGGCCCACGTGCATCTCACCATAGGCTGACAGGCCGGTGATGCCTTCGTAATGCGAGACCAGCCCTAAGCGGGGTGGCCCCTCAGGCCGGTGCAGCGCTCTGAGTCTGCGGGCGACCACCGAGCGCAACCCATCGGCGCCGATGATCAAACGGGCGTGAAAGGTCATATGTGAGCTGCCCTTAGCTGATTGGGCTACCACCCCGCAGACCCGCCCGTCTTTCCAGACCAGATCGCCAGCACGGCAGTCTTCGATGACCTCGACCTCCAGCCGACGCGCCTGCTCCAGCAGCAGCATATCCAGGATATAACGCGGCACCGCCGTGCCGAAGCCGGTGGCAAAGTCGCATGTTACCACCTGCCCGGCCGGCCCGGTAAACACAAAGCCATGCAAGGCGGGTACGCCGGCTGCCTGCACCGTCGACCAGGCTCCCAGCCGCTCAAGCTGGCCGACGACGCCGGGGCTGAGGTACTCGGCGCAGGGCTTGGTGCGCGGGAAGCGGGCTTTGTCCAGCAGGGTGACGCGATACCCGCGCCGGGCCAACTCAATCGCTGTGGCACTTCCCGCCGGCCCACCGCCGACGATTAGGGCATCAGGCAAATGCTCGGTCATCCGCTTCGACGGAGAGGACGGCTGCCTCCGCCCTCCGTCATCACGAGCGCCAGGCGAAAGGGCCAATGGCGATAGACATGCGCGCTATGCCAACCGGCCTGACGGGCCAGCGCCAGCGCTTCATCAGGCGTGTAGGCCCGCAGGACAGACAGTGGGGCATCGTGCCGGGTCATGCGATGGCCAGGGCCGGCGAGCGCCAATGCCAGCAGCCGGGCTCCCCAGTAGCCGGGCCAGCAGCGGCGCAGGTCATTGACGACAACGCTGCGTCGGGCTATACGAGCCAGTTCGCGCAACAGGGCCACGGCTCCTTCAGGTGCAAAGTGGTGTAAGGTCAGGGAGCAGGTAACCACGTCTATACTACCGGTGGGGAAAGGGGGCAGCAGCGCGTCATGGCGCACGAGCGGCATGTCTGAAGCACCGTGATGCCGGGCATAATCGAGCACTTGGGGTTGAAGATCGGTGGCGATAACGCTCAGGCGCAGGTGGCGCTGCTCTGCCCAGCGCCGGATGGCCACCGGGATATCGCCCGCGCCGGTCGCCACATCGAGCACGGTGAGCGGCTGGTCCGGCCGCTGGCCATCGAGCAGCCATGTCAGGTGAGTCAGGATGACCGCCGTGCCTCCGAGTAAGCGGTTGATGCGCTCCAGATCGTGGAGATTGACGGCCAGTTCACCGGGGTCGTGCGCCGGCCGGTCAAGCAATTCGCTCTCCTGGCGCCGCTCACTCATCGCAAATCGCATGTTGCTAAACGCCTGTCACCGGGCCGTAGTGTAGCACGCTTGTGAATAGGGGCAAGTGAGGCGTTTTTCAGAGAGCTGCCAGGAGCTTGCCCTCAAACTCCGCCGGTTCGTTACGTTCGATGACCACGTTGCCGGCGCGATGGAACGTGATGCAATCGCGCATGGCGCCGGTCGCAGCAGCCAACGGTTCCTCCTGAGGTCTGACGCCGTGCTCCGGGTAGAGCGCCTTCGAGGGAGCCGAGAAAGGTGCTGCGCTCAGCCTGCCAGAGGGGTGATCTACCGAAGCTCAAACAGAGAAGCCCACTGCTAAGGGATGTATTTCGATCCATCCCGCCCGCTTAAGCACCTGCAAGGCGCTCAGTGTGATCCACTTGCTGGGCTGGCCTGGGGTTTCAAGCGACACGGGCATTTGCTGGGGGGTCTGATCCAACCGCCAGGTGCCATCGGCGCGTCGTTTGCTCAGCAGAAAACTCAACGCCGGTTGCGCCCGCCCATCGTCAGCGTAGCCCAGATCGGCCAGCACCCCCAGCGCTTGCAGGACATCACTCTGGTAGCTGCGGGGGAATCCGAAGCGGAACCACTGTGGGCTGATGCCACTCCCGGGTTTGGTGGGGTAATCAGCATGAGCCAGGTCGCCGTCGAGGAGGAAGGTGATGCCCGCCCGGATAGCTCTGCGGATCTCAGGCGTGCGCTGCGTCTCAGGCACTTCTGCCAGGGCCCGCATGGCCTTGACCGCACCCCAGGCGCAAGGGCGGTCGGCGTTGAAGTGGCAGCGGAAGTCCGCTTCGAGGATGGTCTGGGCAATGAAGCTGAGGGCCTGCGCCAGGCGCGGATCATTGCTGTAGCCCAGTCGCAAGAGCGCCCAGGTAGTCATGGCGTCGAAGCACAGCATATCGGCCTGGGCCAGTTTGTGGTATTGGGTGCCCTGGGGCGGGAAGTCGCCCAGGTCGGTCTGCATCGTGCGCAGGATGAACTCACAACCACGGTGGACGCGTTCGTCGGCCGGATCGGCGCCCAGTTCGGCCAGGAACATGATCTGCCAGACCGTGCTCTGGTACATTAGCGGCTTGTAGGTCACATCCGGCCGGCCCCACCAGCCCTCAGGCTGCTGGAGCGCCAGGATGGCGGGCACCGGCCCACGATTCATGATGTCCTGGCGTGCCGCTTGTACTTCGCCATCTTCTGCGGGGCAGTCGAGCAAATCGCGCAGGGTAGAATAGCGTACAGAAGGGTTATTAGGTTCCAGTAGCCAGGCTAACAGGTCGGCGCTTGGTTGTTCGGGATAGTCTTGCATTGCGCCCTCCTCCCTCAATTATGACCGCATCCGTCATAATTGAGGCCATTATAACACGGTCACGCTTTTTCGACAAAGTACCTCATGATGGGGCGCGTTGCCGACCGGCGCAACACCTCGACAAATCCTGCCTGGCGGAAGGCCGACGCCGTGCCCGTATAAGCAAAGGCGGCGGGCATGTTACCCTGCTTCGGTTCGACCGGGTAGCCTTCGATGATCCTGGCACCGTGTGCCTGAGCATAAGCTACGGCGGCTTGCAGCAACTGCACCGTGACACCCTGGCGCCGGAACGGTCTGGCGACGAAGAAGCAGTTGACGCACCAGACGGGCTCGGCGTCCAGGCGCTTGAGGATGCGCGACCGCTCCAGGGCGGGATAGTACTCGCGGGGGCCCAGGGCGCACCAGGCAGCCGGCTGACCGTCCATGTAGGCGAGCATCCCTGGGATTTCGCCGGACTCCACGATGTTCTTCAGGGCTTGCCTGTTGCCTTCCCCTTTTTGCTTCTCAAACAGCGACCGTGGCAAGCGCCACCACATGCACCAGCAGCCAGCGCAGGCTCCACGCGGGCCAAATAGCGCTTCCAGGTCAGGCCAGCGTTCGGGAGTGACGGGGCGAAAATCCAGGTCTGGCATTGAGCTATCCGGTCGAGCATCGAGGCAGAGATAGATAGCGCAATGTGACGATTGTGGGCCCTAACGCACGTTCCCAGGTTAAGGCTGGGTTGGCCGAGTCGAAAGGCGATGTGGTTGAGGGGTTATCCAGCCAGGCTCGGGGCGACAACCCAGCGGCTAGCTGATCTGCCAATTTCCAATTCACTGCTCACCACTGAAATAGTCCGAATCAACTCTCTTCACGGTATAGCTTGCCACTTCAGTAACTCCTATATTATGATCGATCATTAACTGAGCGAGCTGTTCGCCGTCAATCAGGACGATCTTCTTCTCGATCTTGTTTACGTATTCTTTTGCTTCCTGTGAGAACCGGGAGGTTGTGATGAGGACTCCTTTTCTGGCTTTTTGGCCTTCCAGGCTCCCAGCAAAGGTTTGTACAATCGGTCTTCCAACATTTCCTTCCCACCTCTTTGCCTGAATGTAGACTACATCCAATCCCAGCTTGTCTTCCTTAATGATTCCATCTATCCCACCATCGCCACTTTGACCAACCGCCTGTCCTGCATCTTTCCTTGATCCACCGTAGCCCATAGCTACAAGCAGATCCACGACAAGCTTCTCGAAGAATCTTGGTGAACAGTTCTTTATGCGCTCTAATAGTTCCCGCGCCAGTTCGCGTCTCAGGTCCTGGTAGCTGGATTCCAGAACCTCTTCAGGCGTCTGCTCACGCTCTTCAACTCCCTGATCCTGCTTACCACCTTGCCGTGAAGCCTTTTGGAATTCCAGGAACTCAGGAAATTGTTTCAGGAACTTCGTATTAATATCGGCAGGATGGCCTTCCAATACCTCAAATCCACGCTTCGTTATGCGGAATTCCCCCCGGCCGGTGCTTTCGAGAAGCCCTGCTTTCTTCAGGTATGTCCGAGCCCATCCGACTCTGTTGTCAAACTTGGCCTGCCTACCGCTAGGAAGTAACTCCTTTTTATCATCGTCGGTTAGTGCGAATTGCTGGGCTAGAATCTCGATAACTTCGGCGAGGCTGTGCTCTCGTCCATCACTCAGAATCTTCAAGAGCGGGGGCATTAAGCTCTGATAATCTGGAACTGTCATCTGCGTCACCTTAGTGTTCTGCTATACAGGCACTGGCGTTTATCGCAGGAAGCCGTTTCGCGGCAGCCAGGCGTAGAGTTCGGCCTCGTTCGGCTGGGTTAGCTATGAGCAGTCTCACTTATCTCCAATCCGCCACTGGGAGATTCTGTGCTGGAGTTCCGCGGAGGTATATTCATCTCGCAAGTCCTGGAGCGCCCCGGTCCAGCTAAAGTCCGGCTTATCTCGAGGCTTCTTTAATCGCTTATCTAATAAGAACTCGACGAAGTCTTCGCTCTCCTGGCGAGGTTCCGAGGGCAACTCCCTGATTTTCTCCTCAATGCTTTCCATGGCTTTACCTCTCTACAAAAAGATACTACCGCTGGGGCCAGGATGCAAGGCGCACCGAATCCTTTGAGGGTCATCTAAGGCGTTTGCTGTTCGAGGAAACACTCCAGCCCATCTACAATGCCCTGTGCCGCCTTATCTGCATCGCGCGTCAGGAAGGCCCGGTCCAGGTAGAGAAAGCCCGTCTCAATGATCGCAGCAGGTGTATCGGCGGAAATCTCGTAAAAGCCATGGTAGTCGGTCATGTCATAGGTAATGCTACCCGCGTGGAAGGGCAGGCCGGTGCGTTGGGCGTAGCGCCGGGTCAGGCAGTCTACCAACTGTCTGTCCCGGTCGGAAGTGGAGCGGTTGGCGGCCGAGGCGACTTTGAAGCCGGTGGCCTCGTCGTTCACGTACTGGCACGAGTCGGCGTGGATGGACAGCAGCGCCTCGGCGCGGTAACCGGTCAGGCGGCTGTCGAACTCTTGCAGCAGGTCCACCTGGTAGCCGAGTTGCTTGAGGCCGCTTTCGACACGCTGAGCAATGTCAAGGTTGACTGAGACTTCGGTCAGACCGTCGTCGCAGACCGTGCCGGAGTCGTTGCCCCAATGGCCGGCGATGATGCCGATGTGGCCTGAGCGCGGCGTCACGCCGGGCGTTGCCGTCGTGGCGGGCTGTGGAGATGGCAGTGCCTTGCCGGGATTCGACAGGCCGTACACGGCCAGCAGGCCGATGGCAAGCGTAGTGACGATGAAAATGCTGCGCCAGAGCCCGGTCTGGGCTTGGCGGTGGGGTGAAGCCGCGGCCGGCACTGACCGGCGCTGAACGGGCCGTTTGCGGGCTGCCATGCGCCCGATCATAGCGGCAAATGATGCTTCAGGCCAGTGAACCGGCGCAGGCGATGAAAAGCGGGGGGAGCTACGACAAAAGAGCC
>CADDZL010000061.1 GCA_902812335.1 Chloroflexota bacterium | reverse complement strand
ATACGTCCGGTCTTTGTTGAACACCTGCACCCGATCGTTCCAGACATCGGCTACGTAAATCGTGCCGTCGGGGGCGACGGCGATGCCCACTGGCTCATCCAACTGTCCATCGAGCGGTCCACCGCCGCCGAAAGCCGCCACAAACTGGCCCTCAGGGGTGAACACCTGCACTCGTTTATTGCCGGTGTCGGTGACATAGACATTGTCGTCCGGCCCGATCGCCACGCCACGCGGCCCCCAGAACTGGCCCGGCCCCTGGGTGGGGTTCTCTGGGCCGGGGGTGCCGAAGGTGCCCCATTCGAGCAGGAACTTGCCGTCGCCGGTGAATTTCTGGATGCGGTGGTTCCAGGTGTCGGCCACATAGACGTTGCCCTGGTTGTCCACCGCCAGGCCCCAGGGTTCATTGAAGGTCCCCTCCGGCGCTGGGGCCGGCGGCTGATCCTGCGGCTGTGCTGGCGAACGGCTGCCCCAGGCCAGCAGGAACTTGCCCTCGGCGTCGAACTTCTCGATGCGATGGTTCATTGTGTCCGCTACGTAGATCGAGCCATCGGGTGCGATCGCGATCGCACGCGGGTGGTTGAACTGGCCCTCGCCTGTCCCCTGTGCGCCCCACACTTTGACCGGCGTGAGATCGCGCCTGGTTTTCGCATGTGGGTCCTCCGGCGGCTTAAGTGGCTCGACCGGCCCGGCGGTGAGATTCCATAGGGTTGCGGCCACCTTCTTGTCCACATAGAGGCGGAACATGTGGCGCAGCGGCCACTGGTCGAGCGTCAGTGTCTCCTTGGTCGCCGCAGCGTACTTGGTGAAATCACGGTTGAAGAAGATGTCCCAGACCGCTGCGCGCATCGTGGGATCGGTCAGGGCGAAGCGGATGCGGTCCCAGGTCAGGTTCTTGTAGTCTTCTATCGGCCACCACAGGAAGATGTAGTCGAACTTGTAATAGTTATCCCTGAGGTAAGGATCGAACTTGGACCAGTTCTTATCGCCGACGATGACGACCGGATACTTGGTGACCTCGGACGACGCACTGGCGCCGAAGAAGCGCTGGTTGGGATAGTTGCGCAGATACCAGGTGAATGGCCACGACGAGTCATCATCGAAAGCCACCTTAAGCCCTAAGCCGTCGGTGGTGCGCAATGAGATTTCCTCGACCTGGTCCATGACCTGCTTGACTGCCGGTGCGCCATGGGCATAGACCAGAAACTCTTTGGTGTTGTCGTAGTTGATATAACTCGCCCGCCAGGCGGTGCGCACCGTGACTAGGGCCAGGCCGGCGATAGCTACGGCTGCGAGGATGCGCACGATGTTGCGCGCGCCCAGCCGCTTCCAGTACAGGTACAACCCCACCAGCGAGCCGCCGATGACGAGCACCGCCGACAGCCATTGGGCCGTGCTGGTGAGCTGTTGCAACTGCTGACCACCAAAGGGCGTCGCTTGCAGCGCCGGCAGCGCGAAGGCGATCAGAATGGCCAGCAACCCTACCGCCCAGCCACCACGCTGCCACAGGCTGCGCCAATCCACGCTACTGATGAACTGCCCCAGAGCCCAACCGCCCAGAAAGACAGCCGGCAGGGCGATGTGCACCATCAGCCAGGGCATCTTTTCACCGGCGTAAGAATATAGCACGAACGACATGAACAGCCACCAGGCACAAAACAGGACGAAGTAGTCGCTGCCGATGGCCCCATCGGCCCATTCGACCAGGCGGTGCTGGTTGCGCGCCGCCCACCGGCGCACGGCATAATAAATGATGGCTGCCAGCGCCAGGAGGAGGGGTAAAAACTCATAGAGCGGCATGACAATGAGGTAGTAGTACCACGGCTGATCACCGCGCTTCACCCCCTGCTGCACCATCCAATAGCCCAGCGAGCCCATCAGGCCGCTGGCGACGCCCTGGGGGTTGGTGAATATAGTCGTGAACAGCGTGATGAAGATGGCATAGAAGATGCCCGCCGCGGTCAGCCAGCGCCGCCAGTCCCAGGCCAGGCCGATCAGGATGGTGAGCAGCAGCAAGGGCACCACAACCATGGCCGAGTGCTGTATGCCGGCGTTGCTGTAGTCCAGCGGATCGAAGCCCAGCCGCTTGACGATCAGGGCTGAGGATTGGGGCAGGGTCAGTGTGCCGAGAACCAGGATCAACTCCAGGCTGGCGTATCTGCGCGTTCCCTCGCGCATCTCCAGCACGGTCTGGGCCAGCGAGGCCAGGGGCTCCGGCCATTCCTCCCAGGTCCCCGGCGGCGCTTCGCCACGCAGCCCCAGCAAGACCAGGACGGCCGCCGCCAGGATCGCGGCGATCATCAGTATGAGCAGAAGGGTCAGTTGAAAGCTGAAGCCACCGGCCATGCCGCCCGAACGAAGGAAGACCACGCCGGTCACCAGACCCAGGAGGAGAGTGGCCAGCACGGCAAAACGGAAGGGCGTGCGATTCTCCTCGTAGGTCCAGTCAGCGTTCCAGATTTGCACCACGAAGCGGAGAACCAGGAACAGCGCGAAGATGCCGGTGTAGATGAATGCGGCCTCCATGGTGGTGAACATTAGTGAGACCGTCGCCGCCAGAACGTAGAGCCATCTGGCCTGTTTCGTCTGCTCGTAGCGCAAGAAGGACCACAGGATCAGCGCCGCCCATACCAGCATGTAGGGTTCGTCGCGCGTGTAGCGAGCGTAATACAAGATCGAGGGGGAGATCAGGAGGAGGAATGAAGTCGCCAATGCCCCGGTGCGTCCTAGCCAGCGCCGCAGCAGCAGTGGGAACATGACCAGCGCGATGCCGAACAGCGCAGCCGGCAGGCGCGCGCTGGCGTCATTATCGCCAAACAGCCAGTAAGAAAGCGCCATCAGGTGAAACTTGAATGTGCCGTGCATGAGTGGGCTATGCTGGAAGCCCCTACCGACGTAAAGATACCAGGAGTATTCGGTGTGCAGGCTCTCGTCGTGGCTCATCACCCGGGCGCCGAGCATCCACAGGCGGCTCACAGCCGCGGCAACGAAGATGGCGGCATAGAGCACTTTCTCCCGGTCAATCGGGATCGCCGCCCATAAGGGCCGTTCCCAGATCGTCGCTTCTCGTTCAGGTGCTACTTTCTCAACCACACTCATCTCTATCATCCTCCTGAGCACGGTCGCCCCAGAGGTGCAGGCCTAAAGTCCCGCACTGAGACAGCCAAGCCTCGGCGGGGCTACAGCAGACCTCGCTCCTTGCAAGAACGGCAAAGGAGGAGGGAACAGCCCGAAGGGCTTCGTTCTCTCAGCCCGGAGCTTTAGCTCCGGGCCTATGGCCCACCGGCCCCTGCCTGTAGCCATAGCACCACGCGTTCGTCGGGCTGGGGATCGGGTCCGCCACGATAGACCAACCACTTCACCTGGTCAGCGGGGCCGAATCCTTCCGCCGGCCGGCGCGTGCGCAGGGTGAAAGCCTCACCGCGATAGCCGGCCCCCAGCGCGGGCGCTGGTGTGACATCCAGCGCCACAACGGCCGGCGTGGTCACCTGGGCTCCAAGTTTGTCCAGGAAGGTGACCTTGTCGAAGTCGCGCAGGTACCAGGCCAAGACATCATCCCCGGTCGTCTGTACGGTGACCGGCAGGCTATGGATCATGCCGGTGCGCTGGAGGGAAGCGTTCTCCAGGGTGTGCACAAGTAAGCGCACTTGCTTCGATGTCGGCTGCATCACCCACAATTCGCGCGGATCATCCGGCCGCAACTGCGCCAGCCCCCAGCCTGCACTCCAGCTATAAAGCAACAACACGCCTGCCAGCACCAGCAGCGAGGCGCGCCATAACTCGCGCTCCCAGCTCACGAGCAGCACGACCAGCATCAGCCCCACAATGGGGGTGAGCCCGGCGACCAGAAGATGGTTGCGGGCAGTAGCGGGATCAGAGGGCAGGCGATCGGCATAACTGACCAGATTCAGGGCGGCGAAAGCCAACATAACGACCAGTCCACCGGCCAGCCACGCGGCGGTCGCTGAGGTCTGGGGCCTGCGCAAGCCCCCCAGGCTGCTGACAGCATCGGCCAGCAGCGGCCCGGCCAGGAGCGCCAGCGGATAGATGACCAGCAGCACCTCACTCAGCGCACCTCCCTGACGGAGCAGGGCTAAGATCAGTGCCATCAGAACGACGAACGATGAGAGACGGAAGACGAACGCGCTTCGTCCTTCGTCGTTCGTTTTCTGTTGTTGCCATATCAGGCCGCCGATGCCCAAAATGAGCGCCGCCGGCTCATAGAGCGCCAGTAATTGTAGTGGATAGCTCCAGGGGTGAGGCCCGCTGAGGCTAAAGCCTGATAGCCAGGCAGCCAGCAGGTCGCCAGTCGTGCCCAGGCCAGCCGGAAACGCCATGAGGACCGTGCTGCCCAGGACAATTGTCACGGCCAGCGTCGCGCCGAGCCGCGCCGGTAGACCGGGCTGGTTGCGGGCGGCTACGTAAGCCGCCTGGGCACTGGCCCGGACCTCGTGGCTGGCCTGCCGCCATAGCACCAGCGCTCCTAGCAGGGACAGCGCCAGAAGGGAATAGATCAGTGGGCCAGAGATCAACCCCAGTCCCAGTGCAATCGCGGCGGCGTACAGCCAGCGGATGACGCCGGAGCGCAGGTAAGCCGTCAAGGCCGCAATCAGGGCCACACCGCACAGCAGCGCCAGCGTGTCTGGCGCGGCGATACGTGAGACGTAGATCATCGAGGGTGAGAGTGCCAGCACCGCTGCCGCCATGAGTGCGCCGCCGCGCCCCAGCCAGGGCCGGAATAGCCGGGGTGTCAATACCAGGGCAGTACCGGCCAGCGCCGGCAGCAAGCGCGCAGCGGCATCCCCGCCGCCGATGAGGGCGAAAGTGGTGAGCAGGCCGGCGAAGAGCAGCGGGCTGCCGGGGGCCACCGATGAGGCAGCGCCGGTGCCGGGGTGGAGCAACCGCCAGGCAGCCATGGCCTCGCTCGCCTCGCGGGCCGCCAGCGGGCTGGCGCCCAACTGGTAAAAGCGCAATCCGGTCGCCAACAGGGCCAGGCCGATGTAGCCGGCCGTCTCAACGTTGACGACAGGCTGACGCATAGAGCCCGCCTGTTCCCGGACTGGGGATATAGCGGGCTCTTGGACTGGCGCTGCTCTAGGGGGGGCTTTCCTTTTCGTTGCCATAGCACCGTGTCGGAGCCACATTATATAGATTCTGTCCGAATGGTCAACCCCTACCGCCGTGCTACGCTCACTACTGACCAGCTTCGGCCGTCTCCTGATCGTCCTCCTCCGCCGGTTCAGCACCGGCCAGTTCTTCGACCCGTTCCTTGATGGCACTGACAGCTTCGATGATCGGCTGGACCACTTTAGTCGGCAGCGGCTTCTCCCCTTCCTCTGCCACCAATTCGGCCGCGGCCTGCTCGATGCTGGCTCCATCCCCGTACTCCTCCCGCAGATGATAGAGATGTTGCATCAGCCAGACGTATAAGTCGGCTTCGGTGCGACCCGGGAAATAGCGCAAAACGTTCTCGCGACGGATCACCTCGATGGCGGGGCAGTAGACATGGTCGTACCAACTGGTCACCGCCTCTTCATAAGGGATCTCGCGGTTCTGTTCGATCCCCAGGAAATAGCGGTGGACGCTGATGTGTTCCAATAGCTCCTCATAGCGGCCGGCAGTGGTGAACTCGATCCGTTGCTCCGGCCGCAGTTCATCGAGGTGGGTGCGCTCAAGAAAGTCGGCGTATTCCTGCTGGATGATCAGCTCGGTCGGGTCCATGTCGGGCGTGAAGGGGACTTTGGTGCGGACCACGGTCACGATCGCCTCGATGTCGGTGAAGCCGTTGGCGCGGGCGACCGATACACGATGGTTGCCGTCCTTAACGAAGTACACCTCGCCGATCTGGTAGACCTCAATCGGCGGGATGTCCTTCAGGAGGTTGACGGCCTGGTCAAGCTGCTTCCAGCGTTCGCGGTCGGCACCGGCGCGGGGCAGAAACTCGCGCGTGAAATCGCGATAGCGTCCCACACTGCCGACGATCTGGTCAAGCGGGATAAGTTGGGTGCCCTGCGGGCGCTCTTCGCGAGTCTTCAGGAGGGAGCGGACCTCTTCATAAGATAGCAGAGTGTCGGGCCGGCGCCTGGTCAAGATGGCCAGAATATCTTTAAAGAAAGCCCTGAGCCGCGCGTCGTTGAACTTCTCTTCGGATCTAAAGGGATGGTAAAGAGCGCTCATCGGCTTAGCGTGGCGGGGCTGGCGCAGGCTGGGCCGCCAACGCAATCGCCCCAGGCAGCACAACCCGCGACTCGCCGCTATCCACCTCTCCGATCAGGTCGTACTCAGTTGCGCCGGTAATGCGCACCGGCACCATCTCGCCTGTGGGCAGGTCGCCGGGGATGAGCACCAGCCCGTCAACTTCGGGCGCGTCACGGTAGGTCCGGCCGATGCTCAACCCGTCGCCCTGCCCTTCGATCAGAACCTCCAGTGTCCGGCCCACCTGGGCCTGGTTGCGCGCCAGCGAAATGCCCTGTTGCAAAGCCATCAGCCGCTCGCGCCGTTCCTCCTTTACCTCTTCCGGCACCTGGTCCGGCAACCCGGCTGAGGGTGTCCCCGGCTCGAAGGAATAGGTGAAGCAACCCAGGCGGTCGAAGCGCAGGTCGGCGACGAAGTCGAGTAGTGCCTGAAACTCCTCCTCGGTCTCGCCAGGGTAGCCGACGATGAACGTTGTGCGGATAGCGATGTCGGGCATGGCCGCGCGCAGACTCGCTAGCGTGCTGTAGACCCATTCGATATGGCTGGGGCGGCGCATGCGACGGAGCGTCTGGGGATGGCCATGCTGCAACGGGATGTCCAGGTAATGGCAGATTTGCGGGTGGCGCGCCATGGTCTCGATCAGGCGGGGCGTGACGTAGCCGGGATAGGCATACATGATGCGCAGCCAGCGGACAGCCGGCGCAGCCTCGATAATGCGGTCGAGCAATTGGGCCAACCCGTCTTTCAGCCCTAGATCGTGGCCGTAGTCGGTCGTATCCTGAGCGATGAGGATGAGTTCCTTCACACCTGCTGCGACCAGTCGGGCGGCCTCGGCGGCGATGGTCTCCGGAGGCCGGCTGACAGCGGTGCCTTTGATCAGCGGGATGCTGCAAAAAGCACAGGGCCGGCGGCAGCCATCGGCGATCTTGAGGTAAGCGCTGGCCCCTTGCACCGCAGCGCGCAATACGCCATCCTCACCTCTTTCGCCTCCTCTCCCAAAGCTTTGGGGGAAGGGGGTGAGGGCTGAACTGACGACGCCCGTCTCCGGCAGGTCATAGATCGGCTCTGGCCGGGGGCGTTCGCGCAACCGCGCGACCAGGTTTGCGATGTCCATCCAGCGCCGTGTGCTCAGGATGCCGTCGAGGCCGGGCACCTCCTCGGCCACCGCCGCGCCGATGCGCGCCGGCAGACAGCCGGCGGCGATGAGCACCTGGCCGGGGCGCTTGGCGCTGGCCAACTCGCGCAACACATTGAGTGACTCCTGGCGGGCCGGCCCGATGAAGCCACAGGTGTTGACGATCAGCACCTCAGCCCGTTCCGGTCTGGCGACAGCCTCATAGCCGGCCCGGGCCATGAGTTGCGCCATGCTCTCGGAATCCACAGTGTTCTTGGCACAACCCAGGGACAGCAAATAGAAGCGTTTACGATGCATTTGACTTTGGAGGGGATGCCCGCCTGGCTAGCGCGCGGGCGTCGCCGTTGGTGTGACTTCCCCCGCTGGCGTCCAGGTGCGTTCGACGACCTGGCCACGCGCGCCCAGCGACCCTAGCGGGCGGCCGTTCAGCGTCGCGGAGAGGCCAGCAGCATTGCCGGTCAGGAGTTGGATGCTCTGCTGGCCCTGCCAGCTCTTATGTTCATCCGGGGCCAGCAGGCCCTCGAAGGTGACCTGTCCATCCACGGTGATCCGTACCCAGGTCCGTTCGCTGGCGGTGAGGTCCAGTTGGAGGGTGCCGGCAGGGAGCGGCGGAGCCGCCTGTGCAGGGGTCGCCACGGCTTGGCCGGGCAGCGTGGCGGTCGGCGGGATAGCCGTGGCTTGCTGGGGCACAGAGGCTACCGGCGTGGATGGCGCTGTAGCCGTCGCTGCTGGCGTAGGTCCGCCCAATCCCAGGCTCAGGTTCAGATTCAGGCCGCCGCTAATGAGTTGGCTGCCATAGTACACGACGAAGGCGGCCACAGCGACCAGGATCAGCACGCTGAGGAGGAAATCCCAGGAGAAGGGTGAGAAGCGGCGCGGCGAGATTTCCGCCGGATGGAGGAACATCGCCCGCCACTCATCGTTGACGGGCGGCGGCAGTGACGGCGGGGCATTGCCATTGGTGGCGTAGCGTTCCAGCAGTGGCTCCGGGTCGAGACCCAGGTATCTGGCATAGTTGCGCAGGAAGCCACGCATCTGCAAGGGCGTTGGGAAGGCGTCGGTCTGACCCTGCTCCAGCGCCTGCAGGAACTTGACCCGCATGTGGGTCTCACTTTCGACCTGTTCCAGCGTGAGCCCCTTGGCTTGGCGGGCCTCTTCCAGGATCTGCCCCAGTTCGCGCATCAATTTCGCTTGATCGGCTCGCCCAGCGAGCTATTTATCTGCCTCAAGCAAGCCGGCCAGATCACCTTCGTAATCGCGCAGGAACATATGCCAGTCCAGCACATCATTACCATCGAGTGGCGGCATATTGGCAAAGGTCTCCATCTCGGCGGCGCTCAGCTCGCCCAGCCGGTCCGGCTGGCCCTGGTTGGTTACCATTGCCAGGACCAGGCCGCGCGTTCCGCACTGAGGACACGCCAGGATGATGATCCAGGCATTGCCCCGGTGATCCAGCACTTTGACGTCCTCGGCTGCATAGGATGCCCCGCACATCGCGCAGCCGACAGTGGCTACCAGATATTGGATGAGTGTACTTTCCGGCTCGTCGTTGGCGTCATTCACTTGTAGCTTCCTCGGCCAGCGGCGCTTCGGTCGGTGCGGTAGCTGCGGGCGGTGCTGCCGGTGCCGCGCCTGCCTCGCCCTCACGCAAGATGACGACGGTTACTTCCGGGGTGAGGTCGGCTGCCAGCCGGATTCTCACTTGATGGGTTCCGATTTCGCGCAGTGGCTCGCTCTCGACCTTGCGCCGGTCTATTTCGACGCCGGTCTCGCGGGCCAGCGCTTTGACGATATCGCCCGGTGTGACGGAGCCGTAGAGCTTGCCCGATTCCGCCGCGCGGGCGTGGAAGGTCAGTGTCAAGCCCGTGATGCGGCCGGCAAGTTCGGCCATCTCAGCCGCCAGCTTCGCCTGCTCTTTGGCGACACGGCGCTTGATCTCCTCAACCTGCTTGAGCGCGCCGGAGGTGGCGGCGATGGCCAGGCCCTGCGGGATGAGGTAATTGCGGGCGTAGCCGTCGGCCACTTTCTTGACATCGCCGGCGCGGCCCAGTTTGTGCATATCCTGTGTCAAGACTACCTTCATCTGTGGAGTGAATCCCCCTTCCGGACTACGCTGCTCATTGTACTCGAAAGTGACGATTTCATCAAGTCACTTCGAGGCCCGCCCAGGAGGATCAGTTTGAAGCACCACAAGCGAGGCCAGGCCCGTCATGCTGAGCGCAGCGAAGCATCTCGGCGTCGCACCCAGGAGACCAGACGCTCGCGCTCAGGGTGACAGGTTGTTAAAACCGATGCTCCTGAAGGCCCATCGTATAGTACATGAAGTGGGGGCGGTTGGTGGACCGCCCCCACTTCAGGTACTATCGGTTATCTAAGCCAGCACACACGCCGGCGCAGGGCCGCAGGCTATTTTAGTATGATGGGCAGATACAGGCTGAAGCCTGTAGGTGTCGCCGTGGCCGTCGGTGTTTCCGTGGGCGGCAGCGGCGTCTCGGTCGGCGTCTCGGTCGGTGTGCTCGTCGGCGTGGGCGTCGCGGCCTGGAGCGTCCAGCGGATATTCAGGCCATTAAACAACACCGCCTGGTTGTAGCTATACTGCGAAGCAATCGTCCCATTTTGGATGCCCACTGTGGCGCTGGCGCCATTATTCAGGGTGGGGTCGCCGAAGTCCGTATCCTGATAGAGCACATAGATGTCGCCCGTAGTCTCCTCCAATTGCACCTCAAACGTCGCGCCGGAGGGGCTGGGGCCGAAGTGTGGCACATTTACCCACTCAATGGTCAGCACCCGGTTAGGTGGGCTGCCGGTCACGCCGTAGAACACGCAGGGCGGCGGGCAGCTCGGCGGGTACAGGTCATCCCAGTGCGGGGCGATCATGTAACCCATTGTCGCGTCGGGCAAGGGGTTATTGAGATAAGCCGTGTTGTTCGTGGTGAACTGCAAGTTGCCGTTCGAACTCACCCTGACTTGTGTGTAGTTGTTACCATAGAAGTTGAAGGTAAAGCCGATCGGGATGCTCCTGACCTGGTCGTCGTTGGTGATGCCGGTATCGGTGGTTGGCGTGATCCAATCGCGGGTCACCAGGTCCTCGCAGCGGTAGCCGAACGGATCGGGGGGTGGACACTGACCGGTGCCATGCTGGGTGGTGAAGCTGAACACCGTCGAGTAGTTGCTCTGGCCACAGGCGTTGTTCGCCTTCACCCGCCAGTAATAGGTGGTGTCGGACGCCAGATTGGTGGTCGCCGTGTAGCTCGTGCCGGTCACATCCACGTCAATCTCAGGCGAGCCGAAGTTGGGGTCGTCGTCCACCTGCAAATGGTAGGAGGTCGCTTGCGCTGCCGCCTGCCACTGGAACGTCGGCTTCAGCGACACGTTCGTTGCCCCGTCGGGCGGGTTAGTGAGGATAGGCACGTCGGGCACGGCTGTGCTCACGTTTAGTGTCACGGTGATCGTGTGCGTCCGCGTCACGGTCTGGCCGTTCACGCCGATGCCGTAGTTGCCCGGCGCTGTTCCCCCACCCACGTTCACGCCCATGTCCGATGTCCCTGGCGGCGTCACCGGGTTGGGCGTGAAGTTCACCGTCGTCCCGCTGGGCACGTTCAGCGCCGACAGCGTCACCGGGGAGTTGAAGTTCAAGACGCTCCCCACCGTCACGGTGTAGTTCGTCGTTGCTGGCGCGCACACCGCCTGCGATGTCGGGTTCACCAGCAGGGTGAAGTCGGGCTCTGTTCCTACGCTGTCAGACCACACATCGGGGTCCGGGTGGCCGTTCTGCGTCCGCCGCGAATCGCTCCAGACGAAGAGCGCTTTGCCGGGATCGCTCGCCGTCTGGTCATAGTCGCCCATGTAACAGGGCCGGATGATCGGGTCGAAGTTGACCGGGCTGATGGGCGGCACGGGCGAGGACACGTCCGTCAGGCGCACATTGGGCGTCCAGGTAATGCCGCCATCGCCGGAGGTCGTGGCATAATGGTCAAACAGCATGTTCGCCCCCGGGTCGAGCCGCCGGTCATACCACCCTACCGCGATGAACCCCGCCGAATTGATGCTGATCGTCGGTTGGAACTGGTCAGTGGTTGTGGCGTCGTCGTTCAGCCGGACCTCCGGGCTCCAGGTTGTCCCCTGGTCGGTTGAGCGGCTGTAGAAGATGTCGCCCTGGTCCGAGCCATTGCCGTGCACATACACCACATGCACCGTCCCATCCGGCCCCACCGCGGTCTGCGTAAATTCAATCAACCGGATGTTGCCGTTGTACACGCGGAAAGGAGCGTCGCACGCGCCGGGGGGCTGGATGTGACCCGCCGGTGCGGCATTGTCAACGATGTCGGTCTTGCGCGTGAAGGAAGCGCCGCCGTCGGTCGAGAGAGCGATCGCCATGCTGACTTGTGTCTCCGGAATGGCGTTCAGGATGCTCCAGGAGACATACACATCGCCGTTGGGAGCCACCGCTGGCCAGGGCCCGGGCACGCAGCAGAGGTTGTTGTAGACTGACACCCCCGCTGACCAGGTCAGGCCGCCATCGGTGGAGTAGTGCACCCCCACGCGGTTACGGCTGAAGTCGTCGGTGGCGACATACATGCGCCCGTAATAGGGGCTGGACGGATTGTTGTCCACCGTGGCCATCTCCTTGTCCTCAAGGCCGGAGACAGCCGGCCCCACGTATTGGAAGGTGTTGCAGCCATCCGTCGACTTCCACACGCTTAGGCCCAGATCCGAGATGCTGATGTAGTAGAAGGTGTTGTCGAGGGCGCGGTATACGAGGGAGGGGTCGCCATAGGTGCTGTCGCCGCTCACCGGGATCGCGCCCCGGTCGGTGAAGGTAGCACCACCGTCCGTTGAGACGGCAAAGCCGGACAGGCTGGGGGGATAGCCGCCGGAATCATTATAGGCCACACAGACGATGTTGCCGTTCATGGCCACGCTGGTCTCGCTCTGAGTGGTCTGCTGGCCCGGGTCCTGCGTCGGGTCGCTGACGGGGACATCTATCCCCAGGGGGAGGCCATTAGGCTGATGGGCTGTGCCGCTGGCGGCGCCTAACCGCTGTGCTCGCCGGGCAAGCTGCTCAGGCGTCAGGCGACCGCACTTGATCATGAGCTTGAGCCACAGGCCATTGCTCATGATGACCTGCTTCTGCGGATTATCGAGCAAGGCACAGTCGGGGACGACTTCCCTGCTTTGGGCCAGGCCCTGGGCCGGCGGGGCGGTGGCGACCTGTTCGGCGGGCCGGGCGGCCGCCGGCAGCAGGCCAAGCGCGACGAGCAGCACCAGGCCTAACCCGAACAGAAGATACTTCCGTGTCCAGATCACATGTATTAGATGGGTGCCCATAGTGCTATCCTTTCCATACATCCGCCGATCATCTGCCGGGCAGTGGTGGGGACCGCCGGCGGTGGCGAGAGAGGTATAATAACTACTCACTATATCATCAAACAGTACGAAGAGCAAATGTCTACCACATGGGTCGCCTTGGGCGCATTAGGCTATCTCTACCAGCGTGAATTTGACGTCGCCACCCCCAGTTGGTATCATGTCTTCCAGCATATCACGTTAACCTTTATTTCATCTTCACGGTTGCTTATCCCACGATGACGGTGTCTTTTAACAGCCGGACTATGTCAGGTAGACGCCGGGTCGTCGCTCTCGTTGTGCGCCTGTCCCTGCCGATCAGGACGTTGGCCGACGAGAACTACATGAAATGCAGCAGCATAGACCGCGAAGGCGGCGGTGCTCTCCTGGCAGCGCTGCGCCAACCGGTGGGGGCGCGATGACTTCGCCGACGCAACCGGAGGCCACGGCGGTTCGCGTCTCGCCATTTGTGGCACTGCGCTATCGCGACTTTCGCCTGTTGTGGCTGGGCCAACTGATCTCCCAGGCCGGGTCGCAGATGCAATTTGTAGCCGTCAATTGGCACATCTACCAGTTGACCGGCAGCCCGCTGGCCCTGGGGCTGGTCGGCCTGGTCCGCTTCGTGCCCATTGTGGTCTTCTCACTTATCGGCGGGGCCGCCGCTGATGCCCTCGACCGCCGCCGGCTGATGCTGGTCACCCAAAGCACGGTGGCGCTGGTGGCGGCCGTGCTGGGCGTGATGACGCTGGCCGGGCGGGACTCGCCGGTGCTGATCTACGCTCTGTTGGCAGTGGCCGCAGCCGCCTTCGCCTTTGACAACCCGGCGCGCCAATCCCTCATCCCCAACCTGGTCAGTCCGGAGCACCTGCCTAACGCGCTCAGCCTGAATACGACCAGGTTCCAGACGGCGAGCATTGTGGGCCCGGCGCTGGCAGGCTTTGTTATCGGCAGCGGCCCGCATGGCGTCGCGCTGGTCTATCTGATCAATGCCCTGTCCTTCCTGGCCGTCATCGTTGCGCTATTATTGATGCGCACGTCAGGCAAGGCTGCAGAACTGCGCCAGATGAACCTGGCGGCGCTGCTCGAGGGGCTGCACTTCGTGCGCCGCTCGCCGATTATCCTCTCGACGATGTTGCTCGACTTCATCGCCACCTTCTTCGCTTCGGCCACAATGCTCCTGCCCGTCTTCGCCCGCGACATCCTGCACGTTGGTTCCGAGGGCTATGGGCTGCTCTCGGCCGCGCCAGCCATTGGCGCGATCCTGGCGGGGAGTGCCATGTCGTTCCTGGGGCGCGTGCGGCGGCAGGGCGCGATCCTGCTGTGGGCCGTGGCCGTTTATGGCCTGGCGACCGTCCTGTTCGGCCTGTCGCCCCGGTTTGGCGCCTCGTTGTTCTTCCTGGCGTTGAGCGGCGCTGCCGATACCGTGAGCACCGTGCTGCGGGGGACCATTCGCCAACTGATGACGCCGGACCGGCTGCGGGGCCGTATGACGGCGGTGAACATGGTTTTCTTCATGGGTGGCCCGCAGTTGGGTGAATTGGAGGCCGGCGTAGCCGCCGCCCTCCTGGGCACACAGCTCTCGGTTGCCCTGGGTGGCATCGGTTGCCTGATCGCCGTGGCGGTCGTGGCCGCCAGGGTGCCGCGCCTGCGGCAATATCACGGCGACGAGGCAAGGTAGTAGCCCATTTGCGCGCAGCGGAGAATTCTGGCTAATCAGCAGTTAGCCTGTGGGCCCGCTATGCAGGCGCGCAGGTCGCGGTATCAACTTCATCGCCCGCCCGAAGATATCGGCTATGCAAACATCTGGGCTCAACCACGTCATCCTGACGATCTCCAATACAGTGCGGTCTCGCGCCTTCTACGGCGACCAGCTTGGCTTCGAGCTGAAAGACATCGCGGACGGGTTTTACTTCACTTCGGGGCGTTCACTGCGCCGAGTGAGGAGGCGCTACATACCTTGGCGGATGGACTTCGAGCAGCGGGCATGGAGACTAACGGTCCCTGGCCGAGATGGACCAGGCAGGTTATTGGACCAAGCCCGGCCCAGGTTACAACCCTAAGCATCGGTCCGCAGTCTGGTCGGTGACCATGCCGGCATGCCCCTTGACAGAATAGAACATTTGTGCTAGACTGACGCTGTGTGAACCGGTTTCAAGAAAGCATATCAACACAGAGTCAGGAGGCATCCCTCATGAGTCAGAATGGACACAGTCAGGATGGGCGTTTCGACGCCCTGGATCGCGCCTTGAGCGATATCACCAAGCGGTTTGGGGAGGGTGCGGTGATGCGGCTGGGGGAGGCGACACATCTGAATGTTGACGTCATCCCCACCGGCTCCCTCGCCCTCGACATTGCCCTCGGCGTGGGCGGCGTCCCCAGGGGCCGCGTCACCGAAATCTATGGTCCCGAATCCAGCGGCAAGACCACCCTGTGCCAGCACATCGTGGCCGAGGCCCAGAAGATGGGCGGCCTGGCCGCCTACATTGACATGGAACATGCCCTCGACCCCACCTATGCCGCCCGCTGCGGCGTGGATGTCAACAACCTCTACATCGCCCAACCCGACACCGGCGAGCAGGCCCTGGAGATTGCCGAGGCACTGGTGCGCAGCGGGGCCATGGATGTGGTGGTGGTGGACTCGGTGGCAGCCCTAGTGCCCCGGGCGGAGATCGAGGGGGAGATGGGCGATGCCCACATGGGCTTGCAGGCGCGGCTGATGAGCCAGGCCTTGCGCAAGCTGTCGGGGGCCATCAAGCAGTCCAACACGGCCATGCTCTTCACCAACCAACTCAGGATGAAGATTGGGGTGATGTTTGGCAATCCGGAGACGACAACGGGGGGGCAGGCGTTGAAGTTCTATGCCTCGGTGCGGCTGGACATTCGGCGGATACAGGCGATCAAGGTTGGTGGGGAG
>CADDZL010000060.1 GCA_902812335.1 Chloroflexota bacterium | reverse complement strand
CATTGAATACGTCCGTGAGAAGCCGGTGGCGCGACTGGCGGTCGGCCATAAGCTGAGAACGTGGCGTGTCCTTGAATTCGGCGCGAACGAAGACGTTGCCCCAGATAGGAATAATCTCGCTGGGAGTGCTGGGAAAGTCGCGATGCAGATGGGCGACCGCCGCCTCGGCTTCCTCTTGTAGCAGGCTGGCGACCACCAGACGCGCCGGCCTCTCGATGAGCAGTGCGCGGCATACAGCCGAGCCCACCTGCCCAAACCCACCCAGTACTAGCGCGTTCTTGCCCTCAATATCCATAATCTAATCTATTCCTCAACGCAGCAGCCTTGGCCCCAATAGCACGTGGGCTTCACCCCCCAAGAGCAGCCGCCCCAGGCCTGCCCCTTTGGGCGAGAGGACGCGGCTATCAGCGAAGTAGGGGAAATCGAAGGTCACCGGATCACCCGCCGACATGCCCGGAATGGGCATCAGGCGGGCGGTGAGCGGCTTAGCCAGCCGCGTGGACAAGGCTGCTACATCCAGCAGGATGGCTGCCAGATCGTCCACGGTGACATCGCCCGGCAAGGGGACCGTGTCCAGCCCCGCGCCGCAGACCGCCGAATACAGCAACAGGTCATTGATGGACAGGTCACCGGACGCCGCCCGCTGTGCCAGCACTGCATCCTCAAGCACCGGTAACATCAAGCCGGAGAAGCCGCAGCGGGGGAAGGTGGCCCGATCGAGCGCGTCGGCCAGGAGCGCTGCCGCGAACAGTGACCCTTGCGCACCCACGCGCGGCACGCCCAGTCGCTCCATGGCTGTGCCCAGGCTGCGGGCTATCTCAGGGAAGGGCGCCAGCGAGAAGTCAATCCCGCCGAAGGTCAGGCCAGCGGAGGTACGTTCCACGAGCGCGTTGGCGATGTGGACCAGCCGTTGCGCGTGCGACTCGATGGCTGCGACCAGGGCGGCCCAGCCGGCGGCCAGCGAGGACGCGGCCTCGAAGGCCGAGACGGCCAGGTCGGCGGCTTCGGTGGCAATGGCAAAGGCCGGTGGTCCACCCGCATGGTAGGCGGCAGGGAAAAAGGGCGAGCCAGGAGGACAGTTGGCCAGCGCGGCCAGGCGCAAATTGGCGAAGCCGTCCGGCGAGATGCGCGAGACGGCCTGGATCAGCCGCGCGGCCCGCTGCACCGCGGCCAGAGGGATGCCATCGGGCGAGGCGATGGTCACGGCGGCGAATACCTGCTGGGTGGCCGCAAGCACGTCATAGATGGCGTCAACGTATTCGAGCGGCGCATCGGGCATGGCGGGGCCCAGGCTGCAATAATCAAAGGCGGCAGCCCGGCATAGCTGCTCCAGTTGTTCCGCCAGCGAGACTGCGCGCTCGACCGGCCCAGGGCCGAGCAACCCTGGGAAGGGGACGATCGCCAGGCGGACGGTCTGAACACTGATGCCCGCTGCCTCGTAAGCAGTGCGGGCATCTGCCGCGAATGCCCCGGCTGCGGCCAGCCGCTCTTCTACTACCGGATAGCCGGGGTCCAGCAGGACAGTGATCGAACGAATATTCACGGTACCGGATTATAGCCCCTGGGGAATAGCCTGTCCAGTCTGTTTATGGTATAGTATGTGGCTCATTGTGCCAATCCGTTGTAGTATGTTAGCTTATAGCTGGCCGACAGTTCTTGTCGTCGCCTGGGGGATCCAGAACAGGGGGAAGGAATATGCTCAGAGATATAGAAGTGGCCTTTGTCGGCAGCGGTGTCATGGCGGAAGCCATGATCGGAGGGTTGCTCAACCAGAAGCTCATTGAGCCGGGGCAGATCGTCGCCTCTGGTCCCAGGGCCGAGCGCGGCCAATATCTGCAGGAACGCTACTGTGTCCGCGTGGCGACCGACAATCGTGAGGCAGTCACCAATGCTGGCATCGTCGTGCTCTCGGTCAAGCCGCAGGTGCTGCGCGGCGTGATGCACGAGATCCGTGGCCATATCCGCTCGCGGGTCCTCGTCCTGTCTATCGTGGCTGGTGCGCGTATCCAGACCATCTCCAACGGCCTGGCGCATGCCGGTGTCGTGCGGGCCATGCCCAATACCCCCGCTCAGATCGGTGAAGGCATCACGGTTTGGACCGCGACAGATGAAGTCAGCCCGGAACAGCGTGAGCAGGCCCGCACGATCTTGGGCGCGCTCGGCCAGGAGATCTACGTCGAGGACGAGGACGATCTGGATAAGGCCACGGCCCTTTCAGGTACGGGGCCGGCCTACGTCTTCCTGTTTATGGAGGCGATGATAGACGCCGGGGTCCACCTGGGCTTCTCGCGCCGTGTTGCCCAACAGCTCGTCATCCAGACGATGCGCGGCTCGGTCGAGTTCGCCCAGCGGTCAACCAAGCATCCCGCGGAGCTGCGCAACCAGGTGACCTCGCCCGGCGGCACTTCAGCCGAGGCGCTTTACCAGATGGAGAAGGGCGGCCTGCGCACGGTCGTGTCGCGCTCAATCTGGGCAGCCTATCAGCGTTCAGTGGCGCTCGGCCAGGGAAAGAAACATGGTGGGCCGGGCGAGACCGGTGGGCAGTGACCCTTTGTGAAGAACTGGACAAAACGGCGGAAGTTGTGTATATTCGATAGCAGTGGTCATCATTTCCCCTGAGAGGACTTCGAAATGGATCAGACTGAACAGTTGCTCAAGGACCTGACGGAAGCCCACGGGGTGCCCGGTTATGAGGCCGAGGTGCGGGCCGTCTTGCGCCGCTACCTGGAGCCGTGGGGGACCTTTGAGCAGGATAAGATCGGCAGTCTGGTATGTGTTCAAACGGGTCAGGCCGAGCGACCCAGGGTGATGCTGGCTGCCCATATGGATGAGATCGGCTTCATGGTCCGCCACATCATGCCCGAAGGCTTCATCAAGTTCTTGCCCCTGGGCGGTTGGTTTGACCAGGTGCTGCTGGGGCAACGCGCGGTCATCAAGACCCATCGGGGCGACGTGGTCGGCGTCTTCGGCGCCAGGCCACCTCACCTCCTGACGAACGATGAGCGCAAGAAGGTCATCGAGAAGAAAGAGATGTACATTGATATTGGTGCCACCTCGGCGGCGGAAGTCGAGGCGGCCGGTGTGCGCGTCGGTGACCCGGTTGTGCCTCTGGCTGACTTCCGTATTCTGGCGAATCCGAAGACCTATCTGAGCAAAGCCTTTGATGACCGTGTAGGTTGTGCCCTGCTAGTGCAGACCCTGGCGGCCTGTGCCCATGCCGGCCATCCGAATGTCATCTACGGCGTTGCCACTGCGATGGAAGAAATCGGTCCGCGCGGCGCGCGCACGGCGGCCGAACTGGTGGACCCTGATGTCGCCCTGATCTTGGAATCGGACATCGCTGGTGACGTGCCCGGCATCAAGGCGGAGGAATCGTCCATCAAGCTGGGCAAAGGGCCGACGCTGGTGGTCTACGATGCTCGTATGATCCCCAATTTGCGCCTGCGCGACCTGGTGATCGATACGGCCCGCGAATTGGGCGTGCCGCTCCAGTTCTCGGCCATCGAAGGCGGCGCGACCGATGGCTCTCTCATCCATCTACACAAGACCGGCGTGCCGACCGTGGTTCTGGGCGTGGCCGCCCGCCACATCCATAGCCACAGCGCGATCATCCATCGCGACGATTACGATAATGCACTCAAGCTACTGACTGCCCTGGTCGGTAAGCTCGACCAGGCGACGGTGGCAGCGTTAACCCAGTAGGCGGATGGCCTGCTAAGGAGGAGAATGGATGGCTGAACGCATGATAGATATTCAGGATATCACCGCTTCGCTCCGCGCTCAGATCGAGTCCTTTGCCCCGGCTGTGGGGGCTGTGGATGTCGGCACGGTGATCGAGGTCGGTGATGGCATCGCCCGCGTCCAGGGGCTGAGAGGCGTCTCGGCCAATGAAATGGTCCAGTTTGGGAGCGGGGTATATGGCGTTGCCTTCAACCTGGAAGCCGACAACGTCGGTGTGATTATCCTGGGCGAGTATAGTGACATCCAGGAAGGGGATCAGGTGCGCGGCACCGGGCGCATTATCTCTGTGCCGGTCGGCGGCGCCCTGGTCGGGCGCGTGGTTAACGCGCTGGGTCAGCCGATTGACGGCAAAGGGCCCATTCAGACAGACCGGTTCCGCCCGATCGAGCGCATCGCGCCGGGCGTGGTTGAGCGCCAGGATGTGGATACGCCGGTCCAGACCGGCATCAAGGCAATTGACTCGATGATTCCGATCGGCCGGGGCCAGCGCGAGTTGATCATTGGCGACCGGCAGACCGGCAAGACCGCCATCTGTCTCGACACCATCATCAACCAGCGCGGCCAGAACCTGGCCTGCATCTACGTCGCTATCGGCCAGAAGAAGGCCCAGATCGCCCAGGTCGTCGCCACGCTTGAGCGCTACGGCGCGATGGATTACACGACCGTTGTCGTCGCCTCAGCCTCGGAGCCGGCGGCTTTGCAGTACATTGCTCCCTATGCCGGCTGCGCTATGGGCGAGGAGATCATGGAGAACACGGTCATGATTGATGGGCAGCCCGTGAAGGACGCGCTGATCATCTATGATGACTTATCCAAGCACGCCTGGGCCTACCGGCAAGTATCGCTGCTGTTGCGCCGCCCGCCCGGTCGTGAGGCCTATCCAGGCGATGTGTTCTACCTGCACTCTCGCCTGTTGGAGCGCGCCGCCCGCCTGGCCAATAAGTATGTCATTGTGCCCAAGGGCGCAATCCCGGATGATTATCAGGGTGTGGATGGCAAGGTCTACGGTGGCCCCCTGGCCCGGCATGATGCCGAAGCGGCGCTCAAGGCGATGCCCGATGCTGACCGCTATGAGGTCGTGCAGATCCCGACATCGGGCGGTTCGCTGACGGCCCTGCCGATTATCGAGACCCTGTTGGGCGATGTGTCGGCCTACATTCCCACGAACGTGATTTCGATCACTGATGGTCAGATATATCTGGAGTCGGATTTGTTCTATGCCGGCATCCGGCCGGCGGTGAACGTGGGCATTTCGGTGTCACGTGTGGGGGGGTCGGCTCAACGCCGGGCGATGCGCCAGGTGGCCGGCCGGCTGCGGCTGGACATGGCCCAGTACCGCGAGCTGGCGGCATTCGCCCAGTTCGGCAGCGACCTGGACAAGGCGACCCAGGAGCAACTGCTGCGCGGCCAGCGTCTGACCGAGATCCTGAAGCAACCGCAGTATCAACCGATGCCGCTACACCAACAAGTGATGGTGATCTTCGCTGGCGTTAACGGTTATGTGGACCGCATTCCGGTGGAGCGCGTCAGAGAGTGGGAGACTGGCTTCCACCGCTTCATGGAGACGCAGCACCCGGAGGTGGGCGCGGCCATTGCGCGTGACTTGCGCATCACTGAGGACACCGATGCGGCGTTACGGGCAGCCCTCGACGAGTACAACCTGGGATGGAGTTAATGAAGATGACGGACGAGGGAGGATTGCCGGCCGAAGTCGTGGGTCCTCGGTCTGAAGGAGATTAAGCGTGGCTACAACGCGTGAAATCCGGCGGCGCATTCGCAGCGTCAGGAATATCTCGCAAGTTACCCGCGCCCTGGAAGCTGTCTCGGCCTCCAGAGTGCGCCGGGCGCAGCAAGCCGTGCTCGCCACGCGACCCTATTCGCAGAAAGCCTGGGAGGTGCTCACCCACCTGTCACGCCAGGCGGTGCCGGGGGCACTGCTGCACCCCCTGCTTCAGGTGCGGCCTGAGATCAGGACGGTCGGCCTGGTGCTGATTACCGGCGACCGGGGGTTAGCGGGGGCGTTCACTTCCAACATGGTGCGGCTGACACTGGACTACATTCACAAGCGTGGCCTGCCCATCCGAATGATCACGGTGGGCCGCAAGGGCCGCGATCTGATGTGGCGGCGGGGTCAGCACATCGTGGCTGAGTTCTCGCGCTTGCCGGCAGCGCCGTCGTTCCTGGACGTGACGCCCATTGCGCGCACAGCGATCGATGAGTTCCTGAGCGGCAATGTGGATGAGGTCGTGCTGGCCTATACCGACTTCATCAATACGCTATCGCAGAAGCCGACCGTTAAGCGCCTGCTCCCGATCCTACCGGGCGAGGTCGAGACGCAGGCGATGGGCGAATATCTGAGCGCAGATGGAAAACGAACCGGTCCGCTGATGGAGTATCTGTATGAACCCAGCGCCGAAGCTATCTTAGGTGTGCTGCTGCCGCGCCTGTGCGAGATCCAGGTCTATCAGGCGATCCTCGAATCGCTGGCGAGCGAGCACAGCGCACGCATGGTCGCCATGCGCAACGCGACCGAGAATGCCGAGGCGTTGGTCGAAGACCTGACACTGCGGTTGAACAAGGCCCGCCAGCAGTCCATCACTGCCGAACTCCTGGACATCGCCGGTGGTGCGGAGGCGCTGGCGCAGTCGAGGGCCCGGAAAGTCGCGGCACGCAACGAGGATGAGCGGGCCCTCAGGGAAATGATGGCGGCGATCAGTTACCAGGCCCGGCAGCCAGAGTAGCCAGCCGCCCAGCGTCTGGTCATAGAGGATTGACCGCTATCCGCGGTAGTTCATACGAAGAGGAGAGAATATGGCAAAAGGCTCAGTTGGACAGATCGTGCAGGTGCAAGGCGGGGTGGTGGATGTCGAGTTCCCTGCCGAGGAATTGCCTGAGATCTATGATGCCCTCGAGGTGTCACGTGACAGCAAGCCCTTGATCCTGGAGGTGCAGCAGCATCTGGGCAACAACTGGGTGCGCTGCGTCGCCATGGATTCGACCGATGGATTGCGGCGCGGGATGCAGGTGCAAGCCACCGGTGGGCCTATTCGAGTGCCTGTCGGCCCGGCCACGCTGGGGCGCGTGTTCAACGTCCTGGGGCAGCCCGTGGATGGCAAGGGCCCGGTGAAGGCCGAGTCATACTATCCGATTCATCGGTCCGCACCGACCTTCGAGGAGCAGTCCACCCGCGTCGAGGTGTTCGAAACCGGGCTGAAAGTCATTGACCTGATTGCGCCGTTCACCAAGGGCGGCAAGACGGGCGTCTTCGGTGGAGCCGGTGTAGGCAAGACTGTCATCATCATGGAACTGATCCAGTCGGTGGCTACCCAACATGCCGGTTTCTCGGTCTTCTCCGGCGTGGGCGAGCGCACCCGTGAGGGCACGCAACTCTATCGCGAAATGATCGAGTCGGGTGTCATGGATAAGACGGTTATGGTCTTCGGCCAGATGAACGAGCCGCCGGGTGTGCGCCTGCGCGTGGGGCTAACTGGCCTGACGATGGCTGAGTACTTCCGCGATGAGGGCCGTGATGTCCTGTTATTCATTGATAACATCTTCCGCTTCGTCATGTCGGGCTCCGAGGTGTCGGCATTGCTAGGCCGGATGCCGTCGGCAGTGGGTTACCAGCCGACCTTGGGGACGGAGATGGGGGAACTGCAAGAGCGCATCACCTCGACCAAGCGCGGCTCAATCACTTCGATGCAGGCCGTGTACGTGCCCGCGGATGACTATTCGGACCCGGCGCCGGTGGCGACGTTCGCTCACCTGGACGCAACCATTGCGCTGGAACGCTCCATCTCCGAGAAAGGCATCTACCCGGCGGTGGACCCACTGGCCTCGACCAGCCGCATTCTCGACCCGCGCATCGTGGGCGAGGAGCACTACAACACCGCCCGCGAGGTCCAGCGTGTGTTACAGCGCTATAAGGACCTACAGGATATTATTGCTATCCTGGGCATTGACGAACTGAGCGAGGAGGACAAGCTGGTAGTGGCCCGCGCCCGCAAGATCGAGCGCTTCTTCAGCCAGCCGATGGTTGTTGCCGAGCAGTTTACCGGTATCAAAGGGGTGTATGTACCGTTGCGTGAGACTGTGCGCAGCTTCCGCGAGATCCTCGACGGCAAGCACGATGACATCCCTGAGACGTACTTCTTCATGAAGGGCACCATTGACGAGGTCGTTGAGGCTGCGAGGAAAGCTGGCGCCGTGTGATCTTGGCCACAGAGACGCCACTCGGTGTCTATGCGCCTCTGTCGCAAAACTGGTGGGACGAAAACATGAGTCCAATTCGCCTTGACATCGTCACGCAGGAACGTCTCGTGTTCAGCGAGGATGTGGACATGGTGATCGCGCCGGGGACCGAAGGGGAGATGGGCATTCTGCCGCACCATGCCCCTCTGCTCACCGCGCTTAACGTCGGCGAGCTGCGCGTGAAGCGCGGCGGCGTGGAGGAATCCTTCGCCATCGGTGGCGGCTTCATGGAAGTCCGCCCCGATAAAGTGACTGTGCTGGCCGATTCGGCCGAGCACGCGGAGGAAATTGACCTCGCCCGTGCTGAAGCGGCCCGGCAGCGGGCCGAAGCCATGCTGGCCCAGCGGCCACCTGATCCTACTGAGGCCGCCCGGCTGGACAGAGCGCTGCGCCGTTCGCTGGTCAGGCTGAAGGTTGCGCGCAAACGGCGGGGTCGGGCCGGCCCCGGCGCTATGACTTTCCGCGAGGATTCCAGTCGCTAGATTCGGCAGGTACGTTACTATCTATGTTTGCCAAACAACTGGGGATTGATCTGGGCACGGTCAATGTGTTGGTGTACCTGCGCGGTAAGGGCATCGTCTTGCAAGAGCCGTCGGTGGTGGCTATCTCGGTGCACGAGAACCGCATCGTTGCCATCGGCGAGGAGGCGCGCGAGATGTACGGCCGTACCCCCGATGCGTTGGAGGTGCTGCGCCCCATGCGCGATGGGGTGATCGCCGACTATGAAGTCACGGAACGCATGCTTGAGCACTTCATCAGTAAGGTATGTGGGCGATTCATGCTGTTCCGTCCCCGCGTCATGATCAGTGTGCCCTACGGCGTGACCAGTGTTGAGAGTCGCGCGGTGCATGAGGCGGCGATTCAGGCGGGGGCACGCGAAGCCCACTTGCTGCCGGAACCGTTGGCCGCTGCCCTGGGCGCTGGCCTGCCGGTGGGCACGCCCACTGGCAACATGATCGTTGACCTGGGCGGTGGAGCCAGTGAGGCGGCGGTGGTGGCGATGAACGGCATCGTTTGCGCCGAGTCGGCGCGGGTCGGCGGCGTGCGCATTGACGAGGCGATTGTCGCTTACGTGCGCAAGAAGTACAATCTTGCCATTGGGGAATCCACCGCCGAGCAGATCAAGTTCCAGATCGGTAGTGCTTTACCGTTGGAAGAAGAGTTACACGTCGAGGTTCAAGGGCGTGACCAGGTAACCGGCCTGCCCAAGACGATCAGTATTAGCTCGGGTGAGGTCACCGAAGCGATCTCCGAGCAACTTACAGCCATCGTCAACGTCGTGCGCGCGGTGCTGGAGAAGACGCCGCCTGAACTGGCGGCGGACATCATTGATCGGGGGATGGTACTGTGTGGTGGAGGCGCACTGCTGCGCAACATGGACCGGCTGCTAAGCCGTGAGACGGGTGTGCCGGCGTATACGGCCGATCATCCCATCGCCTGTACCGCCATCGGTGCGGGTCGGGCTCTTGAAGATTTCGAACTGATGAAGCGTAGTATTCCCGGGCTATGAGAGACCCGGCTTCTCGAAGAAACCGGGTCTCTTGCGATGACTCTAGTCCAGGTAGTAGGTCATACGCTGGAGGTATACCACAGGGTCAAGGTACTGCACGCGCACGCCGGGCGGGACGTTGATCGTGATGGGAGCATAATTGAGGATGGCACGCACCCCGGCAGCGATCAGGTCGTCGGCAACCACCTGAGCTTGTGAGGCGGGCACGGCGATCATCGCCATGCGGATGCCGCGTTCATGGATGACCTCCTCCAGGCGGGCGACGTCCAGAATCTCCAGGTCGCCGATCTGCCGGCCGATCTTGGCAGGGTCGCGGTCGAAGATAGCCGTGATCTGGAACCCCCGGCTCTTGAAACCATTGTAGCGCCCCAGTGCGTGGCCCAGGTCGCCGGCACCGACCAGAGCTACCTGCCACTCGCGGTCAAGGTGCAGAATCTGGCGCAACCTGTCGCGCAGATCGGGGATACGGTAGCCGGTGCCCTGCTTACCGAATGTGCCGAAGTGCGACAAGTCCTTGCGTATCTGAGCTGAGCTGATGCCCAACCGCTGGCCAAGTTCGTGCGATGATGTGATCTCGCGACCCTCTTGCGCCAAATGGGTAAGGGCCTGCAGATAGATGGGCAAGCGCCCAATGACAATGTCTGGGACACTGTTAGGGACCGGCATAGCGGCAGATGCTCCCCGGCCCTGCGCGGGCCAATTGTGAAAGTCTGGACTTGCCTAATTATGATACCACAAGGCGGAAGTCAAGACAAGCCCACCCGGCTTGCAGCGGAGGAAGAACTATGACCGCAGGATGGACTCCACAGCGAGCTGCTTCCCGGCCTGAGACAGGGAGGCATCGGCGCTGGCAGCACCTGGCCTGGCGGGTTGGCCTGGCGCTCATCTTTGGCTTGCTGCTGGCCCTCGCTCCAGCCCCGCCGGCCACACCGAGATGGCTGATCGCGGCCCAGGCGCCAGCCGGGGTGTTCGTGGTGATCGCTCTGATCGGGAAGGCGCTGTACGACACCTTTTTCTGGGACCGCTATTACCCTCACTAACTTGACACTGCCGGGATTCGAGGGTATCCTGCTATTTGTGTCGTTTGGAATTTTCTAAACGGATTGAGTGAGAGTGCGATGCAGAAAGACCTGGAAGCTGTGGACACCAGTATGATCGAGGGCCTGGGCCGCCTGGCGACGTTTTTCGGCTTCAGCAAGGTCATGGGCCAGCTCTATGGCGCGCTTCTGCTCAGTCCCAAACCACTCTCGCTCGATGACCTGGCCGAGAAGCTCGACATCAGCAAGGGCAGCGTCAGCATGAACATGCAGGCGTTGGAACGTTGGGGCACGGTCAAGGAAGTCTGGGTGCGCGGCGACCGGCGCAAGTACTACGAAGCTGAGACCGATCTGTGGAAGATCATCTCCACGGTCCTGGCCGGGCGCGAACGGCGTGAGGTCGAACTGGCGCTGCGCGTGATTGGCGAGAACATCGAGAAATTACACCAGGCCATGCCGGAGATGTCTGAGGAGGACCGGGCGTTGGCCGATCTGTATCTGGAGCGCATCGCCGACCTGCAAGCGTTTTTCCGTTTCGCTCAACTGGCGCTGGAGAGTATTGCCGGCCGCGAAGTGCTTGATTTCAGTGGGGTGACCCGGATCAAGATCGAGTAGGGAGTGCAGTTCTGTGGGTACATTCCTTTGGATAGGCACAAGCGTTGTTCCGACTTGGCAATTGAGCAGAAGCAGGGTATAATGAATTCTGAACTTTCAGAAAGTGATGAACGAGACAAGGCAGGAGCCGCCATGGACCTGGATACGGCACTGGCGTCGGTTGAGAGCCAGCTTCACACATCGGTCGCGAGCGATACCTCTCTCTTAAGCGAGGCCAGTCGCCATATGTTCGCCGCCGGCGGCAAGCGGCTGCGGCCTCGTCTTCTGCTCCTGGCTTACTCTGCTGCCGGCGGCCCGGAGCTTGGCCAGGCGGTCCCGTTGGCCACGGCGATTGAGATCATCCACACTGCCTCGCTCATCCACGACGACATCAACGATCACAGTGAGCTGCGCCGGGGCCGCCCGACGATCAACGCCCGCTGGGGTACGACCGTGGCCCTGCTCACCGGTGATTTCCTCTTTACCAAAGCTTACCAGCTCATGGCACCTTACAGTTCACAGGTGAACGCTGCGCTGGCCGAGGCCTGTGTCGCTCTGGTCGAAGGCGAGACCCTCCAGGTCGAGACGGCCAAGGCGGGCTCACTTGACCGCGAGACCTACTTCCGCATTATCTCCAAGAAGACAGCCTCGCTCTTCGCCGCCGCGGCGCGGTTGGGAGCCTTGCAAGCTGGTGCTGCGGCTGACACCGTCGCGGCCCTGGCTACATATGGCTACAACGTCGGCCTGGCGTTCCAGATTGTGGATGATGTCCTCGACGTGATCGGTGACCCGGCGGCGCTGGGCAAGCCGGTGGGGGCCGACCTGGTGCAGGGCAAGTTCGGCCTGCCGGCGCTGACGACGCCAACAGCGATGCGCGAGACCGTGGCTGCGTTGGCCGAGCACCTGGTCAATAACGGCACGATCGAGGAAGCCCTGCGGCAGGCACACAAGTTCGCTGGCCGCGCCGCCACTGCCCTTGACCTGCTTCCCCCTTCATCGGCGCGCTCCGCGCTCATTGCGCTGGCCCGTTCGGCGGTCGAACGCGACCATTAGTTGTTGATTGCCCTTATAACCGGACGTCGGCTTGTTCAGCCCATTGCCGCCCCGATGATGAGCTTCAGATATAGAGCCTCTCGGGGTCCACTTCCTGGCGCAGGATGCGCAGTTCCTCGGCGGTGGGCGGGGCGTTGATGCCTACGCCTTCGGGCGGGATGATCAGGTCGAAACCGGTGTTGTCCATGACCTGCTCCACCGTCACGCCAGGATGGGTCGCCAGGAGCGTCATGCGCGCCGTCTGCCGGTCAAATCCCATCATCGCCAGCGTGCTGATCACGCGAATGGGGCCGGTGCGTTCCGGCAGGCCGGCGGCTTTGCGTGCGGCTGGCCCGCTCAGGTAGCCCGGCGTGGTAATGAAGTCCACCCTGGGCACGAAGTGGCGCCGGTCGTGCGGTATGATGATGATTGTCACCCAGCACAACGAGCCGACGTCGTTGGCACCGCCGCTGCCGGGCAGGCGCACCTTCGGGTGGGCATGATCGCCGATGATGGTTGTATTCAGGTTGCCGTAGGGGTCCACCTGGGCTCCACCCAGGAAGCCATAGTCAATGAACCCGCGCGCCGCGGTCTCCATAATATCGCAGATGCCGGAGGCAGCCAGTGCCTTGTGGAAGGTGCGCGACTCGCCCACCGCGCGGGGCAATTGCTCCAGCAGCGCGCCGGTCCCGCCGAACTCGAAGATCGGGACCAGGTTGGGGGCGATGGTGCGCACCGCCAGCGACGCGGCCAGCATGGGGATACCGGTGCCGATGAAGGCGGTGGTGCCATCGCACATCTGCCGCGCTGCCAGGCAGATCATCATTTCCGTTGCGCTATAGGGTTGCCCGGTCATGCTCGCACCTCCGCCTGTGCCCGCAACTCCGCCAGCCGCTTCGTGCCGATCAGGTCCAGGTATTCCTCATGGCTGCGCACGCCATAGACGTAGCGGTCCAGATATCGCTGCGCTCCCTCGGCCGTGCGTGAGGCTTCGACCCACTCCTGGATGGCGGGCTCATCGCGCCCATAGTCATAGGCCATCTCACCGGGGTGTGAGCCGAAGGGGGCGTGGACAACGGCATCTACCAGGTAGTACGGGATGATCGTCCGGTCGGGATAGCGGCGGATGTCATCGGTGGGCACGATCTTCTCGGTACTGATGATCAGCCGCCTGGCGGCGCGGGCCAACTCGGCGGCGAAACCGGTGATGCCGTCAATCTGGGCATTGCCATAGCAATCGGCCCGATGGACGTGGATCAGGGCCACATCTACGATTAGCGCTGGCAGCAGGCAGACCGTCTGGCCGCTGAAAGGGCACTCGACGGCGACGGCGGCGCTATCACGGAAGGTGTCGCTGCCGAGCATCGAGCGCACGGGGATGAAGGGCACG
Organism: Chloroflexota bacterium; assembly: GCA_902812335.1. Classification (GTDB taxonomy): domain Bacteria; phylum Chloroflexota; class Anaerolineae; order DSLN01; family DSLN01; genus DSLN01. Next base: position 2,245 of record CADDZL010000060.1, on the reverse strand, counting down.
CCCAGCGCGGCGGCCTTGAAGCGCCAGGCCAAGGCAGCGTTGCTCCATTCGACTACCGTCTCGACCTGGCCGCTCTCAACGGCCCGACGCAGCGCGTTGGATATGCCATAGATTTCCAGGCCGATGTAGGTCAGGTCGATCTTCTTGATCAGGCCGGCAGCCAGCCACAAGTCGAGCTCGAGCACCCCCTGACCGGCGACGCGCAGGTCCCGGATGCCCTGACGCACCAGTTCGCGTGCCAGCGACATCGGGCAGCGCACCGTGCCGTACAGTTCGGTGGCGATGTAGTCGCCATTGTGGACGAAGCGGGCAATCGCTTCCTGCTCTGACATGCGCTTGTCTATCAGGGCCCTGGGCTTTTGCAGGCGATTCCACTCGCGAAAGGCCTCCAGGTCGGGTGGCTGGATCAATTCGCCCTGGCCGCGCGCCACGATGCGCATAACATCGGGCTCGACCCCACGACGCGTGCCGTCTCCATCCCGCGGCGCGCTCGCGGGTGGAGCACCGATCCGATCTTGTTCAGCCATATAGCACCTCCGAGAGCTCTCCCCCTCGGATTATCCGCCGGTATAGGGGGGTCCGTCAAGAGATGAATGGCATATCCTAGAGGTGATATTCGTCCTGAATTTCACAAGCGTATTCAGAGCGGCTTGCCTGCCCCCTTGTCGTTCAGAGGTTCGAGTTGGGGGCCCCCAGGAGTGTCCAGCACATTCCAGCCCAGGGCGGCGATGCGCTGACGCAGGTCATCGGCGGTGTCCCAGTCGCGTTGGGTGCGGGCCTGGTGACGTTCCTCGACAAGCGCCAGCACTTCAGCCGGCGGCTCAGGGGGGGCAGTCTCTGGCTCGGACAGGGCGGCCTGGGCCTCGGCCCATACTTCGGGGGGGATACCCAGGGCAGGATCGGGCAGCCGGAAGGGCCCCAACTCGCTCAGCGCAAAGGACTCACCTGGTTCAAAACGTCGCTCCCGGCCAGATTTGATCACGGTGACCCCCCCGGCTCCCAGCACCTGGCACAGGGCGGATTCAAGGTCCACGATGAGGCCCGTCACCTCATCAATACCGACGATGGTCATCTGCGGCGGGAGCAGCGCCAGCAATGGCTCAAAGCGTTCCCGACCCATAAAACAGCGGCTGGTATCCAGGATGGCACCCCCTTCGGCGTTGTTCCAATGGGGGATAAATACCAATGAAAGACCATAGGGACCGAAGAAGTCCAATCCGTTACGCCAGTGCAGGTCTTCGCCGACCTTGTAGATTTCGTAGACGGGCAGGGCGAAAGCGCTGATGGCAATGGTAGCGGCACTGGCCAGGGCCAGGGCGGCCCCCCGGCGGTGGCGTGCCATTAACCGATACCAGGCCAGGCTATTCTGCAATTGGCGAACCGCGTAGGTCGGGCTTCCCGGCCCCAGGAAAATCAGGTCCGCCTGTAATAGAGGCTGCGTGATAGCAGGATCATCGGGGCTGAACGGCGTATTGCGCTTGCGGGCCGGTACGACCACGACTTCGGGGCGATAGTTTTGCAGGCGCACGTTGAGAAAGTCCGCCACGCGACCGGCCACCTGAGCCGAATTCAGTTCGAAGCCGGCGGGCGTCTCCAAAACCGCCGTGCGCAGGGGCGAGGGCAAACGGCGGGCCAGCGCTTCGAAGACCTGGCCGCCTGTTGGTGAGGTTTCACCTGAGCCGAAAAGCGCTATCAGTCCAAAGGGTTGTCTTGATGCCACCATTCAGATGTATTCTCCAATCCCAGTACCTACCTTTATTATTCATTATATCCCTCTCGCGGCAAGCACAGCTAGCTCAATTCATCATGTGCTCGCCCATCGCAGCCGCCAATTGGTCGTGCAGGCCGGAGGACCGACGTCGGGCATATAGAACGGCAGGCTACTCAATACAAGATAGCTCAGATGGCTGAGGGCGGATGTCATCTCGATTCCATATTGACCGATAGAGACAAGGCGGAAGGCGCTGTTCTCCGTGCTTTTCCTTGGAGTGGCTCATTGTAGCAGGTCTCGCAGGGCCGCTTCCGCCTCCGGGAAGCGGAAGCGAAAGCCCAGGCTCAGCAGGCGTCGCGGGATTTCGCGTTGGCCATTGAGCAAGAGCGTTGACATCTCACCGAAGACCAGGCGCAGGGCGAAGGCGGGCGCGGGCATGAAGGCGGGCCGCCCCATTAGCCGCGCCAGAAGGCGGCCAAACTCAGCGTTGGTGAGCGGGTTGGGCGCAGATAGATTGAAAGGGCCATGTGCCTC
>CADDZL010000059.1 GCA_902812335.1 Chloroflexota bacterium | reverse complement strand
CCAAGGGGCAACCGTCGGGGGCGCGCAGCCGGGCGACTGTGTTCTGGAAGGTCTCGAAGCCGCTGGCGATGGGCAAGGGCGGGATATAGAGCGTCGTCAGATCGGCGATGCTGTCTTGACGGTCGAGCTCGAACAGGGGCAGATGCTCGACGCGTTCATGCTGGCTGCCGGCGGCGTGGACCAGCGCCAGTGGGTGGTCGGGGGGGTAGGCGTTCATCAGGGTTAACTTGACATCGGCAGCCAGGGCGCGGTTGTAGATCTGGGCGATAAGCGCGGGCATGTCCGGATTCAGGGGCGGATGGACGCGGCTGGCGAGTTCGATCGCGTCCACGATCTGTAAGCCGTCTAGCGCATCCAGCCCCAGGGCCGCCAGGACAGGCTCGACGAAACTCAATCCAGCAACCAGCCGCACGGCCAGGCCGGCGGTCTTGGCCCGTTCCAGGATGCGTGTGACGCTGGCCTCACCGACGAGGGGGTGACCTGGGACAGCATAGATCACGCCCTCTGGCCGCCTGCCCAGCCGCAGGATCTCGGAGGCGATGGCCTCATACACCGCCGCGAAATCGCGCATGCGAACATAGAGATGGTCAAAACTGATCATCTTCAGCCCGACCGGCAAGCCGGCGACCGCGGGATGGCGGCTGGTGCGCAAGTACACCTCCGGAGCGCTGGTGAGGATGTCCCAGGCCTCGCGGGTCAGCAGAGCCGGGTCGCCAGGCCCCAGCCCGACGATGGTGATGGCGGGTTTGGTTTTCATGAGCGTGAGTATACGATTTCGGACCCGGCAGGACAAGTTTCTTACAAGCCGTCGATCTTGCGCCCAACCCTTGCTCCGGGTTACAATCCGGTGCGATGCGCCGACAGACGCTGAAACTCGCTTTTGGGCTCATCCTGGCGCTGCTGCTGGCCGCCTGCCGGGGTGCTCCCCCCGGCCTATCGGCGGCTCTGCCTGGGTTGCCGCCCACGATCATGCCGACGCTTCAGGCCGCCTCGTCCACGGCGACGCTGCGTCCAGCGCCTACTGCGACTGCTGTCGAGCCTTCGCCCGCCGCCACGCCACGCCCGACGGCAACGCCTGCGGTCACGTCCACTCCCGATCCGTTTGCAGCAATCAGCATTGAGGCACTGCGCGCTCGCAGCTATCCCGGCGGCCAGATCACCATTGTCCGGACGCTGGAGAAGACACCCGCCTTCACCCGCTACCTTATCGCGTACCCCAGCGATGGGTTGCGTATCACCGGCGTGATGGATATCCCCACCGGCAGTGGGCCATTCCCGGTGATCATCCTCAACCACGGCTACGTCACTCCGCCCTCGGTCAGTGGCACCTATGTGGGCAGCTACGCGGATTACTATGCCCGCAACGGCTATCTGACGATTAGCCCGGACTACCGTGGCTACGGCGGCTCAGATGACGGCGATAATCCCTTCCGCATCGGTTACGTGATTGACGTGCTCAATCTGGTGAGTTCGATCCAGACGTTGCCTCAGGCTGATGCGACGCGCCTCGGCATGTGGGGCCACAGCATGGGCGGAGGCGTCACCAGCTACGTGATGGTTATCAGTTCCCAGGTTAAAGCCTTCGTCCTATATGGCGCGATGAGCGCCGACGCTGCCGTCTCCTGGCATTACATCAAGGAGAAGTTTGACCGGGGCGGACCCGATCAGTGGGCCAGGCAGTATGGCGGCACGCCTGACGAGATCCCTGAGGCTTACGCCCGTATCTCGCCGATCAACTATCTGAACTACGTGCAAGCGCCGGTGAGTATCCACCACGGCGCGGCTGACAACCAGGTACCGCCGGTATGGTCGGCCGATCTATACAAACGTTTGCAGGCCATCGGCGCGACGGTCGAGTACTACACCTACCCAGGCGCGCCGCATTCGTTCCAGGGTGCGGCCTGGGACCTGTTCATGCAGCGGACACTGGCGTTTTTCGACCGCTATGTCAAAGCCAAACCGTGAGGCGGGACTGAAGCGCAGAAGGGGCAAGAAGGAAGTCAGGATGATGGGAGAGACATCAAAGTGGGATGCCCGTGCTGAGGCGTTCACTGACCGGGCGCTTGAGCTGATCCGTGACCTGTGGCCGGGCATCCGTTGGCGGCGGGCGGGAACACTTCAGCTCGCCGGCCAGCGCGGTGAGGAACCCTTTAACGTCGGCCTGCTGAATGTCTATCAGGCCGCTGCTGGCCAGACCGACCCTGATGACGTTGATGCATTGCTGATTGACTTCCTGCGTGCCCTGCCCATTGACGGGCCTGCGCTGGATGCCGTTGACTTGGAGACCGTGCGCAGCCATATTTTTCCCATGCTCAAGCCGGCTGCGTTCCTGCAGACGGCCGGGATAGCCATCGCCGAGCCCGATAAACAACCGGCCCACCGCCCCTGGGAGGCCGGCCTGATCGTGACGCTGGTGCTGGACACGCCTAACACAGTGATCTATCTGCGCCAGTCGGACCTGGCCCGCTGGGGGGTCGAGTTCGAGGAACTGCTGGCGCTGGCCTGCGACAATCTGGAGTCGGTCTCCGAGGGGTTGCCGCTGAAGATGGGCCGCCCGCCGGACGAAGGCACAGCCTCGGCCTTCATTGTCATGGACAGCGGCGATGGTTACGATGCGGCGCGCCTCCTGCTGGCCCGCCAGCGCGATTTTCTGGCCGAGTACCTGGGGCCGGAGTACCTGGTCGGCATTCCCAATCGTGACTTCCTGGTTGCCTTCACATTCGACCTGGCCGAGCAGTTCGCGCCCATCATCCGCCAGGATGCCCGCCAACACCAGCACCCACTTACCGGCCAGATACTGCTCGTCACCCCCGATGGCGTCGAAGTGTGGCAGGGCTAGTGTGCCTGACCACCTAAACTCAGTAGCTCACAGGTTTGTCATGCTGAGCGCAGTGAAGCCTCTCCACCGCGCACGCGAGAGGCTCTTCGCTTCGCTCAGAGTGCTGCTGCTGCGGTCTACTCAGACTACGAACTCCCCGGATCGGTAGAACAGCTCGCCATCTACGTAAATCTCGCCGCCATCGCGCATATCGCAGATCATGTCCCAGTGGATGGCGGATTCATTGCGGCCGCCGGTTTCGGGGTAGCTGGCGCCGACAGCCATGTGGATCGTGCCGCCGATCTTCTCATCGAAGAGGATGTTGCGGGTGAAGCGGCGGATGCCGTGGTTGGTACCGATGGCCCATTCACCCAGACGGCGGGCTCCTTCGTCGGTGTCAAGCATCTTGAGCAGGAAATCCTCGTTTTTCCTGGCCGAGGCCTCAACGATCTTGCCATTCTCAAAGCGCAGGCGAATGCCATCCACCTCACGCCCGCCCTCAATGGCCGGGTAAGTGAATTCCACCCAGCCGTTGACGGAATCCTCCACCGGGCCGGTGAAGATCTCGCCGTCGGGGAAGTTGTAACGGCCATCGGCGTTGATGAAGGTCCGCCCCTCGATGGAGAGGGTCATGTCGGCGTGGGGGCCTCTGACGCGCAGTTCGCGCTTGCCCTTGAGCCAGTCGCACAGCCGCTGCTGGCGGGCGGAGACCTCCTGCCAGCGCGCCACCGGGTCGGGGTCATCGAGCAAACAGGCGCCGTAGACGAAGTCGGCATACTCGTCCAGCGACATCTCGGCATCCTGGGCGTAAGCGTCGGTCGGATATAGGGTCAGCGCCCAACGCAGATCGCCCCTGGCCGAGCGGTCCAGAAAGGTCTTGGTGAGATCGCGCCGGGCGGCCTGGACGCGGCTCTGGCGGGCCGGGTCCACGTTGGTCAGTGCCTTGGTATTGGTCTCACTCATGATGCTGAAGACGACGCGGTACTGCTCAACGACGAGCCGCTCGACCGGCGAGACGAAGTCGAGCTGAGCGTCACCGGCGTACTGGAAAAAGGTTTTCTCCAATCCGGAAACGGTGAGCTGGTTGATCGGATGGCCGCCGGCTTTGAGCACCTCGCGATACAGAGCCTGGATCAGTGGGGCGGCGACAGCGTTGGCGCGGATCACCACCAGGTCGCCCTCGTGCACCGGGGCCGAATACTGCACCAGTACCTGGGCAAGCTTGTCAACGCGGGGATCGGACATGCGATTTGTATCTCCTTCCTTATAGTCAGGCGGGCCATTATAACATCAGCCGGATGGCCGGCCAACTAAACCCGTGGACGGGGTAAAGTATATGCCGCCATGAGTTTGCCGCACTTGACGTTGGCCCGCAGATCATGCTATACTCTTGGTATGATGTGCCGGTGACCTGCGAGGGCGCCGAGCGTATTGGTTGGAAACCTGGCTGAAGCCAGGTACTGGGCCAGTGCAACCGCTTGGATCGCAGACGCGACCGAGACGGCAGAGACAGCGGATACGACATCGCTGTATGGATCGCTATATGTAGCTGTGTTCCAGATACGTGTCGTGCCGCCGGTTGAGCCTTTCGGGCGTTGCCTGGAAGGCATTTTTCGTTCTTGAGGAGGAACCATGGAGCGCAAGAAAATGACCGTTCTCACGTTTCAGGCCAAGAAGGAGCGCGGTGAGCCGATCACGATGCTGACGGCCTACGACTACCCGACGGCCCTGGCGCTCGAAGAGGCTGGCATTGATGCCATCCTCGTCGGCGATTCTCTCGGTATGGTGGTCCTGGGCTATGAGACCACCCTGCCGGTGACAATGGACGATATGATCCGCCACTCCCAGGCGGTGCGGCGCGGCGCGAAGACCCCCTTGTTGATCGGCGACATGCCCTTTCTGGCCTATCAAGCCGATGTCGCAGAGGCGGTGCGCAATGCCGGTCGCTTTCTCAAGGAAGGCGGCATGGACGCGGTCAAGTTGGAAGGTGGGCGCGAGGTGGTGGCGACGGTGCGGGCCATCGCCGATGCCGGCATCCCGGTGATGGGCCATATTGGCCTGACACCACAGTCCATTCATAAGCTGGGAGGCTTTCGCACCCAGGGTAAGACGGCGGCGGCAGCGCGGCGGCTGATCGAGGACGCCCACGCGCTGGAGGAGGCCGGCTGCTTCTCGATTGTCCTGGAATCGGTGCCGGAGCCGGTGGCGCGGCTGATCAGCCAGCGGTTGCACATCCCCACGATCGGCATCGGCGCCGGCCCCGGCTGCGATGGGCAGGTGCTCGTGACGCATGACCTGCTGGGGCTGTTCGACCGCTTCACGCCGCGGTTCGTCAAGCGCTATGCTGAACTGCACGCCGAGATGAAGCGCGCCTTCCACGCCTACATCGCCGACGTTGCGGCCGGTACCTTCCCTGGCCCGGAGAACAGCACGCCGATGGGGGAGGCCGAGTGGACCGCGCTTCTGGCCGAGCTGGAGGCAGCTCCAGCAAATGGGCGGGGGCCAGCCGCCTTAGACGTGGCTGAGAGCCAGGTGGTGGGTCGGCGGTCAAACATCTGACGACTGGCTACTGACACCATGCGCATCGCGATTATTGGCATCGGGGCGATGGGCTGCCTGTTCGGGGCGCGCCTGGCCCCCTGGGCGGACGTGCTTATGGTCGGCACCTGGCCGGAAGGCGTGGCCGCTCTGCGTGAGCGTGGCATTACCCTCGTGGATGCTGAGGGCGAGCACATCGTCCCCGTTCAAGCTATTTCTGATAGGGGTGGGTTTGAAAGCCGCCCCTACGAGCTGGCCTTGATCCTGGTGAAGAGCTATCAGACGGTGCGGGTGGCGGAACAGGCGGCCGCATTGCTCGCGCCTGATGGCCTGGCTCTGACGCTGCAGAATGGCCTGGGCAACCGCGAGGCGCTGGTAGCGCGGCTGGGGGTGGAGCGGGTGGCCCAGGGCGTGACAGCGCAGGGGGCCACCCTCCTCGGCCCGGGTCGCGTTTATCACGCGGGCGAGGGCCCGACTTATCTCGGGGTCACGACGGGGACGTTCGATAGGCTGGAGGCGGTGGCCGCTCTCTTCCGACGGGCCGGCTTTGAGACGCACCTGACGGAGGACATTGCCGGCTTGGCCTGGGGCAAGCTGGTGGTCAATGCCGCCATCAATCCGCTGACGGCACTGCTGCGCGTGCCCAATGGGGCATTGTTGGAAGATGAGGATGCCCGGATGCTGATGGAGGCAGCCGCCAGAGAGACGGCGGCGGTGGCGCAGGCCCAGGGGATTGCCCTGCCCTTCGCCGACCCGGCGGCGCGCGCCCGCGAGGTCGCTGCCCGCACGGCCTCCAACCGCTCCTCAATGCTCCAGGATGTGCTGCGCGGCGGGCCCACCGAGATTGAGGCCATCAGTGGGGCTGTCGTGTGCGAGGGCCGCCGCCTGGGCGTGCCGACGCCGATCAATGAGACGCTGTGGCATCTGGTGCGAGCTTTGGGAGCATCTCAATCAGCACAGGCCGGAGGACGCAAAGTGTGGATGTCGTAACCACTATCCGCGCTGTTCGCGCTGCCCGTAAGGCCCGCCGGGGCACCTGGGGCCTGGTGCCGACGATGGGCTATCTGCATGAAGGGCACCTTTCGCTGGTGCGCCGGGCACGGGCGGAGAATGACCAGGTCGCGGTCAGCATCTTCGTCAACCCGACCCAGTTTGGGCCGCACGAAGACCTGGCCCGCTATCCTCGTGATCTGGAACGCGACTTAAGCCTGCTGGCCCCGCTGGGAGTGGACCTCGTTTTCGTCCCGTCGGTCTCCGAGATGTATCCCTCCGGCTTCCAAACGGCGGTGACGGTCGAAGAGGTGGCCCGGCCGCTGGAGGGCGCGGCCCGGCCGGGTCACTTCCGCGGTGTAGCAACCGTCGTGTGCAAGCTGTTCAATATCTTCCAACCCCAGCGGGCTTACTTTGGCCAGAAGGACGCGCAGCAGGTTGTCGTCATCCGACGCATGGCCCGTGACCTCGACTTCGATCTTGAGATCGTCGTTTGCCCGACGGTGCGTGAAGCGGATGGGCTGGCGCTGAGTTCACGCAACGTCTATCTGAACCCGGAGGAGCGGCGCGCGGCCACCGTGCTCTTCCGAGCGCTTTCGGCGGCCCAGGCTGCCTGGCAGGCAGGTGAGCGCGATGGCGAGCGTTTGCGCGAACATATGCGTGCTGTCCTGGCGAGCGAGCCGCTGGCCCAACCGGAGTACGTTAGCATCGCCGACCCTGAGACGCTGGCGGAGCTGATCGGCGCTGGCGAGCGTGCGCTGGCTTCGCTGGCCGTGCGCATCGGGACGACCCGGCTCATTGACAACTTTGTGCTGGAGTAGGGACGACATGCTGCTCACCATAGACATCGGCAATACCAACATCACCCTGGGCGTGTGGCGCAACGGTGAATGGTTAGCCCATTGGCGTGCCCAGACGGTGCGCGAAAGAATGCCGGATGAATACGCAGTGTTGCTCAAGGCGCTTTTCGCCGAACATGGGCTGCGCTTTGAAGACGTGGAGGGCGTGGCGCTGGGCAGTGTCGTCCCTACCCTGACCGGCGCCTTCGAGGAAATCTGCGAACGATACATCGGCCGGCGGGCATTGGTCGTCGCGCCAGGCGTGCGCACCGGTGTGCGCATCCGTGTTGACAACCCGGCTGAGGTGGGTGCCGACCGCATCATCAATACGGCTGCCGTCCACCGGCTATACGGCGGGCCGGCGATCGTGGTGGACTTCGGCACAGCCACGACCTTCGATGTGGTTTCGGCGGAGGGCGACTACCTGGGCGGAGCTATCGCGCCAGGCCTGGGTATCGCCCACGACGCGCTGGTGCAGCGTGCCGCCCGGCTGTATCGCGTAGACCTGATCCCGCCGCCGGCAGCTATTGGCCATAACACCATTACGGCCATGCAGTCCGGGCTGATGTATGGCTACATCGGACTGGTCGAGGGGCTGGTGGCTCGCATCCGGCGCGAACTGGCCGATCAGGGCCACGTCAAGGTCCTCGCCACCGGCGGGCTGGCCGAGGTCATTGCCCGCGAGACAGCGGTGATCGAGATCATCGCTCCCTGGCTGACGCTTGACGGACTACGTCTGATCTACGATCTCAATCGCGGGTGACGGAGACCCCCACCTGCCCCCACCCGACGCGGGTACCGCCTATGGTCTCCGCGACCGTGTCCACCTCAGCGATGATGGACGGTGGTTTGGTGTCTAGCGTCCCTCATCCTCTATGTCCGGCAGGCCGACGATCTGGAAGCCGGCATCAACGTGGAGGATCTGGCCGGTAGTGCCACTGGACAATTCGCTGCACAGGAAGACAGCGGCCCGGCCGATCTCCTCGAGGGTGATATGGCGGCGCAGTGGTGCGACCCTGGGAAAGTACGCCGCCATATCGCGGAAGCCCGACACGCCCATGGCCGAGAGCGTACGCACCGGGCCGGCTGAGATAGCGTTGACGCGGATGCCGCGCGGGCCCAGGTTGAAGGCCAGGTAGCGCATGGTCGCTTCGAGCGCAGCCTTGGCCACGCCCATGACATTGTATTGCGGCACGGCTTTTTCAGCGGCGGGGTGGAAAGTCAGCGTCAGCATCGAGCCTTGCCGTCCCTCCATGAGCTTAGCCGCCTCGCGGGCCAGCGCAACGAAGGAGTAGCAACTGATGTCCAGGGCAATGCGGAAGTTCTCGCGGCTGGTGTCGAGAAACAGGCCGCTGAGTGCCTCACGTGGTGCATAAGCGACGGAGTGGACCAGGATGTCAATCCCGCCGTACACTGCGCGTGCCCGCTCGAAAACGCGGGCGATCTGCTCATCATTGGCGACATCACAAGGCTCAATCAGGCGGGACCCCAGGCTTTCGGCCAGCGGCCGCACCCGCCGCTCCAGTGCTTCGCCAGCGTAGCTGAAGCCCAGTTCCGCCCCCTCTGCCGCCAGTGCCCGGGCGATCCCCCAGGCAATTGAATGGTCATTGGCGACGCCGAAAATCAGTCCGACCTTGCCGTCGAGCAGGCCCATACTGTGTCCCCCTTTGTTTCAGGATAAGCGAGAGAGCGCGATTATACTACAGAAGCTGGCCGGATCACATCCACGCGCATGTAGGGTCTGAGCACTTCGGGGACGATGACCGAGCCATCGCGCTGCTGGTAGTTCTCCAGGATAGCGATCACCGTGCGCGGCAGGGCCAGGCCGCTACCGTTGAGCGTGTGGACGAACTCCGGGCGCGCCCCAGGCTCGCGCCGGAAGCGCAGGTTGGCACGGCGGGCCTGGAAGGCTTCACAGTTCGAACATGAGCTTACCTCCAGCCACTCACCGCAACCGGGTGCCCACATCTCGACGTCATATTTCTTGGCCGCCGCGAAGCCCAGGTCGCCGGTACACATCTGGACGACCCGGTGGGGGATGCCCAGTGCCCGACACACATCTTCGGCGTTATCCACCAGTTTCTCCAGTTCGTCATACGAGGTCTCCGGCGTAGTCAGTTTATACATCTCGACTTTGTCGAACTGGTGGCCGCGCTTGATGCCGCGCACGTCGCGCCCGGCCGCCATCTTTTCGCGCCGGAAGCAGGCGGTGTAGGCGACATAGTTCAACGGCAGGTCGGCGACTTCCAGGATTTCGTCGCGGTGCAGGTTGGTCAGCGGTGCTTCGGCGGTGCCGATGAACCAGTAGTCCTCCTCAGCGTCGTGGTAGATGTTCTCGGCGAACTTGGGTAGATGGGCCGAGCCGATCAGCCCCTCGCGCTTGATCATGAAGGGCGGGTAAACCTCGGTGTAGCCGTGCTTTTGCACGTGTAGGTCGAGCATCCAGTTAATGAGGGCGCGCTGGAGGCGTGAGCCGAGCCCCATCATCACGTAGAAGCGGCTGCCTGCCAGCTTGACGCCGCGCTCGAAGTCGAGGATACCCAGCATCGGCCCCAGGTCCCAGTGGGGTAGCGGCTCGAAGGCGAACTCGCGGGGTGTGCCTTCCTGGCGGATGACGACGTTATACGTTTCGTCAGGGCCGACCGGGACGCTGGGATGAGGCAGATTGGGCACCATCAGTTGTAGCTCATATAGGTGCTTGTCCACTTCGCGTAGCTCCTCGTCGAGCGCGGCGATGCGGTCGCCCACCTGGCGCATCTCGGCGATCTTGGCTTCGCGTTCGGCAGGGTCCTTCATCCGGCTGATTTCTTTGGAGACGGCGTTGCGCTGGGCGCGCAGCCGCTCGACCTCGACCAACAGGGCGCGGCGGCGCTCGTCGGTCGCCAGGATGTCATCAATCGGCGCGGTCTCATTGAGCTTGACCAGCGCTGCTTTGACCTGGTCCGGATGTTCGCGGATGAAGTTCAGATCAATCATCAGTCCTCCTTATCCCAGTGGCATTGCCGCCAGGCTAGTTTCATCATGGCAAACAGATGCGCCCCTCATCCTATTCCAGGACGGGGGCGCTGCGTGGTACCGCCCAGGGACCCCCTTCACCAGGCGGCGCTTTTTGCGGTTGGTCACCTGAGATAATCGCGCAGCTTGCGCCGGTGGGTGGGGTGGCGCAGGCGGCTGAGGGCCTGAGCCTCGATCTGGCGTACCCGCTCGCGGGTCACGCCCATCTTCTTGCCCACCTCTTCGAGCGTGTAGCTCTGGCCGTCGAGAAGGCCGTAGCGTAGTTGCAGGATGCGCACCTCGCGGGGGGGCAGGTCGGCCAGCACCTCGCGGATGGCCTCACGCAGCATGTTCTGGGTGGCCACTTCGGCCGGCTCCGGGCTGTCCTCATCCTCGATGAAATCGCCCAACTCGCTCTCTTCATCCTCGTCGGTGGGCGTTTCCAGGCTGATGGGCCGGCGGGCGATCTGGATGGTCTGTTCGACCTTGCGCTCGGACACCCCCAGGGCCTCGGCCAGCTCCGCCGTGGTCGGGTCACGGCCCAGTTCCTGCGTCAATTGGTGCGACACGCGCAGCAGCTTGTTGATCTGATCACCCATATGGACCGGCACCCGGATGGTACGCCCCTGGTCGGCGATGGCGCGGGTGACGGCCTGGCGGATCCACCATGTGGCATAGGTGGAGAACTTATGTCCGCGCCGATAGTCGAACTTCTTGGCGGCGCGGATGAGGCCAATGCTCCCTTCCTGGATCAGGTCAAGGAAGGGCACGCCCCGACCCACGTATCTCTTGGCGATGCTGATCACCAGGCGTGAGTTAGCATTGATCAGGTGTTCTCGCGCCGCATTGGCATCCTCAATCTGCCGCTGCAACTCCTCGCGCTCTTCGGGCGAGAGTTGGCCGTTGGCCTTAGCCAACCGCTCCGCAGCCAACTTGCCGCGTTCCATGCGCTTGGCCAGCGCCACCTCCTCCTCGGCCGTAAGCAGGGGCACGCGCCCGATCTCCTTGAGGTACAGGCCGATGGTGTCGTCCGAGTCAACCGCATCCAGGTAGCCTTCGTCCTCCAGGAGATCGTAATGGTCTTCTTCCTCCTCTTCCTCAAGCTCTTCCGGCTCAACCTCTTCGGCCACCGGCAAGCCAATGGGCTCACCCACTTCGATACCGGCGGCCTGCAAGGCTACGAAGACCTCCTCGAGTTGGTCTAGATCGCGTTCGGCCTCGGGGAAGGCCTCGAGCACGTCATCGTAAGTGACGTAGCCCTGATCTCGCCCCAGGTCGATCAGACCCTGGATGATCGGGTTCAGGTCTTCAATTCCATCCGGTCGTTCTAGATCGGTCATGCTACTTTACGGTCCCGCCGTAGCCGCTGGTGTGCCCGTGGGCACCGGTGTGCCTGTAGGTGTAGGCGGCGCCGGACCCACAACTGGCGTGGGCGTCCTTGTGGGCGTCGCCGTCGGCGGCACCAGCGGCGACGAGATCATCTTCTTTAGTTCATCAATCGCCGTGGCTGGCACTAAGTATACTGTGGTATCGCTATCACGCAACACGTAGTAGTCGGACTTATCGAAGGACTTGTCGCCCACCTTGATGGTGTGCTCACCATTGGCGGTGGTGACGGTAATGGTATGGCTCGGTGCCACCAGGCCGAATTTGTCCAGTTGAACGGATTGCGTGATCGTGCTCACGATGATCAGGCGCGCCGTCTGGTCGGCCAGGCCCTGGGCGCGGGGCGAATCGGCTGGCAGATGGAACGGCTCGGTCACTTCCCAGGTTTGGGTGACGACCCGCCGGATGGCCGCCGATGTGTTGGTCTGATTGTCCTGCACTCGGATGGCGGTGATGTCATCGGGTTGCAGGTCAAGCAGATAGCGGACACTCGACGTTGGCGTTGGTTTGGGAAGTGAGCTAGGCCGGACCTCGCCGAAGTACAACGCCGCGCCGAGCACGACCAGTATAACAACCAGGATCAGTGTGGTGATACGGCTCAAGGGTTCCTCCTACGCCACCACACGCTGACGCCCAGCGCCACCGCCACCAGGGGTAGCCCTACCACCGTCACCAGTCCGACCAGTGTCTGGGTCTGGCTGCTCACCGGCCGCAGCGCGCGCTGCACCGGTTGCTTGGGCGGGATCGAAACCAGCTCTTCCTGCCGTGTCAGCCAGTTGACCGTGTTCAGCAAGAGCGTAAGATTGGCGGTGCGGATGCCCGGGTTGGCGACTACCCGGTTGGTGGCGAAATCGAGATCGCCGAACAGCGCCAGGCGTGCTCGCGTGCGCGAATTCTCAGCCGATACCGCCAGATTGAACGGGCCGCGCGGGAACTTGCTCAGGTCCTGCTGCTCTAGATTGGGCAGACTCCAACTGTTTGGGGTAGTCTGCGCCAGTTGCGTCGTTGTGACGTCGGTGAAGTTACCTCCAGGCGGGCGGATTTTAATAGATCGCGACACCGGGAACAGGCTGGCCACGTTGCCCAGCCGCTCGGTGATGGGGCTGGAGCCGTACTGGGCGACGATGATGTACAACCCGTTCTGGTTTGCGGCCTGGGAGTCCACCAGAATGTCATTGTTGAAGGCCAGGCCCCAGGTCTTGGTCAGATAGTCGGAGAACGGGCCGCCCCAGGGCTGGCCCCCCGTCTGCTGCAGAACCAGGTCGGGTTCCTGCATGAACAGCAACGCGCCGCCGGTCCCCAAGTAGCCGCTGATCACCTGTGTCTCGCTGATGCTCAGCGGCCCATTGGGTCTGGCCAGCACCAGCAGCGCGGCGTCACTTGGCAGGGTGGTGGTGATCACCAGCGGGCGGACCTGATAGCCATTTGACTCCAGGCTTTGTTTGACTGTGGACAGGCCCTGAGCGTCGGTCGAATTCAAATCAGCCTCGCCGTGCCCCTGGACGAAGTAGACGACCGGCTGCTTGGGCCGTACCAGCTTGGTCAGCGCCGTGGTGATGCCGGACTCGTCGGTAGTGTTGGCAACCTGTTGGCGGTCGCCCTGCACCAGGATGATGGTGGCATCGTGTGTTACCTTGAACTGGATGGCCTGCTCCGGGTTGCTCACGGGATCAATAAGCTGGTAGCTGAAGTTGCTGCCGCCGTAGTAGGCGTACTGCTTCAGCAGGTCGTCGGCGCTCTGCCGCAGGCTGCTTGACTGGGGTGTGAAGAAGCCATAGGCTTTGACCGGCTGCTTCAGGCTCTTGAGCAGATCGATTGTGGGCTGCGCCAGGGTCAACTCCCCGGTCGCCGTCAGGTCCCAACGTTTGTTCAACTTGAGGTTGTCGCTGATCGGTAGCGTGAAGTAGTTGATAATCGCCAGGATGATCACAAAGGCGATGATCTGGACGGCGACATTGGTACCGTAGCGCACCTGGCGCTGGCCCCACAGGCGGGCCAGGTCGCCCGGCCGCAGAAGAATGTAGATTACCAGCAGGATCACGCCGGCGACGAGCGTGATGTCGCGCACCAACCCGAATTGCTGCCCCGGCCCGCCCAACAGCCAGGCCAGTGCGCCGGCAACGAGGAAGAGGACGGCCAGCACGGCCAGCGTCGGCGCCCAACGCTGCCAGCGTGCGCTCTGATTTAGCTCCATCGCCGCACCTCCAGAACGCGCGTTGCTAGGAACAGGCCAAGCGCGACCAGGCTGAGGAAGTAAATGATGTCGCCCGTGTCAATCGCACCACGCAGAAAGCCGTCCAGATGGTCAAAGGGGTTGAATGTCCCCAGGAACTGGCTGACCTTAGGATTGGACATAAAGCGGGTCGTGCCGGGGATGATCAGGAGCACGATTTCCAGGGCGAAGGCGATGACCACGGCGATGATCTGGTTGCGTGTGAGAGCCGAGGCAAAGGTGCCGATGCCGAGGAAGGCGAAGCCGAACAGCAGCAAGCCCAGGTAGCCGGTCAACAGCGGGCCAGCATCGGGACCACTGCCCGGGTCACTCAAGAGGACCAGGATCAGGGCGTAGATCAGCGTCGGTGCCAGGATCAGCAGCAGCAGCCCTGTCGCGGCGAGGAATTTGCCGACGACGACCTCCCAATCGCGCACCGGTGAGGTCAACAATAGCTCAATCGTGCCGCTATTCTGCTCTTCGGATAGCAGGCGCATGGTCAGGAAGGGTGCGAAGAACAGCAGGAGCGTGCCCATGAAGTTTTGAACGATACGGAGCCCCGGGGCCGTGCCGCCGAGACCGAACGGTGTAGCTGCCTGGGCAAAGTCCCAGAAAAAGAATACCCCGCCGGCGAGCAACAGGAACAACGCGATCACCACGTAGGCGATGGGTGAGACAAAGTAGGCGCCCAGCTCACGCCGGGCGATGGTGAGTGCGTTAGACATGACCTACTCTTCGACCTCCTCCTCAACTTCGACGTATTCTTCTTCTCCCTCGGTCCGTTCCGTGCCTTCCGCCTGCTCTGTGGCTTCCTCGGTCTCCTGGGTGAGCTGGAGGAAGATGTCTTCCAGGCTCATGCCGGCAGCGCGCAGCTCGAGCAGGCCCCAGCCACCGCCCACAATGGCTGCGGCGATCTCCGGCCGGGGGTCACCATCGCGGCTGCTCTCCACTTCGTACGACCCGTCTCCGATCGGGTGGACGGCGGTGACGAGCGGGACCTTCTGCAGTGCTTCGACCAGACCGGCGCCATCGTTGCGGACGCGCACGAGCACGCGCTGGCCGCCGGTCAGCGCCGCCGTCAGGCGCTCCGGCGTATCCTGTGCCACAATGTGGCCTTTATGGATGACCACAATGCGGTTGCAGACCTGGCTGGCCTCCGGCAGAATATGCGTGCTGAGCATGATAGTGCGGTCGCGGCCCAGGCCGCGGATGACCTCGCGCACTTCGCGCACCTGGCGCGGGTCGAGGCCGATGGTGGGCTCATCCAGGATGAGGACGTCCGGTTTGTGGACCAGCGCCTGGGCCAGGCCGACGCGCTGACGGTAGCCTTTGGACAGTCGGCCAATGATGCTCTCGGCCCGATCGGTCAGGCCGCACAACTCCAGCGCCTCCTCGATCTGTTCCTCGCGTTGGTCGGCATTGCGCACCCCCCGCAACCGCGCCATATAGTCGAGATAATCCCACACGGCCATCTCCGGATAGAGCGGCACGGTTTCCGGCAAGTAGCCGACGTGCTTGCGGGCTTCAAGCGACTGCTTGAACACGTCGAAGCCGGCGATGGTGGCTGTGCCCTCGCTGGGCGGCATATAGCCTGTCAGGATGCGCATGGTCGTCGTTTTACCGGCGCCATTAGGGCCGAGGAAGCCGACGATCTCACCGCGCTCCGCGTGGAAGTTCAGGTCCTGAATGGCTGGAAAGTCGGCGTAATACTTCGTGAGCCCTTTGACCTCGATCATATCTCCTCCATAGGGGTATTCCCCGACGGGGGCCCCCAGGGTCATCAGATTAAGCAAGCAAAGAGCACAATGTGCAGCTCGGGAGCGCAGCACAGTGTGCTCTCGGTCGTGCTCCAGATCACGCCTCTTGTTCTGGCGCGTCCGGCATTTACTATACAACAGGTTTGTTGGCCGTGTCAAGAAGGGAAACGCCGGCAGTCTGACCCCCAACTCTATAGGACAAGGGCCTTAAGTCGAGCTTAAGGTCCCAGCAATATCCGATTAAGGACAATAATCGAGCCGAGACCTGATGCAGGAAACAGGTAAGACAGCAGCATCAAAGTGAAGGCTCACCCTCTTTAGTCGGAATACCCACATATACGGCCTGCGACATAGGCAAATCCACTGT
>CADDZL010000058.1 GCA_902812335.1 Chloroflexota bacterium | reverse complement strand
GCCCACGAGGGGATCGTCCTGGGTTGGGCCGGGACAGTGACGCACCGCATTGACGTTCAGGAGATGCGCAGCGGCGTGTTACGCGCCCTGGCACAGCGACCGCAGGCGCGGCTCGTCATCATCGGCGACCCCGGTGTGTATGAGGTCTTCAAGGAACTGCCCGCGTCACAGCGGCTGTATCGGCCTGGCGTGCCCTTCGAGCACTATCCGCAGCTTCTGGCCGAGTTCGACATCCTGCTCGCGCCGCTGGAGAACAACCGCTTCAACCACGCCAAGAGCGACCTGAAGTTGCTTGAAGCCGGGGTGCGTGGCATCCCCTGGGTCGCCTCACCCTTACCCGCCTATCGCGATTGGGGGGCGGGTGGATTGCTCGCGGCCACACCGGAGGAATGGGAACGCCACCTGCTGCGGTTGATTGATGACGGCGACCTGCGCCGCCGTCTGGGGGCGGAGGGCCGCGCCCAGGCTGAGATGCGCGAGATCGAGAACCTTGTCGGCCTGTGGCAGGCCGTGATCGAAGAGGCCATCGCCACCAGCGAGACCACGCCGGTCTCAGCACAATCTGGATGAACGCCGATGGATATTGTCTACGTTTACGCCGACACCCCTGAAGAATGGAATTGCAGCGAGTGGCGCTGCGCCATCCCGGCCCGGGCGATCAACAAAACCGCCGGGAACCGGGCTCAATTGGTCTGGATCGAGGATTTCTCGCTCAACCGACCGCAAGCGCGCGCAGCGTGCACAACTGCCGACCTGATCGTCGTCCAGCGCAACCTGTTCGGTCGGGTGCTCCAGGCGATCAGTTACTGGCAGGCGCAGGGCAAGGCAGTTATCGCCGACTTCGATGACGCTTATGACCTGCTGCCGGAGACGGTCGGCGCGCATTACTTCTGGCGGCGCGCCCTGACGCCCCAACCCGGCCCCAACGGTCAGATCACCTGGCGCAAGCTGCCCTTTGACCCCCTGGTCGAATTTAAGCGCGGCCTGCGTCTGGTCCACGCGACGACCGTGCCCTCCAAGCAACTGGCCGCCGATTGGCAGGATGTCACCGACGTACACATCGTGCCCAACTACCTCGACCTGGAGAAGTACATTTTCGTACAGCGCCGCCCCCATGAGGGCATCATCCTCGGTTGGGGCGGCAGCGTCTCCCACCTCGACAGCTTCACCGGCAGCGGCATCTTCCGGGCGCTGGCCCGGATCGTCGCAGTCCATAAGGAAGTGCGCGTCCTCATCTGTGGCAGCGATACGCGCATCTTCGATCAGTTACCGCTGCCGCCGGAGCACAAGATCTACCAGCCCTTCGTCCCCTTCGCCCGCTGGCCGCAGGTCCTCGCCAGCTTCGATATCGGCCTGGCACCCTTGCACGGTGCGTATGATCAGCGGCGGAGCTGGATCAAGGCGCTCGAATACATGGCGATGAAAATCCCCTGGGTTGGCACCCAGGGCGCACCCTACCATGATCTGGCAGCCTATGGCTGGCTCGTCCCAAATGACCCGGCGGCCTGGGAGCACGCCCTGCGGACGATCAT
This sequence comes from Chloroflexota bacterium, assembly GCA_902812335.1. Classification (GTDB taxonomy): domain Bacteria; phylum Chloroflexota; class Anaerolineae; order DSLN01; family DSLN01; genus DSLN01. The sequence goes on along the minus strand of CADDZL010000058.1, from coordinate 14,378 downwards.
CGATCACCTGGAAGAGTACCGTGCCCGAGCGGCCCTTGAACCCTATCTCCAGGGGTTGATGCTCAGCGTGGACGTAAATGTTGATCGCATCCTCGCCACCTACGAAGACATCATCCTGGCCGCTCAGCGGCGGCCCCGCCACAAGCGAAAGCCGGCCGCTGCCCACAGCGCGGATCGTGTAGGTCAGTAGCAGCCCTCTGAACCGGCTGCTCCCTTCTGCTCCCTCCTGCCAATTCGAATTTACAACACTTTAACGCCTCTCCACTCAGGTATGGCCTGCTCCAGCCGATATACCACAGCGGTGGACAACGACAATGAAGGGTAGTGCACCATTAACCTGCCACCGAAAACATAGAGACGATGATGGAGTGATGAGGAGGTGATCCTAGCGGAGAGCGCCAGACGATGAGCCAAGCCGGGGCGCGCGGCTGTCGCCCACGGCCTGCCCGGAAGACCAGAGCAGCCGACCCAACCAACAAGCTAATCGTTCTGGGGGAAGGAGCCCCCACCTGAAAAAGATTACACGGAGGTAATCGCCATGCCTACAAGTGACCTGACCCGCATTGCGGGCAACATTTCTGCCCTGAACGCTTTGAACTCCCTGATGGACATCAGCGCCAAGCTGTCCGTCGCCCAGACGCGGCTGGCGACCGGCCGCCGCATCAACAGCGCTGCGGACGACCCCGCCGGCCTGACGATCGCGACCAAGCTCGACGCCCGTTCGCAGGGCCTCAAGACCGCTCTGGACGCCCTGGGTGATGCCAAGAACGTCCTCTCCATCGCCGAAGGCGGCCTGCGCAAGATCAACGACATCCTGGTGAAGATGCGCAACAAGGCCGAGGCTGCCGTCAGCGATGTGATGGGCGACGAGGAGCGCAATGCCATCTATAACGATATCGCCGGGTTCGCAGCCGAAATTGATGACATTGTCCGCGACACGACCTTCAACGGCACCTCGTTGATCGGCAGCGGCTCAGCGGCGTCCACGGCACTGAACTTCCTCGCCAACGCCGACGGCGATACGATCCAGTTCTCGCTGGGCACAAGCCATACGGCCGCGGCCCTGGGCGTGGACATCAGCGGTAGCGCCACGGTCGGCTCGAGCGGCAGCGCCGCGGCTTACCTGGCCCTGGTCGAGGCGGCCATCACCACTGTGTCGCGCAGCCTGGGCACGGTCGGCTCCCTGTCGGCCCGCATTGACTTCAAGGTCGAGAACCTGACGGTCGGCCAGGCCAACACCGAGGCGACGTTCAACCGCATCATGAACGCGAACATGGCCGAAGAGCAAGTCAATGCCACCAAGTACGCCATCCTCCAGCAGACGGCAACCGCGATGCTGGCGCAGGCCAACGCCCAGCCGCAGTTCGTCCTCTCGCTGTTCCGGTAAAACAACAATTCTCAGTGGTCAGTGGCCGCCGATCAGTTGACCGGCCACTGACCACTGACCATTGATGACTATGTACACCAACTACCGCAGCCTTCAGGAATACCGTTACCAGGATGTGATGAACGCCAGCCCGCTCCGCCTGATTGTCATGACCTATGACGCAGCTATCGCTGCCTGTGGTCGCCATGACCTGATCAAAACCACCCAGGCGCTGGCCGTGCTGCGCGACGCACTCGATTTCGATTACGCCGAGATCGCCGGTCGCCTGTTCAGCCTGTATGAATGGTGCGCCGACCTGGCCCGTCAGGGGCGCTACGACGAAGCAGCCCGCATTCTGCGTGAACTGCGCAGCACCTGGGCGGCCTGCCTTCCCGCCGTCGAGCGCAATGCGCCCCAGCCCTTACCCGCCTATGCCGGGCTGGCTCAGAACGTTTGAATCGGCTTGAAATCCGCCAGCGAAGGAGGTAGCGATGTTCGGCCCCATCGGTTACAGCTCCACAAGCAACATCGGCAGCTACTTCTCCGCGCTCATCGAGCAGACTATCGCTTACGAGCACCAGCCGATCGATCGGTTGTCACAGCAAAAGGACGGCCTTGAAGCCAAAGTGGGCGTTTACCGTGACACCCAGACGCTGCTGAACGACCTCCAGGCGCTGGCCGAGGACTTTAAGACAGCTGGCGCGATTTTCGGCCTGCGGTCTGCCACTGTCAGCAATGCCCCCAGCGGGATGACAGTCCTCACCGCCAGCGCCTCCAGTAGCGCCGCGAGCGGCACCTACAATATCAATGTGACCACGCTGGCGCTTGCCCACCGCGTCAGTTCCGATCAGCAGCTCTATACCACTCAGGCGCTGGGGCTGGCCGGGACGTTTATTCTGGGCGGCGCAGCAGCGCGGGACGCCTCAGCGGTCACGACCATCAGCAATACAGTAACCGGCTTCGGCACGGCGGCTCCGGCGAGCGGCCAGCGTGAACTCGGCACGGGCGACTATTACGTCGAGGTTCGCGAGAATGGCGCGGGCAGCGGCGACTGGGAATTCCGCCTTGTGGACGCCGAAGGCCAGGCCGTGGCCATCAACAACGCCGGCCAGAGTGGGACCACCAGCGACTGGCAGGACCTCGCTGATGTAAGCGGCGGCGTGTTCGATACCGGGCGCGGGCTGACGGTGAACTTCGGGACCGATCCCTTGCAGTATCAGGTGGGAACCAGAGGCGACCCAATCCATCCCGCTGCGCGCGTGAGTTATACGGCTCAAGGCGCGACGATCACAGTCAACACCAACGATACACTCCAGGATATCGCCAACGCGATCAACAGCGCCACCTATGCCGACGGCAATGGCGTCACCGCCAGCATCGTGGACCGCCAGTTGGTCCTCACAGCGGCGCAGACCGGTGCCGCCCATACCATCGCAGCCTCGGACAGCAGCGGCACGGTCTTGCAGACGCTGGGGTTACTCGATGGAGCCGGTGCGTTCAAGCATGTCTTGCAGAACGCACGCGATGCGACCTTTACCGTCAATGGCCTGACCGTCACGCGTTCGCGCAACGCCGGCTTGGACGATGTAATCGCTGGCGTGACGCTGAACCTGGCCGCCGACGCCGAAGGGCACAGCGCCACCCTCACCGTCGCCGCCGACACTGCCGCCGTGCGCTCCAAGATCGACGCTTTCCTGGCGAAGTTCAACGAGGTCCAGACCTATCTCCAGACCAAGGCGGGTGTCACGCAAAATGGCACGGGCGAGAGCGCCACCTATACGCGCGGCCCTCTGGCCGACGATTCGCTCTTGCGCCGCCTGCGCACCGACCTGTTCCAGAGCCTGACCGCCTCGGTCTCCGGTTTGCCAGCGGGTGCAGTTTCCGCGCTGCGCGAGATCGGGATTGACCTGGATGACAACCTGAACGCCAGCGTCACGGATAGCGCCAAGCTCGAGGCGGCGCTGAGCGACAATTTCGACAACGTCGCCTCGCTGTTCAATGCGGTGATGGACCGCGTCACCAATGTCCTGACACCCCTCACCGATGAGTCGCACGGCTCGATCAGCGCGGCGATTGACGGCTACAACGACGAGGTCAATAGCCTGGACGATGCCATCGCGCGTGGCGAGGATCAACTGAACGACCGGCGCGCGGCGCTGACCGATCAATATGCCCAACTCCAGGCGCTGCTGCTCGAAATGATATATCAGCAGCAACAACTGTCCGCCTTCGGCGGCCTGGTTAATTACAGTGCTTAAACCGGGCAGGCACAAGAGCGAAGCGGCCTGCCCCTACGTAGATGTGGATCGGATGTGGATCGAAGGCTCAGCCCAGTGCCTTCATTAGTCGGAACGGATAAATACCGGTATGAACGAGATCAGACCAATCCATAGTGTGGGATCGACGCCAGCGCTCGATCCTGGAACTGCGAACATGGGTGTGGCACAGAAGCCACCTCCGCCCCCGCGTCTACCGCCAATCGACGGAGGCGAACCGGCAGCCCAGATCGAGACGGTCTCACCGACCATGCGCCACGTCCGGCTGCAGTATCGGGTGGACCCGGCAACACGCAGGGTGACGGTGCTGATTGTGGACGTTGATACCGACGAAATCCTGCGTACGGTCCCGCCGGATGAGTTAGCACATGAACTGGCGCGGCTGCGGCTGAACCGGCACTAGAAGCTGGCTCACGAGGCTCAGTAGATCGCCAGGGTGTCACCCTTCGCGAAGGGTCTCTTGTAAGCGTCACAGAGATGCTTCGCTGCGCTCAGCATGACAGACCTGTGATCTGCTAAGACTGGGGGAGCGCAGCAACCGAAGCCTCCCTGACCATGAAAGGGAGACCCGACTTCGCATGCCAACTGATGGTTGTTGTGGGCAGAATAGTTTGAGGAGAATGACGTGAGTTCGCCGACAGACTCGAAGGACAACGGATCAGACCAGGAGGCCGCCCGGCGCGCCTTCCACGCGCGGCCTACAACTACCTTTATTCTGCCACGCCACGTCCGCTGGGAACGCCAGCACAACCCGGAGACGGGCGAGAGTCAACTGACGATCCTGGATGTCCAGACGGGCGAGATCATCGCCATCGTCCGCAGTTTGTTCGATGCCTGGTAGTTATAGGACAGCAGGCAGTGAGAGGAATGATGAGACGGAAACATCTGTTCACTTCGTTGCCCTTGCTCTTTACCCTTATCCTGGCAGGATGCCAGCCGCTGCATATCGTCCTCGTGGGCAAATCTCCCCAGGGAACCGCCCCGATAGTAGAGAACGGCTCTACACCCACGCCAGCGGCAACGGTCTGGGCAGCGGCAACGGCGAAACCTGCTGCAACCGCCCCGGCTACTCCCTCCGGCCGGCCAGAACCCGCGCACTCCGCACCCACGCGCATCGTCGCACCGGCGATTGAGCTGGATGCGCCCATCGTACCGATCGGTTGGGAAGTAGATGCGCAGGGCAATAGCCACTGGCAGACGGCCAGCGACGCCGTGGGCTGGCACACAAACTCGGCTACCCCCGGCCATGTCGGGAATATCGTCCTTTCCGGCCATAACAACACGCGTGGCGAGGTCTTCCGCGACCTGACGCGCTTCAAGCCCGGCGATGAGATCATCCTGTATGCAGATAGCAATGCTTACTTGTATCGTGTACAGGAGTGGTTCATCCTGCCGGAGCGGGACGCCACGCTCGTCCAGCGTCTGCAGAACGCGCGCTGGGCCGCGCCGACGCGAGATGAGCGACTGACGCTGATTTCGTGCTGGCCCTTTCGGACCAATACCCATCGCATCATCGTCATCGCTCGCCCGGTATCGCCCATCAACCGCGCCGCACAGCAATGACAACCGGCGGCGCTACTTTCACGCCGCCTTAATCCCCTTTTCACGCATTCTTAACTGACAGCGCCCTCCGGCAGTGCTATGATGAGGCCAGCTTGTTGGTGGTCGGCCTCATCACGCTGAGGCCATCGGCTGCACGCTTGCGCCCTGTACAGCGCGGTTGTGTAACTCTGGAGACTCGGTAGATCGCAGGGCTGTCACCCTGAGCGAAGCGGAGGGTCTCTTGCAAGCGAGGCAGAGATGCTTCGCTACGCTCAGCATGACAAAGCTGTGCTCTGCCGAGACCGAAGGGAAGCGCTCGTGACGCGACCTGTTGTCACACCGATCAACCTGAACGGGTTCTCTACCCTTGCGGGGATGTACAGCGCCTTTCCGCTCCCCGGCGCCTGGCCGAGGCTCAGCAGCGGAGGCTTCGCCAACCTGTTGGCGGCACAGATGGCCTCTATGGCGCGCTTCTCCTTGCCGCCGCCTGCGGCCTCATTCAGCGACAGCAGCACGCCTTATACCAACTTCGGCTACTCCCCCTGGAGCCAACTCAGCCTGGCGAATCTGGTGGCTCAAACACGCACGCCACACGCTGCCTGGATCCGCCCGGGCCTTTTGCCATCTGCCGCCGATCAAGGCCATCTGGCTCTCGGCACGCCGTTCACATTGCCCTGGTCAGAGCCGTCCGCTGCCAGGCCGCCGACGCCAAACGGATCGCCTCTACAAACCACTGCCATAGCCGGTAGCCCGTTTCCGCCGGCCCCTGTGCAGGACGTGGGGCCGGCAGGTAAGGCGGATAGCGGGCCGATGGCGCTTGAGGCCTTCCCTCATCCGCCCGGCGACAACGGTCGCGGCATGCACTGGATCCCAACCGTCCATTCATCGCCCCAGGTCGTGGACCGCTTTGTGCGCGAACTCCAGGCGATGAACATCAAATGGGCAGTGTTTCTCAACGACGGCGCGAATATCGGCGACAACGATTACCTGGTCCAGCAGCTCGTCGCGCACGGCATTGAGCCGGTGATGCGTGTCTACACCCCGGGGCTGGTGCCGATCTCCGGCGATCTGGGGGCGATGGTGCGCCATTACACCGATCTGGGTGTGCACTATTTCCAACTCTACAATGAACCCAATGTGGCCGCCGAGAACGGCGGCAGTGCGCCCGATGTCAACCGCTATCTCGATCTATGGTTGCCCGCAGCCAAGGCGGTGGCAGCGAACGGCGGCCTGCCCGGCTTCGGCGCACTCAGCCCCGGCGGCGAGGTGGATGATCGGGCATTCCTACGCGACGCATTAGTCGCCATCCAGGCCCGGGGGGAGTCAGCCACCCTCAACCGAGCCTGGCTCGCCAGCCACAACTACGCCGGTGAGCGCTCCCTATCCGATCCGGATGGGTTCCTGCGCTTCCGCCAATACGATGCGATTATCCGCAGCATCCTGGGCCGGTCTATGCCCATCGTCGGGACGGAGGGCGGCAGCTACACCGTCGGCCCGGTGGACCAGACCAGGCAGATCGATCAGGTTCTCGGTGCTTACCGCTACATGGCCAACCGCGAGCCGTATAACTTCGCCTATACCTATTGGGTCATCGCCAATAGCGCTGGCGGTGGGCACGATCCCTCCTGGGAATGGCAGGCGCTCTTCCGTAACGGCTGGACGAGTCCGCTGGTGGAGGCATTGAAGCAGTGGGCATAGGACCAAAGGAGTGTGGGCATGGGATATTTGACTTCACTACAGATTACGGCGTCGGCGTTGACGGCACAACGGCTGCGCATGGACGTGATCGCCAATAACGTCGCCAACGCAGAAACGACGCACACCGCCGAAGGCGGCCCCTATCGGCGCGAGCAGGTCGTGTTCCGGCCTATTGGCCCGAACCGGCCCTTTCAATTACCCCCCCTGGTTGCGGCCCGGCGCGGCCAGAGTGGAGCCTCGTCGCTCGGCGCGGGCGGCGTGCAGGTCGAGCAGGTGATCGAAGATCAGACGCCCGGCCCGACGGTCTACGAGCCGGATCATCCCGACGCCGATGCGAACGGTTTTGTCACCTATCCCAATGTCAACCTGGTGACCGAAATGACCGACCTGCTCTCGGCCACGCGCTCCTACGAGGCCAACGTCACCGTCGCCAATGCAGCCAAGAGCATGGCCCTGCGCGCCCTGGACATCGGGCGCATCTGATGCGTGATGCCTGAAGTATCAAGTATCACACTCCACTCTGCGGAGACATAGAGATGGATTTGCAAGCGATTCGAGCCGCTTATGAGCTGGCTCAGCCTTACACGCAGAATGTGGTGGGAGGCGATAGTTCGCGCTCCGCTTCCAACGTTGCCGGCGCGACGCCGGAGCAGACCTTTGGACAGACGCTGGATCAGGCTATCCAGGGGCTCAATAACCTGCAGACCCAGGCAGACGACGCTATTGCTCGACTGGCCGCCGGTGAGGACGTGGACCTGCACCAGGTTCTCATCCAGATGGAGCAGGCCGATATCGGCTTCCGCCTGGCGCTCCAGGTGCGCAGCAAGCTGGTCGAAGCGTACCAGGAGATCATGCGGATGCAAGTCTAACCCATGGATGCCGCCTTCCCTTCCCTCATCAAACATCTGACCGGCCTGTGGAGCCGCTTCAGCCGCTTGCAGCGCATCGCGCTCATCGTGCTGGCACTGACCGGCGTAGCGCTGGCGGCCGTCTTCACCCTCTGGGCCCGGACGCCCGATTACACCGTTGCCTATACCGGCCTGTCGGATGACGACGCCGGCCGCATCGTCGAGAAGCTCCAGGCATCGAACACGCCCTACCAGTTGGCGGGTGGGGGAACGATCCTCGTCCCGCGCGATCAGGTGTATGAGGTACGGCTGGCCATGGCGCGCGAGGGCCTGCCGCAAGGCGGCAACGTCGGCTTTGAGCTGTTCAGCGCCCCAACGCTGGGGATGACGGAGTTCAGCCAGCAGGTGAATTATCAGCGAGCGCTCGAAGGCGAACTGGCACGCACGATCCGCAGCCTGAATGCGGTGCAGGATGTACGCGTCCACATCGTCATCCCCCAGCCTTCACTGTACACCCAGCAGAAGCAAGAGCCGACCGCTTCCGTGACGCTTAAGCTCAAGCCGAGCCAGCATCTGGAGGCAGAGCAGGTGGCGGCAATCAGCCACCTGGTGGCCAGCAGCGTCGAGGGTCTGAAGCCGGAGAACATCACGATTGTGGATACCGAGGGGACGTTGCTCTTAACCCCGCCCGATGAGAACGCCGGGCATATCGCCTCGCCGGCGCTCAGCACGAATCAGATCCAGGCAGAGCGGGCCTACGAAACAGCCATCGAGAACAAGGTCCAGGCGATGCTCGACCGCGTGCTGGGGCCGAACAAGTCGGTCGTACGCGCCGCCGCCAAGATGAACTGGGACCAGGTCGAGACGACCAGCCAGACCTACACGCCCACCGGTTCGGTCCGCAGCAGCCAGACGGTCTCCGAGACCTACGCGGGCGCACCTTCCGCCGCCGGTGGCATCCCTGGCACCAGCAGCAATCTGCCCGGCGGGCCTTCCTACCAGACGGTGATCTCCGGTACACAAGGGATCGGCTATCAGCGCAACGAAAGCACCATCAACTACGAACTTGGCCAGACCGAGACCCACCAGATCAAGGCTCCCGGCCAGGTGGCGCGGCTGTCGCTTTCGGTGCTGGTGGACGGTGTGAGCGATCCGCAGCAACTGGCATCCTTGAGCCAGGCGGTGGCCGCGGCGGCGGGTATTGACACGGCGCGCGGCGACCAGCTTACCGTGGATACGCTGGCATTCGACCACAGTTATGTCGAGCAACAGCAAACGCAATTCCAGGAGGCTAAGCAGCAGCAGGACATCTTCCAATATGCGCAGTGGGCAGCGGTGGGGCTGGCGCTGTTCGCACTCCTCTGGTATGTCTCGCGCCTGTTCCACAACCTGCGCCTGCAGGCCGCACCTTTGGCCTTGCCTGTGCCCCTCCCCGCACCGGTACCGCGCCTGGGGCTGGCGGAAGCGGCTACCTCCGGCACGCTGCCCGCACCGGCGAACGCGCTCTTGGGAGCGCAGGAACCGGCCCTGCTCGCGGGAGGAGGCGAAGGGGCGCCGGCGGACCAGCCGCCCGCAGCCAATGAGAGGTCGGAAGCCCTACGGATCGAGCGCCAGATTCAGCACCTGGCACAGCAACAGCCGGAAACCGTCGCACAAATCATCCGCACCTGGTTGAATGAACGTGACTGAGCGCAAGCCCAATGCCAAGCTACGCGGTGAGGAGAAAGCCGCTGCCCTGCTCATTACCCTGGGTGTTGATCTCTCCGCCCAGGTGCTCAAGCACTTCGACGAGGACGAAATTGTCCACCTCATGCTGGCGGTCTCGCGTGCCGGGACTTACAGCAGTGAGGTCAAGCACCAGATCATGACCGATGCTTACGATCTCTCCCTGGCTCACAGCGCCCTCCTCGTCGGCGGGCTGGATTACGCCCGGCAGGTCCTCTCTCGCAGCCTGGGCCAGGAGCAGGCAGCGGCGATCCTGGAGCGCATCTCGACGCAAAAAGTGTCTTCCTTCGAGTTCTTGCGCAAGGCCGATCCGCAACAGGTGGCGATCTTCCTGCGCGACGAGCATCCCCAGACAATCGCCGTCGTTCTCTCCCATCTGGACACCAAACAGGCGGCAAATATCCTGGCGGCACTGGAGCCGGAGTTACGCGCTGAGGTGGCCCAGCGCATCGCCACCATGGACCGCATCTCCCCTCAGGTGCTCACCCAGCTTGAGCGGGGGCTGGAGCGCAAGCTGGCGGGCATCCTCAGTCAAGACGAACTGGCCGCCTCGGGCGGCATCAACGCCCTCGTCAGGATGCTCAACCAGGTGGACCGGGGCACGGAAAAGAGCATCATTGACAACCTGAACGAGGCGAACCCGGAGCTGGCCGAGGAACTGCGCGCCAAGCTGTTCACTTTTGATGACATCATCAAGCTGGATGACCGGTCGCTTCAGCGCGTGCTGCGCGATGTCAACAAGCAAGACCTGGCGCTGGCGCTCAAGGGCGCGACGGACCAGGTGCGCAACACGGTCTTCCGCAATATGTCGGGCCGGGCGGCGGAGATGCTGCGCGAGGAAATGGAAGTGTCGGGCCCTGTCCGGATGAAGCTGGTATATGAGGCGCAGCGGCGCATCGTGGATGTCATCCGGGCGCTGGAAGCGGCAGAGGAGATCGTGGTCATGCGTGGAGGCCAGGATGAGTTCGTCACGTAATGTCATCAAGGCCAGCCAGGTCCGTGTTGATCCCTTCCTCTACGTTGTGCCGGTGCCCAGCGATGCCGGCCCCACCGCCCCTTTCTCAGAACTGCCGAGCGATATTGATGATCGGTCGCGGCGTGCCGCCGTGCAAGAGATGAGCGCGAAAATGCTGCGCGAGGCCCAACTCAAGGCTGAGGAGATCGTGCGCCAGGCTGAGCAGCAGGCCCAGGCGGTCATGGCCCAGGCGCGGGAGCAGGGCTATGCCGAGGGACGCCGTGCGGGCTTTGAAGCGGGGCGGGGCGAAGGGCAGGCCGCCGGCCGTTCGGAATGGAATGAGGCATTGGCGGTGATGCAGCGGCTGATCGAGGCGGCCCACACCTACCGCGAGCAGGTGATACGCGCCACCGAACCGCAGATAATTGCGCTCGTCTTGCAGATCGCCGAGAAGGTCATCGGCGATGCACTGGCGCATAACCCAGACCTAGTGCAACACGTGGCCACCAACGCCCTGGCCTATGTCCTGCCCCAAGAGGACCTGCGCATCCATCTCCAGCCGCGTGACGCCGAAACGATCCGGGCGGCCTGGGCAGAGGCGTTGCCCACAGTGCTGGCCGGGCGGCACTGGGAGATCGTCCCCAATGCGGACCTTCAGCCGGGCGATGTGGTGATCGAGATGCCGAGCGGTACCGTAGACGCACGTCTGCGGACCCAGTTGGAGCGCACCGGCGCGGCACTCGAGGCCGCCAGCGGGTTCGCCGATCCGAGCCGCGGAGCGGACGCATGAGCGATTACGCTGCCCTCGATCTCGACCGCTACCAGGCCGCCGTGCGCGATTGTGTGCCCATCGTGCGCAGTGGTCGCGTGACCCAGGTCATCGGCCTGACGATTGAAGCCAGGGGCCTGGAATGCCAGATCGGGGAGGTCTGCCTCGTCTATAGTGGGCAGCGGGCGGTCGGCAACGGGCAGAAGTCCGACCCGCTGCCCACGACCCGGCACCCACTGCTCACCGAAGTGGTCGGTTTTAAGGACGACCGTGCCCTGCTTATGCCCTTAGGCGAAATGCAAGGCCTACAGCCGGGGAGTGCCATCATTGCGACACGCTCACAACTGCGAGTACCGGTCGGGCGTGGCCTGTTGGGGCGGGTATTGGACGGATTGGGGCGGCCGATTGACGGCAAAGGCCCGCTCGCCAGCAACGAGTATGCCCCCTTGGTCAATTCCGCGCCTCACCCATTGCGCCGCACGCCCATCACCGCCCCGCTCGTCACCGGCGTGCGCGCGATTGACGGGTTATTGACCGTCGGCAAGGGCCAGCGCATCGGCATCTTCGCCGGCAGCGGCGTCGGCAAGAGCACGCTCATGGGCACGATTGCCCGTAACGCCCGCTCGGATGTGAGTGTGGTGGGGCTGATCGGCGAACGCGGGCGCGAGGTGCAGGAGTTCATCGAGCGCGACCTGGGCGCGGAGGGCCTGGCGCGCTCAGTGGTTGTCGTCTCCACCTCGGACCAACCGGCGCTCTTGCGCATCAAGGGGGCGTGGACGGCAACCGCCATCGCCGAACACTTCCGCGACCAGGGTCTGGACGTGACCTTCCTCATGGACTCGGTGACGCGGTTTGCCATGGCGCAGCGCGAAGTCGGCCTGGCTGTGGGCGAGCCGCCCGCCAGCAAGGGCTATACCCCCTCGGTGTTCGCCCTGCTGCCCAAACTCATGGAGCGGGCCGGGACCTCCGAGCGTGGGACGATCACCGGCTTCTACACCGTCCTGGTCGAGGGTGACGATTTCAATGAGCCGATCACCGACGCCGCCCGCAGTATCCTCGATGGCCATATTATGCTGACGCGCGAATTGGCCGCCCGCCACCATTATCCGGCGATTGACGTGCTCCAATCCGTCAGCCGTGTCATGCCGGCCATCACCGCGCGCAGTCACCAGAAGCTGGCCGGGCGTTTGAAAAAGATGCTGGCGACCTATGAGAAGGCCAAAGACTTGATCCACATCGGTGCTTACGTCGCCGGCAGCGACCCGGATATTGACCAGGCCCTGGCTGTCCTGCCCGCAGCCCTGGCCTTTCTCCAACAGGACGAGCGGCCCACCTCGTTCGAGGAGACCTTGACGCAGTTGGCGGCGATCTTCGAGTCATCGTCATGAGAGTCCGGTTTTCGCTCCAGCCGGTTCTGGACTACCGCACCTCCGTTGTCGAAGCGCTAGAGATCGCGCTGGCGCAGATCATGCGCGCTCAGGCGGAGGCCGAAGCCAGGCTGGCCGCACTCGAGGCGCAGGAGAGCGACCTGATCGCCGAGATCGCGCGGCGGCAGCGGGGCCTCCTCGATCTGGCGGCGCTGGCGGCGGGCCGGGCGCGGCTGCGGCGGGTGCAGGAGCAGGTGCGGCAGCAGATGGAGACCGTCGAACACCTGCGCGCCCAGGCCGCAGCGAAACGCACTGAACTTGTCGCCGCGATGCAGGATGAGAAGATTCTGGAGAAGTTGAAGGAGCACGAGCAGGCTCGCCTGGACGCTGAACTGGCACGCGCCGAGGGCCGCGAGCGCGACGATCTGTATGTCACCCGGCATCGCCGGTCTAAACAGATGCGAGAGGCTTGAGATGTCCGATTTCTTTCCCTGGGATGTGACGAGCACGCTTGGGAGCGCCTGGGATTTCCTGGGGGACCCAATGGCCTCCGCCGTATTCCCCGGTATCCCGACGCCCCCCGATGCGTTCTTGCAAGTCCTTCTGGCAGCACTGGCGGAAGAGAACAGTGCCCCGCCACCGCCCAAGACCACCATCCGGCCCGGCCCGGTCACCCCGGAGAGTGTACAGGTGTCGGGGGGCGAGTCGCAATTCTCGTCCCACGCCTATGACGATCTGATTTTGGGGACGGCGCTACGCTACGGTGTGGACCCGGCGCTGGTGAAGGCCGTAATCCACCAGGAATCGGGCTTCAACCCGTACTCGGTCTCGCGGGCGGGTGCAATGGGACTGATGCAGCTTATGCCGGAGAACGCCCAGGACCTGGGCGTGACGAATCCTTTCGATCCGGTGCAGAACGTGGATGGCGGTGTGCGCTTGCTGCGCGGCTTGCTCGACCGCTATCAGGGCAATGTACCGCTGGCGCTCGCGGCCTATAACGCGGGGCCTGGCGCGGTCGAGCGCTCAGGCGGTATCCCGCCTATCCCAGAGACTCAGGTGTACGTGCCGCGCGTCCTATCCTTGTACCAACGCTATGCAGGAGGTTAGATGGCAGAGAGCATTCTGAACGGCACAACGCTACAACTGATCCAGCTTGGGCTGGATGGCCTGTCACTGCGCCAGCAGGCCATCGCCCACAACATCGCCAACGCCGATACCCCGGGCTACCAGGCCCAGGCCGTGACTTTTGAGGAGGCACTGCAGCGTCAGATCAAGAACGGGGCGCACAAGCTGGCGCTCACTACGACGCATCCGGCCCATCTGACCGGGCAGGCGCAACCGCTCGCGCCCCAACTCGTGCCCCGTCCGACGACGACGCTGCGGCCCGATGGCAACAACGTTGATATTGACCTGGAGATGTCTCAGCTCGCCGAGACCACCATTCGCTATCAGGCATTGACCCAATTGGCTGCCCGCCAGTTGGCTATTCTGAAAGCGGCCGTCACCGAACGGTGACGACCACAGGCACGGGGCTACCTGCCATTGGCGCGGATTCTGGAGATGACATGAGCAAGCCAACGCTACCGATTGTCGTCCGGCTCCCCATGCTGCCAATTGTGGCCGAGCCGGGCGCTACAGGGACGCCGGGATCAATAACAACGGAAGGGGGTGCGACGCAGACGGCCGCAGGCGTAACGTTTGCCGGGTTACTGCGAGCGCGCGTGGCTCAGCCTATTCTGGCAGCTCTCGCACGCAAGGCACCGCCCGGCCCCGAGCCCACGCCCAGCAAGGATCAACCGGCCCAACTGTCCGTGTCCATGCCGGTCACCAAC
>CADDZL010000057.1 GCA_902812335.1 Chloroflexota bacterium | reverse complement strand
GGTCTCGGTTTGGAGCAGGCGAGTGACGGTACGGCAGTGTTGTTCGGCGAGGATCTCGGTCGGAGCCATGAGCGCGGCCTGAACGCCGTTGGCGATGGCGATAGCGCAGGCAATCGCCGCGACGACCGTCTTGCCGCTGCCGACGTCGCCCTGGAGCAGCCGGTTCATAGGGCGCTCACCCTGCAGGTCGGTGCGGATGTTGCGAACCGCGCGCATCTGGGCCGAGGTCAGCGTAAAGGGCAGAGAGGCCATCAGGCGTTCCATCCACTCGTCGCTGACGCGCAATGGCAGGCCCGGCTGGGTGCGCCATTCGCGGCCCTGGCGCTGCAGGCCCAGTTGTAGCAGGAATAGCTCGTCGAAGGCCAGCCGCCGCCGCGCACTCTCCAGTTGTTCCCAGTTGTCAGGGAAGTGCATATGGGCCAGGGCGGTGCCCAGGTCCATCAGGTTCAGGCGGGCGCGCAGGTCCGGAGGCAGCGGGTCGGGAACGCGCCGGGCCCAGTAGTCCACCGTTCGTTTCATCATGCGGCGCAGCCAGTGGGCGTTCAGTCCCTGAACCAGAGGATAGACCGGGACGATGCGAGCCGTGTGCAACTGCTCCGCTTCCAGCGGCTCCCATTCTGGCGACTGGAACACCAACCGCCCCAGATACTCGTCAACCCGCCCGCTGATGACGATCTGGCGTCCGGCCCTAAGCTGTTCGGCGAGGTAGGGTTGGTTGAACCACGTCGCCTGGATCGTGCCGGAGCCGTCGCTGATGATCGAGGAGATGATAGGCATGCGGTCGCGTGTCTGGCGCACATGCGTCTCCCAGATGGTGCCGATAATAGTCACCTCCTCACCATATTCCAGCCGGTTGATCGGCTTCATGCGGCTGTAGTCGTCATAGCGTCTAGGGAAGAGGTACAACAGATCACCGATAGTCTGCACACCGAGCCGAGCCAGCCGGTCGGCCTGCTTGGTGCCGATGCCCTGCAACGCCGTGACGGGCGCGTTCAGGCCCAGTCGCGGCTCAGGTCCTGCGGCCGGGTACCGCAGCGGGCGGACCAGACGTCGGGGTGCGCGAGTCGGCGATTCAGGCCCCTCCGGCTGAGCATAGGTTTCCGTTGACGGGGCAGCCAGGTCGGACAAATCCGCGCTAGCCGGGGGTTGGAGGGGCTTCGCGTCTTCCTCGAACCCCTCCTCCGTCGCCTCCTCTGACAGGGAGAGGGACTGGGGGGGCAGGTCACCGCCTGATGCTTTGCGCCCGTAGAGGATATCCAGGGCCGTCTGCACTGCCTGAACACGTTCGTCGCGGGTCTCCAGACCGGGGTAGGTCGCCAATATCTGGGCCAGTGCCTCAACGGCCTGGGTCTCTTCCGGCTGGGCTGCCTGGCGGCGGGCCTCTTGAAGCCAGCGGCCCAGCAGCTTGTCCAGCCCGCCAGAGACGGCCCGGTTGCGGTAGCCCTGCTCCTGTTCCAGTTTGAGCACCTTAACCAGGTTCTCAAAAGCCGGCAACATGGTCGTCCTGTCCCTCGTATACCAGCACCCCCAGGCTATTGGGGCCGATGTGGCAGCCGAGCGTCGGGCCATACATCATGACCGGGAAGGTCTGGTCGCCGTACTCTAACGCCAACCTCTCCAGCAACATGCGCGTATCTTCCGTCGGGTGGCGAGCGCTCTGAAGGATCGCCAGTTCCTCGATGTTGGAGAACTCGGTAATGAACTCAAGTAGCTTCTCCAGCGCCTTGTCGCGGCTGCGCACCTTCTCCATCGGGATCAACTCGCCCTCCTCAAGGGTCAGAAAGGGCTTAATCCCCAGCATCGTTCCCAAAATGGCCTGCGCCGGGCCCATGCGGCCACTGCGTTCCAGGTAGTCGAGTGTATCCACGACGAACACCATATAGATGCTCGGGATCATGCCGCGCACCAACCGGACGATCTCATCAAGGGACTGGCCGGCTTCGGCGGCGCGCAGCGCGGCCTCGACCAGGATACCCAGGCCGCGCGAGATCGTCAGCGAATCCACCACCCTGACCTGTGTTCGGCCCAGCAGGGCATCGGCGGCCATCTTGGCATGGCGGTAGGCCCGGCTGAGCTTGCTGGAGGTGTGGATCGAGAGGATGTAGTCGCTGACCCGGCCGAGGTCGGTGTAGACTGCGCTGAAATCATCGAATGTCGGCGGTATAGCCACCGGCAGGGGTCCGCCGAGGGCGACGCGGCGGAAGAATTCCTCTGAGGTGATGTCAATGCCCTCACGAAAGCTTTGGCTGCCGAACTGGATGGTGTGAGGGACAACGACCAGACCCATGCGCTCAGCTTGAGCCGGGTCGGAGAGATGAACGGTGCTATCGGTTACGATGCGGATTTTAGGCAAGTTTCACTCCACCGACAGAAGGTAGTGATAATACGGCTGGCCACCCTCGATGACTTCGATCTCGTGTTGGGGATAGCGCGATTGCAGGCTGGCAGCCAGCGTCCTGGCCTCCGGCGGCTGGACCGAGTCGCCGTAATATAGGGTGACATGCCGTGGTTCGTGATCGAGGCCCATGTGCTCCAGCGTGGCGATGACAACCTCGTCCCGGTGGGAGCCGGCGGCAACCAGCGTTCCGGCGACCAACCCGATGATCTGGCCGGCCTCGACCTGAACCCCATCCAGATTGACGGCGCGTGTGGCCGTAGTGACCTCGCCACTGGTGACTTCGCGGGCGGCCTCGGTCATCCTGGCAGCCATCTGGTCCAGTTCTCCCGTCGGATCGAGGGCCAACATCGCAGCCACCCCTTCTGGAATAGTCTGGGTGGGGACAACGGCCACACTCTTGGGCGACAGCTTCCGGGCTTGCTCCGCCGCCAGGATTACGTTCCTGTTGTTGGGTAGGATGATGACGCGGTCACTGGGCACGCTTTCCACCGCGCGCAGGATCTCCTCGGTGCTGGGGTTCATGCTCTGCCCGCCGTCCACGATAGCTGCCGCGCCGAGATCGTGGCTGAAAACGCGGGCTAATCCAGCGCCTGCCATGATCGCCACCACCGCAATCGAAGGTGCCGGAGATGCTATGTCCTTCGATGCAATCTGCCCATTGCCTGGTTCGGGCAGTTGTAGCCGGTCAGCGATGAAGCGCTGGTATTGCTCCTGCATGTTCTCAACGACCACGTCGCTGAGTGTGCCCTTGCTGGCACCATAGCTGAGCGGCACGCCGGGGTCGTGAACGTGAACGTGCACCTTAATAGTATTGGCATCGCCCACGACCAATGTGCTCTCGCCCATCGCGCCTATGGCCGCCCGGACTTCATCAATATCGAGGTTATGGCCCCGTAGCAAGAACTGGACATCGTAGCCGTAACCCTCCTGGCGCGGTTCGAGCTGCGACGGTAGCGTTCCAGGCTGGCTTGGCTGGCTTACCCGGGCAGCGCCGGCCTCCAGGCTCTCACCGCGCATGGCCCGGAGCATGCCTTCGAGCAAGATGGCAAGGCCTTGACCCCCGGCATCCACAACACCGGCATCACGCAGGATGGGCAAGAGCGAGGGGGTGAGTGCCACCGCCTCATGGGAGCGAGCGACAACGCGCTCCATGATCTGGCGTAGCTCGTTAGTGTCTTTGACGGCCTCCTCGGCTGCGGCTGCGGCCGCGCAGGCCACCGTCAGGATTGTGCCCTCGACGGGCCGCATGACGCCCTTGTAGGCAGTGTCGCGCCCCTCACTGAGTCCTCGCACAAACGCGGCGGCATCGAAGGCTTCCAGCTCACCAACGGCGCGGGCGAAGCCGCGCAACAGTTGCGACAGGATGACGCCGGAGTTGCCGCGGGCACCCATGAGCGCGCCATGGGCCAGGGCACGCGCCATTCGCCCCGCGTGATGATCGGCGCTGTGTCCAACCTCATCGCAGGCCGAGCGCATGGTGAGCATCATGTTTGTCCCGGTATCCCCGTCGGGTACCGGGAAGACATTGAGCGCGTTGATCCCCGACTCATGGTGCTCCAGCCAGGCCAGGCCCGCCTGTGCCAACTGCCGCAGCCCTTGGCCGTCGCAGATCAGCCAGCGTGGCCCGTTAGGTGGGATGTGTTCGCGAACCTGACTGGAGCCAGGACCTGGTTTCGCCTTAGCCATGCTATCCCTGATCCCTAGTCGGGGTTGCTGACCCTGAGCCCTTGCACATGGACGTTGACCTCAGCTACCGGCATGCCGATGGCTCTCTCGACGTTGAAGCGCACGCTGTTCATGATGCTATGGGCGACCGAGGAGATGCGTGTGCCGTACTCGATGATGACATAGATGTCAATCACAATCTGATCGCCGCTGATGCGCACCTCGATACTGCGCCGGCCTTTGCCTGCCAGGCGTTGGCCCAGCTCGCTGACACCGCCGCGCCCGGCCAGACCGACGACGCCGTAGGATTTCAAGGCCGCGTTGCGGGCAATGCTCGCAATCGCGTGGGGCGTGATCTCGACTTTCCCCAGAGAAGTCTCGCTAGCCATAGGTATCCTCAGCCCTTCACTGCGTTCAGGACAGGCCCCTTGTCGAGATGGACTTCCTGTGGTATGATTACTGTATCCGGCGCAATCGCTTTGAGTAGAAAGAGGTAAAGCATTATGGCTAAATGTGAAATCTGCGGCAAGGGTCCCATGTTTGGGCACAATGTCAGCCACTCGTTCCGGGCGACCAATCGCCAATTCAAGCCCAATATCCAGCGCGCAACAATCGTGGTGCAAGGCAAGCCACGCCGCGTCTATATCTGCGCCAAGTGCTTGAAGACCCTCTCCAAGACAGCCTAAGCTCCATATTCGACCACACCCAGGCCAGCCCTCAACGGAGCCGCTGGCCTTTTTGTTTCCGCCGCCCGGCGGATAGCGGCAACCGCCTCGGCTATGCTCTCCCTGGTATGAAACACCGCGCTACCGGCGACCAGAACCCGCGCCCCGGCGGCGACGACATAGGGCGCAGTCTCAGGGTCAATGCCCCCATCCACCTCCAGTTCGGCGGCGGAGCCATGCTCGTCCAACAGTGCCCGCACACGCTGCACCTTATCGAGCATGCCAGCGATGAACGTCTGGCCGCCAAAGCCAGGGTTGACCGTCATAACCAGGATCAGGTCGGCGTCATTAACGATTTCACTGACGGCGACAGGCGGGGTGGACGGGTTGAGCGCGACCCCGGCCCGGCAGCCCAGTGCGTGAATCTGCTGGAGCGTGCGGTGCAGATGCGGGCAGGTCTCGGCGTGCACCGTCAGGTGGTTAGCACCGGCCTGGGCGAAAGCCGCCAGATAGCGTTCCGGCGCTTCGATCATGAGATGTACGTCGAGTGGGAGCGAGGTGGCGCGCCGCAGCGCCTGGACAACAAGCGGGCCCAGGGTGATATTGGGCACGAAATGTCCATCCATCACGTCTACATGGATATAGTCTGCGCCGGCGGCCTCGGCCTCGGCGACGGCCTGGCCCAGCCGGGCGAAATCGGCCGCCAGGATGGACGGCGCGATCTTGATAGCCGTTCCCATAAGGCCAATGATACCAGCCGGTGGGGAAAAGCGCAAGGATAATTCGGTTCAGTCGGCTTCAATCGCTCGTCGCCTGAAAGCGGTCAATGTATGCCTTGATTGAGGGCAGCGCCGTCAGCCGCTCATGGAAGAAGTCGTTGATGATGTTGATCACCCTGGCCCGGGCAGCCTCCATTTCGGCAGTGCGCTCTTGCCCGCTCTCTTGCCGCGTCAAGCTATCGCGCAGGTGCAACAAAGAGCGCACAAGCTCGATCTCCTGCTCCCCTTCCAATGCCTTGATGACTTCGAGGATCAGCTCATCGGCTTGGGCGGCGACGTCCTCCATAGAGATGCTTGAGCCGGGTTGGGTCGCATCCTCCAATGTCTGGATGAGGGACCACACCTGGTAAAGCATCGTGGCTGGCTCGTCGAACAGTTCGCGCACATACGCTGCCTCCGGGTAGCGGCCGGTGAGGATGCTGGCCAGATCGGCGGAAGGGGATTGGCTAGCGTTCTGAATCATGCATCACCTCTTTCTTGGGTTTATGTGGCTGCCGGAGCTGGAGATGAGACCTGCATTTCCACCTCCGTCCGCAACTGGCCACAGCCTGCCTCGATGTCAATGCCGCGCCGGACGCGCACCGTGCAGGGCACGCCAGCGCGCTCCAGGATGGCACGGAAGGCGGCGACCCGCTCGCGGGTAGACGGGCTGCCGGGGTAACCGCGGGTAGGGTTGAGCGGGATGACGTTGACGTGGCAGAGCAGGCCGGTAACGAGTCTGGCCAGGGCCTCGGCCTGCTCCGGCCCATCGTTGACGCCCTGGATGAGGGCCCACTCGAATGTCAAGCGGCGGCCGGTGCGTGCCACGTAGTCACGGCAGACGGCCATCAGACGCGCCAGTGGATAGCGTCGGTTAATGGGGACGATCTGGTTGCGCAAGGCGTCGGTAGCGGCATGGAGCGATACCGCCAGGCCGACCTGGAGCCCTTCGCGGCTGAAGCGTTCGATGGCGGGGACGAGGCCGACGGTGCTGATAGTGATGCGGCGGGCGCCGAAATTGAAGCCGGTCGGGTCCATCAGCCGCCGCAACGCGGCCAGGGTGGCCGCGTAGTTCGCCAGAGGCTCGCCCATGCCCATGAAGACGATATTGGTCAGGCCCCGCTCACGTTCACTGGTGCGCAGTTCACGCTCCAGGTACAGAACCTGTTCGACGATCTCGCCGCTGCTCAAGTTGCGCAGCAGGCCCATCTGGCCGGTGGCGCAGAAGACGCAGCCCATGCCACAGCCTGCCTGAGTCGAGATGCAGGCGGTGCGCCGCCGGCTATAGCCCATGAGGACGCTTTCGATCATCTGGCCGTCGGGCAGAGCCAGCAGTAGCTTGCGCGTCTCGCCATCGGAGGACTGTTGTTCGGCCACCAGACGCAGACGGTACAGGCGCGTCTCGGCTGCCAGCCGCTGGCGTAGTTGGGCAGGCAGGTCGGTCATAGCGTCGAAGTCGGGTGCCAGCCGTTTGTACAGCCAGTTCCAAAGCTGCGAGGCGCGGTAAGCCGGCTCGCCCCAGGAGGCCAGGAGGGCCTTCAACTCGTCATAGGACAGGTCATAAAGCGAAGTCACGCCCACATCCACTTGCGTCTCAGTTCATCCACGTCCTGGAAGACCCAGTCGGGCTTGAGGTCGGACGCCGCCAGGTCGCTGGCTTTGGTCACGCCCGAAAGGACCAGGATGGTCTTGAGCCCGGCGCGCTGACCGCCCAGAATGTCGGTCTCCAGCCGGTCGCCTATCATTGCCGTCGTTGCCGCCGTCGCGCCCAGGCGCTTGAGCGCCTGTTGGAACATGATGGGCTCCGGCTTGCCGACGATGACCGGGCTGACGCCCGTCGCCGCCTCGAGCGCTGCCAGGGTTGCGCCGGCGCCGGGGATCATGCCCTCCTCGCTAGGGAAGGTCTTATCCGGGTTCGAGCCGACGAAGCCCGCACCGGCGCGGATCAGTAAGGTTGCCCGCCGCAGCTTATCGAAGGTCAACTCCAGGTCCATGCCGACGACGACGTAGCGGGCCTGCTGGCTATCGAGGACAAAGCCCTTTTCGGTCAGGGCCTGGCGCAGCCCATCGCCGCCGATGACGTAGACCGGCGTTCCGGGCTCGGCCTGCGTTGCCAGGTAGCCGGCAGTGGCCAGTGCCGAGGTCACGATCTCGTGCGGCGCGACCTCAATGCCGAAGCCCGCCAGCCTGTCCTGATACTGCGCCGCCGTGCGTGTCGAGTTGTTGGTTGCCAGGACAAAGCCGATGCCGCGTTGGCGTAGAAAGCGGATAAACTCTGGCGCGCCGGGGATGACCTGCGCCCCTCGCCAGAGCACGCCGTCCATATCAATGATGAGATGGTCAATTGTCATATGCTCGGGGCTCTCAACCTCCAGCACATTGTCTCTGAAGCTTTCAATGTGAAACTTGATGGCAGATTCCACATCGGCGAGAGCTTCTTCATAGGTATCGCCTTCGCCGACAACTACTCCCTTCACGCCCAGCGGGTAGGCTACGTACCCATCGAGATACTTCTCAACGATGATCTTGATCTGGCGCGTGCTCAGTCGCTTCTCCTTTAGTGGTCCTCTCGGCCTGCTTACCATTGTACTTCAGACGGTCGTGAGAACCAAGCGTGGAGTTGGTCACTGGGCAAACGAGTTGCTTTAGTCTGACCGGAACAGCCCTGTCTCCCCGGCAGGGGACGGGCCCGACTGTGTGTCAGTGCCATTGCAGAGAAGCCCAGGCTGCGCCTGCGTGGGGTAGGGGTAATGGGCGCGGAAGGCGATGGTGAGAGAAGGCTTGTTGGCCTCGGATTCTCCACGTGGGATATGGGAGATTACGGAATCCGGCAGAAGATGGCTGGCAGCGGGCGCTGTCCAGAATAGATAGAATTGTGCCTAACATCTCGGTGGAGCCGACGTCGCGGACTCTTCATCCAACCACCGCTTGATCTGCGGATCCGCTGATAGCGGCCGCCTCAATCAGGCAACAAGCCCCTGCCCAGCACCAACCCACGAGGCGGGCCTCTATCGCAGTTGCCCGACAGACAGCCGCAGCATACAATGGGAGCACAACGCATCCCGGCATGTCGCCATATTCGCGCCTGAGGAGGTCAGTCATGACAATTCTGAGCCGTCTCAACGTTCTGCTCGCCAGTGTGGCCGCCTTCTTCAGAAGCCTGTTCCAGACGGGTCCGAAACTGCCTGTGCCGGAACCTCCCTTTACAATCTCTGTGCTGCTGGTCAGCTACTATCCTGTCAAGGATGGCCTGATTGACATTAGCGTCGCCGGCGACGTGGATGGGCCGCTGGACGAGATGCGCCAGCACGTGGCGCAGACCACGCAGCGCGTCATCGAGGCGCTGGAAGAGGGCAGCAGGTATCACGGCTATAAGGACCCGAATGCCCAACCGAGCCTGCACTACGAGATTGTTGACAGCCTTGAATTCCTGGAACCGGTCCCGACCTACAGCAAGCCCGGCCAGCACCTTCCCTGGGCCGACTATAACGTCATTATGGAGCGCATCAACATCCGGCAGTGGGTGGAGGAACGTGGGGTGAAGGAGGTCTGGCTGTGGAGCTACAGCGGCGGCCGGTTGGGCGGCTGGGAATCGAACATGGCCGGACCCTATGGCGACATTAGCAACAGTGACCGCGACCCGACCGACCTGCCTGGGTTGAGCAGGACGTACACGGTTTACCATTATAATTACCAGCGTGGTCCATCGGAAGCGACGGAAGACCACCTACACCAGATTGAGGCCACCCTGCGCGAGATTGATTATGATCTCTTCTGGAAACGCTTTGTTGGCGCGACGGGCGAGGGTCGCTGTGGTTGGGCCCATTACCCGCCGAACGCGGTGCGGGACTATGACTGGGCCAATCCCACATTCATTGAGACGGATATTGAGGACTGGACACCCGCAGGGACCGGTCAGAAGAAGCGCATGAACTGTGAACGCTGGAACTGCGATAGTCTCACCTGGTTCATCTTCTGGATGCACAACCTCCCCGGCGCGAATAATGGCCTCACTTACCAGGGTCGCCCCCTCACGAACTGGTGGGCATTCATCGGTGCCTTTGACGAGGCCATGGCAAACCGAATGAGATTGGTGGCGTGAGGAGGTCTAGGGGCGGGCTGGCGATATCCCTCCCATCTCGGCCACCGTCGCTTGCACCACTTCCACGTATTCTGGCAGGGTATCGCGCAGCCGGGTGGCATCCAGGTGAAGCGTACGCCAGGTCGGGGACCGAGGCAGGGCAGCAGGGCTGGCCTCCGGCGCGCAAGTGATCGCCAGGGCACCGTCACGGCAGAAGACAGCGAAGTCAGCGGTATAGCTTGCCCGATGCTCGCGGATGATGTAACCGCGCTCGGCAGCGATGCCGGCCTCCTTCAGCGCCCGCCACAGCATCTCCTGCTCCGGGCTGCCCAGGACCAGGTCGTTGATCTCCTCGGCCCGCAGCAGGCGCTCGCCCGTGGTGATGAGGAACGTCAGGCGCCGCCATTTGCGACTGGGGATGGGATGGGGCAGGCGCTCCAATGGCCCCAATTGCAGTTTGTAGTACCACTCGCCAGCGCGGGGATGATCGGGTTGATCGCGGAACAATTCGCGGCGCGTGACCAGTTCGTGCCCGCGCACCTGCGCGTAGTAGTTGACGGCCCACTTCTCTTCACCAAACGCGGCTGTCTGGTAGAAGGCCAGAAAGTCCACCTGAATCGTGCGAGGCGCGCTCTTTATGGGGATACGATACCAGCCGAGCGTCCGGGCGATGGCGAGGTCGCGCCGGTTGTTCATGATGGCGACGAGGACAAGAGCTTCGGGGAAGATTGCGCTCATGTCTATATCGGACGCGGGGGTAGGAGCAGCAGCATCAGCGTAAATCCGCGTTCATCAGCGTCCCATGAGTGACCCGCGCACCTGGGCGATGCGGGTGTCGATCTCCGGCACCTTGTCAATCTCCGCCTGCCAGAAGTCGGGCGATTTCATCCGGTTGAGATAGTCCACGCTGTAGCCGAACTGTGTCCACACCTCCTCCTTCTGTCGAAACAGGCGTTCCTTCTGCTCCGCGCCACGCACGTCGAGGGTCTCATGCGTCGTCGCGCCCAGGAAGACGGCTTTGGCCCAGAGTTCCAATATATCGTCATCCACGCGGCCAGCCCGGCGCTCCAGGTCGGCCATTACCGACGGATAGCGGTCGAAACGGTCGGTCGCAATGGTCACAACGTTGTCCGCCGGGCCCAGGTCGAGGGCTTTGGCCGTTTTGATGGCGCCGATGATGTTGCAGATGCTGGATATGCCCAGCCGGTCCACAAGAGCAGTGGCCTGCGCTTCGGGCACGCCCAGCCGCTCGACCAGGACATGCGTCCCATCCTGGATGACCTTCAACCCGCGCAGGCAATCTTCATCGTGGATCAACATGACGTAATCGGTGGTCAGGATGTTGTGGATGAGCGTGACCATCTTGTCGCCGATGCCTTCGATGCGGTGCTGGCCGCGCCCATTATTGTATAGGGTGCTGCACTGGCGTGGCTCCAGGGCGACGATGGCCGCGTTGGGCCAGGCTTCCTTGACGGCGTCGCCCGCCGCCAGCGTTCCGGCCGAGCCGGGGGCCGAGCAGAAGGCCGCCACCCGGCCATTCCCGATCCGTGCCGCTGCCGTCAGGACCGCCTCGCCAGTGACATAACGATGGAAGCGGTAGTTGGGCAGTAGCTCAAACTGGGCCAGGACCTCATAGTGTGGGTCGCTGACGTAGGCAGCATAAGTGCGCTGGAGCGTCAGGATGACATCGCTCTCCGTGCCAGGCGTCAGGTCCAGTTCGCCGCCGTAGCGGCGGATGCGCTCGTAGCGTTCCTGGCTCATGCTGTCGGGCATAACGACCAGGGCGCGATAGCCCTTGAGGCGGGCGATGTAGGCTGTGCCGATGCCGAAGTTGCCTGTGGACGGCCCCACGATGGTCTTCTGGCCCGGCCGGATACGCCCCTCGGCTTCGGCCTCGATCAGGGTTGCGTAGACCGCGCCCACCTTATGGCTGCCGGTGGGGAAATCCGCCCCGATGAGCACAATGATGTTGGCTTTGACGCCGGTCAGTTCGCGGGGCAGGACCAGGGCATTGACGCTATTGTCGGCCCGCTTCCAGGTGATATTGAACAGATTGAGCGGGTCGAGTTCGTCAGTGCGCAGTGCTGCCAGTGCCCGTTGGCGCAGTTCGGGCGGCAGCAGGGCCGGGTCGCGCATCTCGGCATAGGTGGGGCCAGGAACAATGGGGCTAGATCGAGTCATCTTCTTCCTCGGCTTCACGGGGCTCCAGGAGCAGGAGGAGTCCATCGAGAACCTGGCGCATCCGTCTGGCAGATAGCGTTCCTATCTTCTCGGTTAGCTGGGTCTTGTTCACAGTGAGAACCTGAGAGATGTTGACCGCGCTCTGTTTCGGCAGGTTGGCTTCGCCACGTTCGAGCAGGAGATTCCCCGGAGCGGCAGCATGCCTGAGATTCGAGGTCAGGGCGCAGACGACCACTGTAGAGATGCGGCTGCGGTTGAAAGCGTTATTCTGGATAACGACGTGCGGGTGACGATAGCCTGGCTCCGAGCCTATAGGCTCCTCAAGGTCCACCCAGTAGATATCGCCCTGGTTGATTACCATGCGTCATCTTCTACAAGGTGGCGGTAGGAGTGACGCATCGCGCGCAGAAGTCTCTCCTCTTCTAGGTCCAGGCCCTCCCCGTAAGCGGCATTGAGTTGCTGCAGCAGTTGCCTGTTCTGATGGCGGCGGATGAACTCTTCCAACGCAAGCACAAACAGGTGACTGCGCGAGGTGTTCAGTTCGTGCGCCAGGGACTCGGCCTGCTCAAAGAGCGGTTCTGGAAGTGAGATGGCAGTTTTGACATTCGCCATAGGTCATACTGATCCTCCTACCAGGAGTATAACACAGGGTTGCGCTCGCGCCAATCCCGGAATGGTTCTATTACGTTATATTCAAGAGCAGTTGGATGTCGTCAGCTTGCCGTCGGCGATGTCGTGAACCGACTCCGGGGTCTGGACTGAAAACTGAGACGAAAATGTCCGCTGCGCCTTTTAGCGTCTTTGGGGACCTGTTCTGTCTGGTTTAGCCCGAATTCTAGCCCAACATGTCACTCTGCGAAAGCGATGATCCTCGCCAGCACAAGCGCCATCATTTCGAGCGAACGCATGACGGCTGCGGCATCAGGGCCGTGCTCCCAGGATGACCTTAACGTCCATCTGCCGGCCATCGCGGATGATCGTCAGTGTGACCGTCTGGCCGACTGAGGTCTCGCTGACCAGGTAGCCGATCAGGTCGGCGAAGTCGCGCACCTCGTGCCCGTCAATCGCGATGATCAGGTCGCCACTGGCGCCCAACTGGCCCAACCCTACATCTCGTGTCCCGGCGCGGATGCCGGCCTTGTCCGCCGGACTACCCGGCGTGACCTGAGTGACATAGACGCCGGTGCTCTGCGGCAGGCCCAGGGCCTGCTGGGTTTGCAGATCGATCTCGCCAGCGCTGGCGAGGCCCAACCAGGGATAAGTGTAATGTCCCTCTTTGATCAAAGCGGGGAGAATGCGCTTCACAGTGTTGATGGGCACGGCGAAGCCGACCCCCGAATTGACAGGCTGACCGTTGACGCCCTGCGCGGTCGAGCGGATGGCGGTGTTGATGCCGATCACCCGCCCCTGCGAATCCAGGAGCGGCCCACCGGAGTTGCCAGGGTTGATGGCCGCGTCGGTCTGGATAACGTTCGGGTTGGAGTAGCTGCCCTGGCTTCCGGGCGCGGTTCGATCAGACTGGAGCGTGCGCCCGAGCCCGCTAACGATGCCGATGGTCATCGTGTTCTGCAGACCGAAGGGGTTGCCAATGGCAATGGCGAACTGGCCGACCTCGACGGTGCTGGAGTCCCCCAGTTCGGCCACGACCAACTGGTCGGCGGGCACATCCACCTTGAGCACAGCGATGTCAGCGTCCACGTCGCTGCCCACCACCTGGGCCGTGACGCGCGTTCTGTTCGCGAACACGATCTCGATGCGCCTGGCACCTTCAACGACGTGGTTGTTGGTGACGATGTGGCCGTCCTTATCCACGACGAAGCCCGACCCGCTGCCATTATCCGTCTCGATATAGACGACCGCCGGGCTGACGCGCTTGTAAATCTCGACAAAGAGCGCCTCCGCATCATTCAGCGCCTGGCTGACGCCGCTCGTTGACGTGCGCACGTCCAGCGGAGTTGCCGTCGGCGTAGTGACCTGGGCGCTGGGCGTCGGCGTGGTGTTGACTGTCAATGGTGGTGCACCCAGCGTCGCCTGGGCCTGGGCAACCGCGGGCGTAGCCGGTGTGGCCTGAAGCTGCACCGTCCCCTGGCCCGGCGCTACAGCTTGCGGTGTGAGGCTGGCGCAGGCCGACGCGAACAGGGCCAGGACCAGAAGCCATAACCAAATGTGTTTTCTCATATTCTTCATCCTTTACACCATCACGATTGGCGAACGAAGTGGAAATCCAGTTCAAGCCGGATGTTGTCGTCAACGCTGAGCACGACGAAGGCGCGCGGCACACTCATGCCGAAGTCTTCGAACTTGAAGCTCGTTGTGGCTGTACCCGTCAGGTCTTGACCGTTCAGGCGAGCCGTCACGTCCCAGGTCACCGGGCGCGTCACGCCGTGGATGGTCAGGTCGCCGCCGAGTTGAAACTTGCCCTCACCAGAGGTAGGCAGGGGCGATGCTAACCCCTGGACGGCCGTGGGGACAAATTCGGCGGTAGGGAACTGGTTCGTCTGAAGTGTGTTGTTCCTAATGAAGTTATCACGCCGGCTCTCGTCGCTTTGGAGTGTCCGCAGGTCAACCACGATTTTGGACTGCTCACGCACGACTGTCCCATCCGGGTTAACCACGACCTGACCTGAGACCGCGTTGGTTGTGCCGACTGCGTCGCTGGGAAACGACAGCCGGGCGAGCTGCTCCCGCACCCGGTAGCGCGCCTGAGTCCCATCCGGCACCAGGACAAAGCGCATCGAGTCGGCCGCGGCTGCGGGAGTTGCCGGGACTGACGTCACCGTGCTCGCCGGTGATGTGGGTGAGGCAACGGAACCCGCCGACGTGGCGGGCGCCGAAGGTGAAACGGCCGGCACAGGAGCCGTAGCCGTTGCGGCTGTGGGGGCTTGGGCCGCCGCCGGGCCACAGCCGACCACAATCAAACTCAAACCGATGACCAGTACCACCAACTTTAAGCGCGTCAATCGTCTGCTCACTCTTTCAGATACCCCTCTTGCTATAGTTTAATCTGTGGCTGTTGCAGGCTGCTCAACCACAGGTCCTAACATACTACAGGAAGGTTGTGCAGCCGTTATGGTTTGATTAAGGTCTCGCAATATTCTCACATAAGACGCTAATTGCCGAATGGTCATAACCAGGGACTGTTCAGCCGGGCAGCGCCGGCCAGAGCCCCTTCGCTCCGCTCAGGGTGATGGTAGGTCAAGACTGATGCCCTGCCTAGCTCCCCTTCACATACTTATCAAAGAACTCCAGCGACCGCTGCATGGCCAGCCCGAAGCTATTCGCCAGATTGTGGTCGTCACCCGGGTAAGAATAGAATTCGACGGTCTTGCCCGCTGCGGCTATCTGCTTGCTCAGGGTCTCGGAAAACTCATAGGGCACATGGGAATCTTTCAGGCTGTGATGAAGCTGCATCAGGCCGGGCAGATCACTCAGGTATGTGTTAGCGGAGATAGATGCCCAGAATTGGGGATTCTGCTCCGGCGATCCGTAGAGGGCGGTGAGATCCCTGCGCCATCCTCCTCTGGGGCTTGGGGTCGCAGCACCGCCGGCTTGTCGCCGCCAGCGCTCAAACAGATCCGGATAGGAAGCCACCACGCCGGCCCAGATGACCCCGGCGCGAATATCCTTGGAAACTACCATTGCGCGCAACGTGATCTGGCCGCCCATCGAATGTCCCCACATCCCAATCCGGTTAGGATCGGCAGCCGGGTAGCGCTTGATTGAAGCCACGGCGTTCAGAACGTCAATCGTGTAGGCCGGCGAGCCGTAGCCGCCTGTGGCGGACCCTTCGGAGTTGCCATGCCCGCGATAATCAGACTTGAAGACGATATACCCGTTGCGTGCGAAGGCGTCCACATATGCGACATAACGTTCGGTAGTCCGGTACTGCGACGGTGGGATATAACCGTGATTGAAGATGATCACCGGCCAGCCGGTCGGTGGCTTCTGGCCCATCGGCACGGTCAAGAGCGCATAGATCTTCAAGCCGTCCGACCGGTACGAAGCGATATAGCGTTGGTAGTTGCTCCCCGGCGGCAGCGTTTGTTCGATGGTGATGTCACTGCCCGGATAATCGCGCCGGCGCAGATAAGCGATGGATAGCGGATTTAACGGCGTAGCGGTCGGGGTGCTGGTTGGGGTCGCCGTAGGTGACTGTGTGGGCGTAGGTGGCTCATGGGTGGGCTC
>CADDZL010000056.1 GCA_902812335.1 Chloroflexota bacterium | reverse complement strand
GAGTGACGCAGTTGTATTCATCTCATGCACCCCCTACCAGGATGGCGAGGACAATCACCAGCGCGCCTACAATGCCCACGACGTTCCAATTGAGTTGTCCGGTCTGCGTCACGCGCAGTGCCGCCGCCGCGCCCTGGGTCAGGTCAACCACGCGCCGGTTGATCCACTCAAAGCCAAAGCCGGCGGCAGCGGCACGGGCGACGCCACGCAGCCGGCTGGTCAGTCCTTCCAGATCGCGGCGTGCGCGCCAGGCCCACAGGCCCACTGCGATGACGGCCAGGGCCACCAGCGTTGCCGGGGCGGTGACGACTTCGGTGAGCATCTCGGCTGTCGTCTCGGTGTGCAGTTGATGGAAAGGCAGAGTAGTTGCCAGCAACTGGCTGAACGGGCCAGCCAGCAGCCACGAGGTCAGTGCGCCAAAGGCCAGCGGAGCGAGGGCGATGCGCATAGGCGAGGGCGCATCGTGAGCATGCGTCTCACCGCGTGGACGGCCATAGAAAGTCAGCCATACCAGGCGGAAGGTATAGAGGGCAGTGAGGCCCGCGCCGATGAGCATGCCGACGTAGGCCCAGTTCGGCCCCTCGGCCAGACCGGCTTCCAAAATCAGCTCCTTGCTCCAGAAGCCGTTGAGGATGGGCAGCCCGGCCAGAGCCAGCGCGCCGATCACGAAGACATCGCGCACAAAGGGCATCTGCTGTCCCAGCCCGCCCATTTGCCGCAGGTCGCGCGTGCCGACTGCGTGGATGACCGCGCCTGCGCCCAGAAAGAGCAGGGCCTTGAACAGCGCATGGCTGAGCAGGTGAAACTGGCTGGCGAAAATGGCACCTACGCCCACGGCATAGACCATATAGCCGAGCTGGCTGATGGTCGAGTAGGCCAGAATGCGCTTGATGTCGTTGGAGACCAGTCCCATGATCGCGGCCAGGAGCGCTGAGAGCAGGCCGACGGTGATCACAGCCGTGGTCCAGCCGGGTACGGGCGCAAAGGCCGGGTAGAAGCGCGCCAGCAGGTAGACGCCGGCGTTCACCATGGTCGCGGCATGGATCAGGGCGCTGACCGGTGTGGGCGCTTCCATGGCGTCGGGCAACCAGGTCTGGAATGGCACCTGAGCCGACTTGGCCGCAGCAGCGGCGAGGAATCCGAACGCGATCAGGCTCAAGGTTGCGGGGGGCAATGCGGACGCCCGTGCCAGGAAGGTGTTGATCTCGTAGTCACCCACATACGAATAGGCCATCAGCGCGCCAGCCAGCAGGCCGACGCCACCCAGCGTGGTGATGATCAGCGCCTTGATGCCGCCAGCCACAGCTTTGGGATCATCGTTGTGGAACGAGATCAGAGCATAGGAACAGAAAGCCGTGATCTCCCAGAAGAGGAACATCAGCAGCAGGCTGCCGGTCAGCACCAGCCCGGCCATCGCGCCGATGAAGAAGAGCACCAGCGCGTAGTAGCGGCCGAGCTGCGCTTCGCCCCGCATGTAGGCAATCGAGAAGATCACTGCCAGGCTGCCGATGATGGTGGCGACAGCCGCCAGGAAGACGCCCAGGCCATCGGGCACGAAGGTGAAATCGCCGAAGACGCCGCCGACGGGCAGCCGCAGCACAACTTTGTCGGTGGTGAAGGGCAGCAGCGCCAGCGCGGCCAGCCCGGCAGCCAGGGCAAAGATGACTGCCAGAGCATTCTGAGCAGCGGGCCGCCTGTCCCCGACCCACCAGACAAGCAGTGCACCCAGCCAGGGCAGACCTATGGTGAGGAGGATCAACCAGGCTATCATCACTCACCCCCGTAGTGTAGACAGTGCCTGCACATCAAGCGTGCCCAGGCGTCGCCGCACCTGAACCGCCAGGGCCAGACCTACTACTGCAACCACCGTATCAGCCACAATTACGGTCACTGCCAGGCTCTGGCCCAGGTTGATCTGGCCGCTGGCGCTACCGGCCAGCACCAATGCCAGAATGGCTGCCTTGACCAGGATTTGCAGCGCCACCACGATCTTGATCAGGTTGCGCGTGATTAGCAGGCCATAGAGCCCGGCACCCAAGAGACCCAGTACGCCGATCAACGCAATGTTGAGTGGAGAAAACGTCATGGGACGCGTACCTCCTCAGGGATGGTCAGCTCAGGCGCAGGCGGGCGGCCGTCGCTCCGGGGCTGCGCGACCGGGCTCAAGTCCGGCAATGGTTGGGCAGCCCGAGCTTCCGCTTTCGCGCCTTCGCCGGCATACGTTTCCGCCGGTTCTCTGGCTTCGGCCAGCAGCCCCAAAACGCCGAGCACGCCAGCGAAGACCAGCACGATCTGCACCAGTACGTCGAGCCCGCGCCCTTGCCAGAGCACGCTGGCGAAGGGTGGTTCAGAGAACGGCGAACTGATGCTGACCACTGGTAGGACCTGCCAGCCCAGGAGAAGCACGGAAAGGATGACCAGGCCCCAGGCCAGTGGTCTGGGGATGAGCGCCGGCGCGTTGATGGCTTCCTCGCCGGCGATGCTGATCGCAAACACAAACAAGACCGTGACCAGCCCCGCGCCCACGCTGAGTTCGATGACCGCGACTTCGTGTGCGCCCAGCAGGTAAAGAGTGATGGAGAGCAGCGCGCTCACGCCGGCCAACCACACGGCCGAGGCCAGCAGGCGCTTGGCCTGCAGCGCCTGAATCGCACAGAGAACTGCCCCGATTACTAACCCTGTCGTGATGATTGACATTGCCACCTCTCAGTCTAAGCGAGCACCTTTATGCCCGCCCCAGTTCGGCTGGGAGCCTCTTGCTCCTCGAACGCAACCATCCAGCCGCTCAGGGTACCTGAGTCTGTTTCAACTCATTATAAGTGTAAGAATTCACATCCGTTTAGTACCGAATATCACAAATAACCCATGACAGATGTCATAGGATAACTATGACAGGCGTGCAGGGGACCCCTCAATGATTCGGGCAACCGGAGGTAGTTGACAGGGGAATAGATATGAGCTCAGCAATAGGGTGGGCGGTTCTTCGTCTGTGTCATTGACCAATTTGACAAATAGCGGATTTCATTTATAATGTACAAAGTTTCAGTACCAGGCCCCTGAGGGGGCCCGATAATGGAGCCCGGCCATTCCGGCCTCGGCCGGAGTGGCATCACCTTAAAAAGGAGCCTATCTGAATGACTGCAGCAAGGTTGATCTTGCTGGCGGTGGCAACGGCCTTTCAGCCGGTCACCGTCGCCACCCAGTCGTCGTCTACACTACCGCTCTCCCCCCCCTCAATTCAATCTATCTCGCCCTATTGGCCGCCGGTCATCCAGCGCTGGAACGACCTGATCGTAGTCCACGCCCAGGAGCAGGGGCTTGACCCCGATCTCGTCGCAGCCGTGATCCGGCAGGAATCCGATGGCTACACCTGGGCGGGAAGCGAGGCCGGCGCAGTCGGCCTCATGCAGGTCATGCCACTTCCCGATCGTCCGCCGGCTGGGGAACTGATTCGGCCCGATGTCAACATCGCCTGGGGCACCCGTATCCTCTCGCGCATGATACGGCGAGCTGATGGCGACCTGCTGACAGGGCTGGCGGCTTACATCGGCGGCTGGAACCGCGCCAGCCACCGCCTGCCACGCCGCCAGGCCGCTCTCATCGTTGACGCCTACGTCCGGGCCATTGCTGTGCGCCAGGGCCTATCCCAAGATAGTGTTAGGGATTGGATCGTCCTGCTTGAATGCCAGGCGGACGGACGCACCTCGCGCTTTAACGTGATCGAAGCTGGGTCCAGGGCTGTATCGCGCCCGGTTGCGATCACCGATCTGGCCGCCGTCTGGCCCGAATCACGTAGGCCGGTCAGCACGGTCGTCCACAGCTATCAGGATGACGAGGGGGCCGGCGTAACCAGGCTATGGCTGATCAGGCCGGTCCTGCCGTGACCGGCGGTAGCGTCGGTAGGGCAGGTCTCCCTATTGCTGGCTGGTGTGGCCGGTTCGCCATTTTTCCAGGATGGCCTGGGTGGTGGTGAAGGCCAGCGGGGGAAGGTCGGCGGGGTCAAAAAACGCGACCGCATCGGCATCGTCTTGGGCCTGCAGAGTGCCGCCGATGATCCGGGCGGTATAGACAATCAGAATACTTGCGCCGCGCGGGTGCTCGCGCCCATAGAGCACATCGAAGAGGCCGGTAATTGTCACCTCTAAGCCGGTCTCTTCGAGACATTCACGCCCGGCGGCCTGGCGCGGATCCTCCTCGGCATCCACAAAGCCGGCCGGCAGGCTCCACTTGCCCTGCTCCGGCGCAATTGACCGCCGCACCAGCAGCACTTGCCCGCCGCGCTCGACCAGCACGGCTGCCGCCACCTTGGGATCCTGGAAATAGACTATATCGCAGGCCGGGCAGGCCCGGCGCATTTTGCCGAAGGCGAAACGGTCTTCCAGAGCATGGCCGCACTGTGGGCAGTAATTCATCAAGGTAGTGGTCAGTGTTCCGCAACGAAGCCTTCGATGGTGGCGACGATGTGCGTCACGCCCAAGTCGCCCACGTTGCCAATGCAGTACAGCAGTGCCCACCGCTTGACCAGAGGGTTCCGCTCCGGCAGCAGCGGTCCCTGGCCGCGCAGGATAAACTGCCCCTGGTCAGGGTCGAAGCCGGCCGGGGCCAAGGTGAAGGCCGCCAATGCTGCGGCATCGAGCTTGAAATGGGCACTGCTCTCACGGTAGGCGGGCAGGGCGGGCACGCTCCAGTCTATCTGACCCAACCGCTCGGCTTGCGCCTCCAGCGCCCGGCTACAAGTGGCAACGCCCTCCGCCCAGGCAAAGGGCAGCGCCTGCCACTCCGTGACCGTCACGCGCCCATTCCGCCATATGCCCTGGACAGAGACGGCCAGCGGTTGTGCCGCCAACTCGCGGTCGAGCGGGTAGCGACGGCAGGCCGACTGCGCGCCCTGAGCACGGCAAACGTCTATCTGGCGGTTTGAGGTGTCAAAGATATGGTATAACCCCTGAATGCTCACTGTGGCACCATCCGGGCCTTGCTGGACCTCGATGGGTAGGAAGGCCATCTCCGGTACGGTCACGATCTCCGGCCCCGCCGGCGCGGTTATGCCAGATGGCAGGTCAGAGGGCACGGCTGTTACCATAACCGGCGCAGCCTCGCCGGCGGGACCAGGCGCGCTCGGGCTGGCAGGCACTGACATGCCGCCGCAGGCGCCGAGCACAGAGAGCATCACGAGAGACACACAACAGCGGGCAAGCATGTGGTTTCTCTCTCAAGCCGAACGCCGGGCCAGGATCGTGGCGGCAGCGAGCACAATGACCAGGGCGACCAGGCCGGCCTCGGCGATACGCCAGGGGTTAGGCCCCACAGACCTTTCCCCTTGATAAGCAGTGGCGGGGGGTTGTCCTTGCGGCACTGCCGGCGCCTGGCTGACCGCAACCCCGGTCGGTGGGACCGGCGATGGCAGGGCGGTTGGGGTCGGCGGAACCGGTGACGGCGCGACCGTGGGGGTTGATGGCGTGGGCAGTGGCGTGGCCGGAACCGCGGCCAGGCTTGGGGCGGCGGCGCTGGGCGTCGCCGACATATCTGTCTGTCCGCCCCCCGCCGCCGGTGGCTGGCTCGACGGGCGTCCGGCGGCTGGCGGAGAGGGCGAAGCCTTCACCTGCGGACCTGCGGCTTTCGCCACGGCTGTGGGCTGGGCCTGCGCCTCCAGTGCCTGGGTTGGCGGCACCGGTGGTTGGGTCGGTTGCACTGCTGGTGATGCCGCTGTCTGTGGCACAGCCTGGGGTACGGGCTGGCCGGGCGGCGCTGCCGTCGCTGCCGCTAACGTGCGCGCGCCACGATCAGACTCGCTCGCAGGCTGGGGCGGCGCGGGCGCGGCAGCACCGAACGGCAGAGCCACCTGGGTGATGAGATCGCCGGCGAAGACGACGAGCAGGACCAGCGTGGCCAGCGCGGTCGCCAGGCGCAGAGTCGGATAGAGACGCGCCGCAGGGCGCGGACGGGCACGAACGCCATAGCGGGCCGGGTCGAGGATGAAGTTGCGCGGCGCAGGCACCATCGGTAGGCTGCGCACCATCCCCAGCATCCGACGCGTCGCCTCCAGCCGTGCACGCAGTTCTGGCTCACGTGCCAGCCGTGCTTCAAATTCGCTGCGGGCGCGCCCCAGGAGCTGCCCATCTATGTAGGCCGACAGTAGCTCATCGTCGCGCTCACGTCTGCGCCGTTCCAACCAACCCATCGTCTTGTGTCCCAATCCTATAGCACTAATTCAGTCCTAATTGGCTGCCCGGTGAATCTCACCCTCTAGACGATAGGCAGCGGGCAAAAGTTCCCCCTGAGACAACAGGAAGTCGCGCAATTTGGCCCGTGCTCGCGACAGGCGCGACTTCACCGTTCCCAGATTGGTCCCCATGGTCTCAGCAATCTCATCATAGCTCATGCCCTGCACGTCTGAGAGGACAAGGGTGATGCGCTGGTCGGCGGGGAGGGTCGTCAGGCCGGCCTGGATGGCGCGCCAGAGCTCCTGGCGTTGGGCATAGCTCTCCGGGCTCTCGGCCGGCGGCGCGATCAGGCCGGGGTCGTCGGGCGCTTCATCCACAACGTACAACGCCTCTAATGAGGTGGAGGGGCGGCGCTTCTGGCGGCGCAGCTCATCGTAACAGGCATTGGTGACGATGCGCAGCAGCCAGGCCTTGAACGAACCGCCACGGAAATGGCCGATGCTGCGGAAGGCCGAGATAAACGCCTCCTGGGTTGCGTCGGCGGCGCTATCGTCATCGCCCATGATGCGGAAGGCCAGGTTATAGACCTGGTTCTGATACAACAGCACCAGTTGATTGAAAGCGGCCACATCGCCACGCCGAGCGCTGTCGATCAGGGCCGGTTCGTCCACGTTTAGAGATCCCCATTCCCTTGACCAGATCGGGTATCCCGATTATACTACGAGTTGAGCGCCTGACCTATTCAGGCGTCTCTTGAAGTGCATTTCAGTCAGTTGGCTGCCAATCTATCACCCTGAGCGAAGGGTCTCCTGTTTACGATGCCGGGAGGTTTCGCTGCGCTCAACATGATATTGCACTTGTGCCGGAGTGCTGAAATAGGCAGACAGGACGGTCTCAAAAACCGTTGAGGGCGACCTCGTGTGGGTTCGAGTCCCACCTCCGGTATGACGGGACGCGGATGAACGCTGATCTATGCCGATTTTCTGTTCTTATCGGCATAGATCAGCGTTCATCGGTGTTATTAATGGCTTGCTGCGCCCGTTCCAGGGCCCCAGCGATCTGAGTCTCAGTGGCGGCCGGGCCGCCGCCCTGGGCGAAGTGGGGGCGCCCGCCACCGCTCTCCGTCCCCAGGACCCGGCAGGCAGCCTTGAGCGCCACCACCATATCCGCCGTGACATCCTCGCTGCGGGCGAAAACGAGCTGCGACTTAGGTCCGGCCAACCCCAAGAGTGCCACTGTTTTAGGATGGGCGATCAGGTGCGTGGCCAACTGGCGCAAGTGGGCCGGATCGCGCTGGCTGAATACATGCCGGACGATGGTCAGTCCACCGACCGTCTCAGCGTCCGTCCATAACTCGGCTGCCTCGTAAGCCATCAGCCGCTCCTGGGCTGCACGCAATTCGTGGCGCAGTTGCCGGGCCTCGGCCTGGAGGCGCTGCACCGCCCGGTCCAGTTCCCCATGGCCGGTGCTCAACATCGCCGCCACTTGGTTGACCATCTGGTTCTTATGGCCATAGTCGGCCAGTGCCCGTCTGCCGCAGCGGAACTCGATGCGTGTCTCCTCGCCGCGCTTGTCCAGCCCGATCACCTTGATCAGCCCAACCTCACCTGTGTGCGCGACGTGAGTTCCACCACAGGGGGTCACGTCGAAATCGCCGATTGCGACGACGCGGATAGCGCCGTTCACTTGGGGCTGGCGGCGTAACGGCAGGGTCGCCAGCTCCCCGGCCGAGACGAAACGCGCTCGCACCGGCTGGTTGCCGAAGACGACCTCGTTGGCCAGCGCCTCGGCCTGTTCGACCTGGGCCGGCGATAGATGCGGCCCGTTCAGGTCAATCGTCACGCTTTCGGTGCCCAGGTGGAAGCTCACGGTTTCGGCATCCGCCGCCCGAAGGAAGGCTTGCGATAGGATGTGCTGGCCGGTGTGCTGTTGCATATGATCGAAGCGCCGGGCCCAGTCCACCCGGCCCTCGACGTCGTCGGCGGGCAATGCTTCGGATAGCAGATGCAGCACGTTGCCGTCATCCTCGCTGGCGATGACATCAACCACTTCCACAACCGGGCTTAGGTTCGGCAGTGGGTATAGCCAGCCCCGGTCACAGGGCTGGCCACCACCGGTCGGGTAGAAACAGGTGCGGTCCAGAACGACGGCTGGCTTGTCGGCGTAGGTCAGGCGCTGAACGACGTGCGCGGAAAAGGTGATGCAGTAGGCATCAGCGTAATACAGGCGCTGGGTCATAGCGGCGGGGCAACAGGCAGGGTGAATTTGAAGGTAGCACCTCCGCCGGGTGTGTTTTCCAGCCAGATATGGCCGCCGTGCGCCTTGACGGCCATGCGGCAGAGAGCCAGGCCCAGCCCCATGCCCTTGGGTGCGCCCTCGCGCTTGATGCGCTCATATTTATCGAAGATAGTCGCCTGATACTCAGGTGGAATGCCGGGGCCGTTGTCGGCGACGATGACCGTGACCTTATCAGCTCCCGGTGGGGCTTCGGCACTGATGATCACGTTCGTATAAGCGCGGGTGTGTTTGATGGCGTTGTCCAGCAGATTATAAATAACCCTTTGGATCAGGTCGTGGTCCAGGTTCAGCTCAGGCAAGTCGGTGGGCAGGCAGATACGCAGATCAATGTGGCGGCTCTGGGCCGTAGGCCCGACTTGGTCTACGGCTTCCTGAACCAGGTGCTGAAGCGTCACCGGCTCCAGCTCAAGGGGCTGATTGGCTTCCAGGCGGCGGATGTCGAGAAGCTGGCTCAGGAGGTGGGTAATGCGCCGGCCGCTGCGCAGGGCGATATCCACTAACATATTGAGATCGGCGCAACTCTCATCCTGGGGCAGTGCCGCCGCCAGCATCTCCAGGCTGCTGATCACATTGCCCAGTGGGCTGCGTAGGTCATGGAAGACCATGGCCAGTTGCTCCTCACGCACCTCCTCAGCCCGCACCTGTTCGGAGATGTCGTGCTCGATCCACTCGATGACCTCGCGGTCATTATAGGCGATGCGCCGGGCGCGCACCTCTACCGGCAGGTCACGGCCGGTGCCCGATCGCGCCAGGCCGCGCAAGTTCAATTCGCCGCCGCGCAGCAAGGTTTCCCAGGGCTCGTTCCGGCGCAGTTCCGGGTGGATCATCTCAATATTCTGGCCGATCAAGGTATCGCGCGGATAACCCAGCAGAGCGCAGGCCTGGCGGTTGGCCGACAAGATGGAGCCGTGCGTATTTGTGATGAGGAGTGCGTCGGCGCACTCCTCAAATAAGGCCTGAAACAGCTCTGGCTGAAGGGAACCCACCGTGGTGCCGGCAGAGGCCCGGTCGGCTCCAGAATCGGATGCCTTCATCATCAACCCATAATTATTTCTGACCTTTTAACATTATAGCAGGATTTGCCTGCAACACAACCTCTTCCTTCCCCTGGAGCTTATCCATGATCCTGGCGATCACCAGGTCGAGGTGGGTCTCATACTGCACGTAATCCAGGTCATCGGTGGCGATGGTGAGCACAGGGCATAATGTGAACGACTGGACCCATTCCTCGTAGAGGTCGTTGAGCTGACTCAGATAAGCGGGTGAGATTTCACGCTCGAAGGTCCGGCCGCGCTGGGCGATATGCCGCAAGAGGGTGTTCACTGTGGCGCGCAGGTAGACGACCAGGTCGGGCGGCGGTAGAAAGGACGTCAGCACCTCATACAATTCGCGATAGCTGCGGTAATCGCGCTCGCTCATTGCCCCCTGTTGATGCAGGTTGCGGGCAAAGACCTCGGCGTCCTCATATACGGTGCGGTCCTGGACGACCGAGCCGGGTTGGTCGAGCAGGTAGCGATGGTGGCGCAGCCGCCGTGACAGGAAGAAGACCTGGGAGTGGAAACTCCAGCGGCGCATGTCCTGGTAGAAGTCAGCCAGGTAGGGGTTATCGTCCACAGCCTCGAGAAAAGCTTGCCAGCCCAGCCGTTCGGCCAGGAGCCTCGTCAGGGTGGACTTGCCCGCGCCGACGTTGCCTGCAATGGCGATAAATCGCTTCATGTCTCGTTGACCTCCAAAGGCAGGGTGGGTTGGTAAGTGCCGATGCCCAGCGCGCTCTTGACGCGCTCGACGATGCTGGTCAGATGGGAGGGGTCGTGGACGAAGTCCAGGCGGTCGGTGTCAATGGTGAGCACCGGGCCGGCGTCGTAGGTTGTGAAAAACCTCTCATACGCCTGGCGCAGGCTCTCGATGTAGTTGCGGTCCATATCGCGTTCGTAGGACCGGTCACGGAAGGCGATGCGCCGCAGGAGGGTATCGGTGTCGGCGCGGAGATAGAGGACAAGGTCCGGCTGGATGATGCGCTCGGCCAGGGCCTCGTGCAGGCTCTCGTAGAGTGCGAGTTCGTCGCCGGACAGGTTAACGCGGGCGAAGAGACGGTCCTTGGCGAAGGTGTAGTCGCTGATCAGGTTACCGCGGGCCAGGGCGGCGCGCACTTCGTGCTGTTGATGGCGGTAGCGGCTGAGCAGGAAGAAGATTTGGGTTTGAAAGGCGTAGCGGGCGCGGTCCTTATAGAACTCGCTGAGAAAGGGGTTTTCCTCGAATACCTCCAAGAGCAATTCAGCCTTGAACACCGGCGCCAGCAGCCGTGCCAATGTTGTCTTGCCCACTCCGAGTACGCCTTCGATTGCCAGGTACATGCGGCCACCTTTCTCTGCCAGAGGCTAATCCTAGCCTGGGGGATGGCAAAAGTCAAACACGGTGCGGAGCCAGGGAAAACGGAGGTGAATGAACGCGGATGAACGCAGGTCCAGATCAGCGCAAATCTGCGTTCATCCGCGTCCTATTAGCGACAGCCTCGGCGAAGTGAAAGGTCATGGCGGGGCTTAGTGGCCCGCTTCAGCTTTCGCCATCCCCGGCGTGGCCTCTGTTGGTATCCGTGGTGCCTTGCGCAGGTAGGCGAACCAGTACACCAGGCCGACCATGACCGCGCCGCCGATGATGTTCCCGATGGTCACGGGCAGCAGGTTGGCCAGGAAGAAGTTGGCCCAGGTCAGATGGGAGAAATCGTCCGGTGCCTTCTTGATCGTCTCAAAGAACGCCGGATCGCCCATGTACTTGATGAACAGGGCAGTCGGGATGAAGTACATGTTGGCCACGCTGTGTTCAAAGCCGGCGGCGACAAAGGCGGAGATGGGCGGGATGATCGCTGCGATTTTGTCGACTGTGCTGCGCGCGCTGTAGCACATCCATACCGCCATGCACACCAGGGCATTGCAGAAGATGCCCAGTGCCACCGCCTGGATAAATCCCAGGCTGGTCTTGGCTTCGCCGATGCTCAGTGCCGTCAGACCGATAACGCCGCCCCCAAAGGTGTATTGCTTGCTCAGGAACATGATGTAGGCGGTGACCACTGAGCCGACGAAGTTGCCGATGTAGACAATCACCCAATTGCGCAGCAATGCGCTGAGCGGGATCCTGCCACTGGCGAAGGCCATCACGATCAGGTTGTTGCCGGTGAACAGTTCCGACCCGGCCACGACAACCATGATCAGGCCCAGGGTGAAGGTCAGGCCCGCCAGTAGCCGAACCACGCCGTAGGGTAGTGCCGCGCCGCCAGCGCTGACGGTTGTGGCGAAGATCGCACCCATAGCGATGAAAGCCCCGGCCAGGACCGCCAGGACAAACATACTGGCGGTATCCAGTGAGGCTTTCTTGACGCCAATATCCGTCGCCTTGGCTGCCATTGCTGGCGGCAAAAGGGCATCAAAAGAGATTTCGGAACTCATGGTTTGGTCTCCTCTCGTGGAATGTGAAATAGTTCAGACACTTACACCGGCTCAACCTTCACCGCGCACACCTTGTACTCCGGGATCTTGGCGACCGGATCCAGGGCCGGGTTGGTCAGCACGTTGGCCGCGGCCTCGGCAAAGTGGAACGGGATGAAGATCACGCCGGGGTCCACACGCTCGGTCACTTTCGCCTCGGCCTCGATCTCGCCCCTCCGGCTGATCACCCGCACCCGCTTATGACCATCCAGCCCGATGTGCTGCGCGTCCTGCGGGTGGATTTCCACGTAGCAGGCCGGCACCTCGCGGTCCAGCTTGGTGATGCGGCGTGTGATCGTGCCAGTGTGGTAATGGAACATGATCCGTCCCGTGGTGAGGAGGAACGGATAATCGCTATCTGGCTCCTCCGCAGGTGGCTCGTGATCGACCGCATGGAACAGCCCCAAGCCGCGCGCAAACTTGTCTTTGTGTAGATAGGGCGTGCCAGGATGGTCGGTGTTGGGGCAGGGCCACAGCAGCGAGCCCAACGTGTCCAGCCGCTCGTGTGTGATGCCTCCATACGAGGGGGTGAGATGATTGATCTCGGCCATCACCCCGGCTGGCGAGGCGAAGTCAAAGCCGGAGGCACCCATACGCTGCGCCACCTGGCAGATGATTTCCATATCCGTCTTGCAACCGGGCAGGGGCTCAATAGCCTTGCGTACGCGCTGCACGCGCCGTTCGGTGTTGGTGAACGTGCCGTCCTTCTCCGCGAAGGAAGCCGCTGGCAAGACCACGTGCGCCAGGCGGGCTGTCTCAGAGAGGAAGATGTCCTGGACGACCAGGAACTCGGCATGCTGCAACGCAGCGTCTACGTGCTTGATGTCCGGATCGGAGAGCGAGGGGTTTTCACCCATCACCCACATTGCCTTCACTTTGCCCGCCTCCAGTGCATGCATCATTTCGACGATAGTCAGCCCGGGCTGATCAGGCAGATGCTCCACGTCCCACGCCTGCTGGAATTTCTGGCGCGCCGCTTCGCTTGCCACGGACTGGTAGCCGGAGAAGACATTGGGCAGTGCCCCCATGTCGCAAGCGCCCTGCACGTTGTTCTGGCCGCGCAGCGGGTTGACGCCGGTGCCTGGCTTGCCGATGTTGCCGGTGAGCATGGCCAGATTAGCGCACTGCCAGACGTGCTGCACGCCGGTGGTGTGCTGGGTGATGCCCATGGCGTATACAATCGCCGCCCGCTCTGCCTCCCCGTAGAGATGGGCAGCCTGCTCCAATTTCTCTCTGGGGATGCCGGTGATCTCCTCGACACGCTCCGGCGTGTACTCAGCGACCTTCTGCATGAGTTTGTCGAAAGCCTCGGTGCGCTCACGGATGAAGTTCTCATCGGCCAATCCATCGCGGATGATGATATGCATCATCCCGTTCAGCCAGGCCAGGTCGGTGCCTGGCTTCTGGCGCAGGTACAGGTCGGCGATCTGCGCGATCTGGGTGAAGCGCGGGTCTGCCACAATCAATTTAGTGCCCCTGGCCTGCATTCGGCTCAAGCGGGTGCCGATGATCGGGTGCTGCTCGGTGGTGTTCGAGCCCGTGATCAGCACCACTTTGGCCTCTTCCAGGTCGGGGAACGAATTGGTCATCGCCCCCGAGCCAAACGCAGTGGCCAGACCGGCCACGGTGGAAGCGTGTCAGAGACGGGCGCAGTGATCGATGTTGTTCGTGCCGATCACCGCCCGGGCGAACTTCTGTAGCAGGTAATTCTCCTCGTTGGTCGCCTTGGCTGAGGACAGGAAGGCAATACTATCAGGACCGGACTGCGCCTTGCTCTCGCTCAGGCGATGGGCGACCAGGTCAAGGGCTTCGTCCCACGAGGTCTCTACCAGTTTTCCGTTGCGACGCACCAGCGGCTGCGTGAGGCGGTCTTTGTGGTAGATGAAGGCGTGCGCGTTCCAGCCTTTAACGCACAGACTGCCCCGGCTGAGGGGGTGCGTCTTGGCTGGCAGCACGCCCACCACTTTGCCATCCAGGACCTGCAGATTGAGGCCGCAGCCCACACCGCAGAACGGGCAGGTGGTGAGGATGTTCTTGTATTCCATAGCGATTTCTTCTCC
Source organism: Chloroflexota bacterium (assembly GCA_902812335.1). Lineage (GTDB taxonomy): Bacteria > Chloroflexota > Anaerolineae > DSLN01 > DSLN01 > DSLN01. Next base: position 2,036 of record CADDZL010000056.1, on the reverse strand, counting down.
TACTTGGGCAAGCCGGTCCGCTCAAACTCGCCCTCGGCCAGCACCAGCAATTGCGGCGGCTTCTGATCCAGCGAGGCGCCGGTCTCGTAGCCGAACATCTCCTTCACGTCGCGGGCGATCAGCCGATATTGGATCGCCATTGGGATACCAGCCGGGCAGGTTTCCTCGCACTCGCGGCAGGCCACGCACTTGGCTGCCATATGCATGGCGCGCACCAGGTGGTACATCGGCGGCAGCGGCATAGGCAGCCAGCCGGTGCTCACCCACTTTTCGTCTTCCAGCGCGCACACGTTACAGAAGCACTGGGGGCAGATGTTGCGGCAGCCGTAACATTTGATGCAGCGCAGGAACTGCTCCTTCCAGAAGGCCAGCTTCTCGGCCTGGCTCCTGGCGGCGAACTCGTCCGTCACCGGGTCGGGCACCCCTTCGATGCGCTCGCCCACCGTGACGGAAGCGTGAACGGTATAGGGTTGGGCGCAGCGGCAGAAGGCCGCCTCATCCGGGATGCATTCCAACCCGATGAGGGTGACGTTCTTCAGGTTGACCTGGGCGTGCTTGGCCATTTCCACAATGCCACGTTCCTCGCAGCCCCGGCAGACGACAGCCAGTTTCGCCTGCGGATGGGCCTTCTGGATGATCCGGAGCGTATCGGGCACAGGGTACTTCGGCCACAAGGCCAGATCGGCCAGTTCCTCCGGGCGCTCTTTCTGGAAGAGGTAGGGGGCGATGCTGCCGGCCGGGCCCCGCTTCAGGCCGATCCCACCATCCACGTCGGGCAGGACTTTCCCCATCGCTTCGCGCAGCGCCGTCAGTCGTTCGTCCATCGCATCACCTCCGTAAACGGTGGCAGGGCGCGAACTGTCTCGGTGAATTCGTGGACGATACTGGCAAACTGCTCGCCCTCAGCAGCCGAGATCCAGTCCACCCGCAGCCGCTCCGGCTCAATGCCGGTGTATTCCAGCAATTTCCTGAGGATCGGCATGCGCTTGGCGGTGCGGTGATTACCGGTGCTGTAGTGGCAGTCGCCGATGTGGCAGCCCAGCACCAGCACACCATCGGCCCCTTCGCGAAAAGTGCGCAGCACCAGTTCCGGTGAGATGCGCCCGCTGCACGGCACGCGGATGATCTTGACATTGGGCGGGTATTTCAGGCGCGCTAAGCCGGCCAGGTCGGCGCCGCGATACGAACACCAGTTGCACAGAAAGCCAATGATCTTCGGTTCAGACATCATGCCACCTCCAGTTCTGTCAGTTCAAACAACTTCATGGCCTGCATGGCACCGATCATCTCGGCCACCAGTTGGTCGTCGGTGAAGTGGCGCAGGCTGATGGACTTGGACAGGCAGGTGCCCACACACGTGCCACAGCCTTTGCACAGCGCCGCAATCACATGGGCTTTGCCTTTCTCCTCCAGGAACTCGATGGCCTGATAAGGGCACGAGGAGATGCACTCTTGGCAGCCCACGCACGAGACTTCGTCCACAATGGCGGTGGCCGCTTCGATTTCAATCTCGCCCTGGCCGATAAGGGAGAGCACGCGCGCGGCTGCGGCTGCGCCTTGGGCCACACTGGCCGGGATGTCTTTCGGGCCCTGGCAGGCGCCAGCAATGAACACGCCATCAGTCATGGTAGCGACCGGGTCCAGCTTGGGGTGCTTTTCAATAAACCACCTGTCGGCGTCGCACGAGATGCCGAACAGTTGGGCCACCTCTTTGGCGTCGTGGCGTGGCTGCAAACCGACGGCGAGGATGACCATATCCACCGGGATGCGGCGCTGATGCCCGACCAAGGTGTCTTCCACCTGGATGATCAGCTTGCCCTCCTCGCCAGACAGGCGGGCAGCGTTGGTCACCTCAGCTACCTTGCCGCGGACGAAGAGCGTGCCCTCTTCCAGTACCTTTCGGTAAAACTCGTCATAGGCTTTGGCGGCTGTGCGCATGTCAATGTAGAAGTTGTAGACAGTAGCGCCGGTGCGTTCCTTGACCAGGTGGGCAAACTTCAGGCTCTGCATACAGCAGATGGCCGAACAGTAGTTAT
>CADDZL010000055.1 GCA_902812335.1 Chloroflexota bacterium | reverse complement strand
TCCCCCGACCCCCTATTCAGGTCACCACACGCGTTCCAGTTCTGGGTTATCGTTGGGCGCCCGGCCCACTTTGGCCATATTCACCCACTCGCCGTGGACCTTGACCCGTACCACGTCGGCGGTGAAGTCGGTCACGGTGTCGCCGCTATTGGCGAAGAGCGACGAGCCGACGCCGTAAATGTCCACCGGCACGGCCAGCTTCTCGAAGCGGCGGATCTTGTCAGGGTTGAAGCCGCCCGACACGACGATCTTGACGTTGTGGCAGTAAGCGCGGGCACGGTCGTGCCACACCGGCGGCAGGTCCCAGCTCTGCCAGGCATTGTCCAGCGCCTGGCGCACGGTGAACACCAGGCGCGGCACGACGCCGAGATCGAGCGAGGGGTCGCCCAGCGGCGGCACGTTCGCGTCGCGCACGCTGCCGCTCGTGTCCAGCCGCACGCCGTAGAGAATATACCGCTGGGCCTCGTCCTCGCGGCCCAAATCGGTCAACTCACGGTAACGATCGAACATGGCCTTCAGCGTGCGTACGCTGTCCGCCACGGAGTCGTTGTTGAAGTCCACCAGCGCAATGCGGGGGATGCCTGCCGGCCGGGTCGCCGCGAAGGCCAGCATGACCTCGGCGGTATCGCCCAGGAAGCAGGCGATGGCCGCGTGGGCCACCGTTCCACCGCCGGCACCACCCCACCACTCCCCCTGGGCGTCGGTGGAGATGAACGAGCCCAGCTTCTCGCCGTAGTCGCGGTTGAAGCGCTGCACGGCGATATCATAGGCGTAGCCATCGGCGGCCTGGACCTCGTGGGCGTCAAAACGGGCGGGGAAGAAGAGCACCGGCTTGCCGCGCGCTGCGATGAAAGTCTGATAGACGTTGGTGGCGACGCGGCTGCCCCGTGTCAGGATGCCGAGTGTGGGCGTCTCCAGCAGGGCGAAGTCACGGTAGCGCCCGCGCACGCGGATGACCGGCTGCACCCGTAGCGGGTCGCCGTTGTAGTACACCAGCGCGCCGTCATGGACTGCCCACACCTGGAGTTGGTCCCAGGTCTCGACGAAGTGCCCGCTGTCGTCGAAATAGCCGGTGCAGTGGCGCAACATCGCCAGCGCCTTGTCCACGCCGACGACGACGGTGGTGCCGGGCCGGCGCGTGAACCATTGCATCTCGACCTCCATATTCCCGATGTCGAGGTCGGAGAGGTCCAGGCCGTGCAGGTTGGGATATTGGCCGCGATAGCGGTATCCCTGTCGGGCCAGGGCGGAGAGCATGGCGGTGATATTCTCGAAATACTTATCCGAGTACCAGCCCCGCCGCATGCGTTCGATGTCGAGCTTGAAGACCTCGTTGGTGAGGCGTTTGCCGTTAAAGATGCTCATGCTACCAGTTCGCTCGTCGTCGTGATATGTGCGCCGTAGACGCGCTTGAGATAGTCCAGACCCTCAACGTGATCCTTCTCGGTGAAGGCTTCCACACCATCCTCGGGCACGAAGATGGTGTAACCGTTCAGGAAGGCATCGTTGCAGGTGTGGCGGACGCAGATGTTGGTATGCAGCCCGGTCAGAATCACATCCTTGACGCCGTGCTCCTGGAGCAACAGGTTCAGGTCGGTGCCGTAGAAACCGCTGTAGCGGCGTTTGGGCACAACGAAATCGCCGGGTTGGGGTGCCAGTTCCGGGATGACCTGAGCGCCGGGCGTGCCGGCGATGGCGTGCGGCCCCCAGATCTTGAACTCGGCATCGCCCTCGGCCAGATGCGCGTCGTTGCTGAAGACAACCAGGTCGCCGGCAGCGCGGGCCGCCTCCGCCAGGCGGCGGATGTTGGGGATAATGCGCTGGGCCCGTTCGCAGGCCAGCTCCCCCGTCACAAAGTCGTTCAGCATGTCTATAATGATCAGCGCTTTCATGGTTTTTCCTCTCCTTTTCCTTTGGTGCTCTTCGTTATCGTGTTGCCCTCAATAGATCGCACCACCTCGACGCCGTTAAGTGCCATGCTATACAGAAACACATGGTGAAGCAGGTCGCCGTCATGGGGCATGGCACCGGCGGGGGCCGCGGCGACCGGCAGATCGTAGGTGTCCACGCAGTCCTCAGGGACGATGACGCGGACCCCCCGCTGCTGGCGGGCGTTGGCGCGGAGACGCAGGTGCATGGCGAGCTGGTAGGTACACAGGTCGGTGCAATCGCCAACGACGATGAAGGTCGTCACCTGCGGGTGCTCGACCAGCCAGTCCTCCAGGCCAGTGGAGAGCGCCGAGTGGATCGAGTTCTTGGGCAGGATGACGTACTCATCGGCGAAAGGCAGCCCGGCCAGTTCCGGCACGGTCTGCGACTCGGCCGTGCCCCGGATACAGTGGGCCGGCCATTGGTTGAACTCGACCGCTTCGGGGTCATGGGTGTCCTGGGTCAGGATGAAGTGGCGCACGCCGGCGTCATGGGCGGCCTGGAACAGCCGGGCGATAGGTGCAATAATGCGCCCGACGCGCGGGCTGGCGAGTGGACCTTCATGGCAGAAGCCGTTGATCACGTCCACCGAGACCACGGCAACGCGGCCGGGGTCGGTTACGATCTCCCCCAGGCGGGCCGGCTTCAGGCTGGCTTTCCAGTCGGCCAGCCAGGTGAGGAAGGGGGTGCTATTCTGGATGAAGCTCTGCGCGTCCATAGTGGTTCTCCTTGGGATAGTGTGATATTTACACTAAGTTCGGCGCAAAACAAATGGGGTAGATGCCCCATTTCGTGTACAAACTACACTAAGTATATCCCGTTTTTGGCGTTTGTCAAGTTTGGGAATTTCGGAGCAAGCAGTCAGCCTGAGCGCAGCCAGGGGCCTCTGGCCTGGTCGTGCCGAGAGGCTTCGCTGCGCTCAGCTTGACGGATTGACGTCAAGGGAACAGCCGCCGCGCCTTGGTTTCGGCCACCGCATCGGGGCGAAAGCGGTAGAGTTGCGCCGGGCGGCCCTTGCTTTCGCGGTAGCGATGGACCGGCTCGACGACCTGGGCCTTGCGCAACTTGCTGCGGAAGTTGCGCTTGTCCAGCTTCTCGCCCAGGATGACCTCGTAAGCGCGCTGGAGTTCACTCAAGGTGAACTCGTCGGGCAGGAGCTGGAAGCCCACGGCGGTGTATTCCAGCTTGTAGCGCAGGCGAGTGAGAGCATAATTGACGATGCGCCCATGGTCAAAGGCCAGTTCGGGCAGAGCGTAGACCGACCACCAGCGGGCATCCCTGGCATTGCCGCCGCTGTGTAGCTCGATCTCGGCGCCGGGCACCAGGGCGAAATAGGCGACGCTGATCATGCGCCCGCGCGGATCGCGACCGGGGTCGCCGAAGGTATACAACTGCTCCAGATACACATCGCGCACCCCGGTTTCCTCCTGCAATTCGCGCAGCGCGGCGGCTTCCAATGTCTCGTCAGCGTGGACGAAGCCACCGGGGAGGGCCCACAGGCCTTCGAAGGGAGGCTGCCCCCGGCGCACCAGCAGCACCAGCAGGTCGTCCTGGCGTAAGGTGAAGATCACTACATCCACCGTCACCACCGGCCGCTCGTCCGTCTGCGTCATGGCTGGTTCCGCTTTGTGTTCGATGTACACCAAGCGCAAGTATAGGTCAGAGAAAGGGGCCTGTCAAACGGTATGAAGGGGTTGGGCGTGTGTCACGCTGGGGGCGAATTGGCAGGGGGCCCGGAGCTTCTAGCTCCGGGCTGAGAAAGCCAGGCCCTGCGGGCTAACCCCTCCCTCTGTCAGGGGAGGGGAGGAAGAGGCGAGGTCTTCCTCAGCCCCGCAGGGCTTTGCTCTCTCAGCGCGACGCTGAAGCGTTGCGGCTTCTTTCGCGGCCTTTCGTGCGTTTCGTGATCCGGGTAGCCATGGTGCTATAATGGGGTGTATAGGGCACTACACTCCAGTAGGTTAAGGAAAACGGCGGATGGTGAAGATATATCGGGTGGTTGACGGACAGGCCGAGCCTTTGAAGCTGCCGGCCCGAACGTTGGCCGAAGCGTCACTGGCCCTGCCGCAAGGGGTATACACGACATTACGGGTCTATCCGGGCGGCCGGACCGTCCGGCTGGATGACCATCTGGCGCGGCTGGAAACGTCGGGCCAGCTCCTGGGGCGGCCGCTGGGGTTGGATCGGGCCGAGGTGCGCAGTGCGCTGGGCGCAGCGCTTCGCTTAGCCGGCTTGGACGAGGCGCGCGTCCGATTGACCGCCACGCCCCCGGCAGGCATTGGCCCGGCCGAGGTGATCATTGCACTGGAGGCATTCACACCCCCAGGTGAGGAGGTCTATGGGCGCGGCGTGCGTGTGCAGACAGTGCCGGCCCTGCGCACCCGCCCCAGGGCCAAGACGACCGACTTCATCGCCCCTTCGCGCGGGCTTTACCGCGAGATGCCGCCCGGCATCTACGAGTTGCTCATGGTGGACGAGGCCGGGCACATCCTCGAAGGCCTGACCAGCAACTTCTTCGCGGTTAAGGACGGAAAGCTGTATACCGCCGGCAGCGGCGTGCTGGAAGGCGTGACGCGGGGGATGGTGATCGAACTGGCAGCCCGCATACTGCCGGTGTGCCTGGAGCCGGTCTGGCGCGGTGAAATCAGCGGGCTGGCCGAAGCCTTCATCACCAGCTCCTCACGCGAGATCGTGCCGGTCGTGGAGATTGACGCCCTGACGGTCGGCAGCGGTGCACCCGGACCGGTTACCCGCCGCCTGCTGGACGCCTACCGCGCTCAGGTGCGGAAAGAGTGGCAAGCCCTTCTGCCTCTTCCCTGATGGGGGAAGAAGTGGTGAGTTTTCGTAAGCAAGGTCGAACAACAGACGAAAGGGAGAAAGCCCCCTTCCCTCATAGGGAAGGGGGTTGGGGGGGTAGGTTGAGCGCCGTGCCCCCGCCTGCCTGTCCGCCTGCGCCGGAAACAGGCTCAGCCGCGCGATCCGCAGCCCGTCGAGCGCCTCGACGCGCAGACGCACCCCATCGGCCTCGACCTCGTCGCCCACCTGCGCCATGCGGCCCAGCTTCCCCAGCACAAAGCCCGCGATAGTGTCGTAGTTGGGGTCGTGCAGGTTCAGGTCGAAAGCGTCGTTGATCTCCTCGATGGGCGTCAGGCCGTTGACCAGCGCGCTGCCGTCGGGCAGACGCTGGATCTCAGGTTCGCCCTGCTCAAAGGGGTTGCGCACCTCGCCCACGATCTCCTCAAGCAGGTCTTCCAGCGTGACCAGGCCGGCGGTGCCGCCGTATTCGTCGAGCAGGATGGCGATGTGCTGGCGGCGGGCGCGGAATTCGGCCAGCAGGTCGTTGACGCGGATGCTCTCCGGCATAAACAGCGCCTCGCGCATGATGCCGCGCACACTCGTCTCCTTCTTGCCGCCCTTGCCCTGGGCCAGCGCCCGCAGGATGTCTCGGACGTGGACGATGCCGATGATATTGTCGGGATCACCCTCATACACCGGGAACTTGGTCAGGGGATACTCCTGAGCGAGCTGGACCACCTCGGAAAAGGGCGCGTCGGCGTCCACGGCGATCATTTCGGTGCGCGGCACCATCACCTGGCGCGCCAGCGTATCGCCGAAGTCGAAGACAGCCTGGATCATCTCGCGTTCCTCGGCCTCAATTACACCCGTCGCACTGCTCTGCTCAACGATGTCCTTAAGCTCCTCAACGGTGTACAGGCCAGGCGGCACAGTGGTATCCGCCAGCCCTAGCAGCCCCAGCACGGCCCGCGCCAGCCGGTCGAGCAGCCAGATGAAGGGCCGGAAGAGGCGGTTGAAGAGCTGCATTGGTCGGGCCGCGATCAGTGTCATCCGCTCCGGGTCGCGCAGCGAAGCCACCTTGGGCACCTGCTCACCCAGGATGACATGCAGGCCGGTGACGACGGTCAGCGAGAGGGCCAGGGGCAAGAGGCGGAGGGCGTTGGCCAGAGCTCCTTGTGCTTGCAGCGACAGGTTCCGTGTTAAGGGCTCGATCACGTCGGCGATGGCATTCTCGCCCAGGTAGCCCAACGCCAGGCTGGCGATGGTAATGCCAACCTGAGCGGCGGCGATCAGCCGGTCGCGGCTCTCCCTGGTTGCCAGCCAACGCTGGACGATGCGGGCGCTGGTGTTGCCTTCTGCGGCCAGGCGTTCGATGCGCGACGGGCGCGAGGTGACAAGGGAGAACTCGACGGCGACGAAGAAGCCGTTCAGGCCGATGAGCGCTGCCACGCCGATGAATTTTAGCAGGACCGCGCCTATATCCCCCATCGCCGTGTGATGTAGAATGTGGCCACAACCAGCGCGGCGATGACGGCCAGGATGGCGAGCGACTGCCGCCGCAGCGAGTTGCGGTCCACGACGGTTGGCTGGCCTTCAAGCCCCATATATTCAACCTCATAATAGGGCACGAGCAGCGCACTGGTCACTACCCCGCCCATGAGCCCGCCCAGATGCGCCCAGTTGTCAATCCCCGGCAGCGACAGGCCAAAGAGGAAGTTAATGAGGACGATGGCGATGGCATTCATGAGCTGCTGGCGGGCGCGGTGCAGGTGGTCGCGATAACGATACGCATAGGCGATGAGCGCCCCGACCAGGCCGAAGATCGCGCCGGAGGCCCCGACCGACGGGACATCGGCTGCCCCGAAGGCATAGCTGAGCACGCTACCAGCCAGGCCGCTGAGGAGGTAGATGGTGATGAAGCGTGTCCGCCCGTAAGTGGCCTCGATCTGCGGCCCCAGGATGTACAGCGCGTACATGTTGAAGAACAGGTGCAAAGGCTGAGGCGCATCATGCAGGAACATGGCGGTCAGCAGACGCCAATACTCGCCCTGGGCGACCAACAGGTTGACCTTAGCCCCGAGCAGAATCAGGATGGTACCGATGTCGTAGCCGGTCAACGTATAGGCCCCCAACTCGACGAGCCAGATGGCTACATTCAGCCCCAAGAGGATATATGTCCAGCGCGGCCTGGCGAAGGGCAAGGGCAGGTAGGTGGGCCGGTTGGCCGGGGACGCCGGCGGATAGGGTGGCGGGACCGGCGTGTTCACAGCACAATCTTTCGTGGGTGGGTGCGGCAGTGTTCAGCCTGAATGATGGCCATGATCTGCGCCACCGTCTCATCCACCCGGCCGTCACGGTTGATCACGACATAGTCAAACTCCGGCAGATGGCGCATCTCCTCGCGGGCGGTGACGATGCGCATTTTGAGCGCGTCAGGGGTCTCAGTCTTGCGCGCCCGCAGCCGCCGGATCAGCTCTTCCTCCGAGGCAGCGCTCAGGAAGATAAGCACGGCGTCAGGCACCAGCTTGCGGATCGTAGCTGCCCCCTGTACGTCAATGCGCATGACGACGTCCTGGCCACTGGCGAGTGCCTGGCGCACCTGCTGCTTGGGGATGCCTTTGTAATCGCCGTAGACGATGGCATACTCCAGCAATTCGCCGCGCTCGATCATCTCGGCGAATTCGCCCACCGAGACGAAGATATAATCTACGCCGTTGACTTCATCGGGGCGCTGGGGACGGGTGGTGGCGGTGACGACGAAGTGGAAAGGACAGTTGAGTTCCTTCATGCGCCGGATCACGGTGTCCTTGCCTACGCCGGAAGGGCCGGAGAGGACGATGAGCAACGGCTGACGCGGCGGGGTGTAGGCATTCAGCAGGCCTGAGTCTGGCAGTGGCTCACCGCCAGGGTTGTCCAGGCCCTGTGATCCCGCTATAATCGTATCGTAGCCATCGGGTGAATCTGATGGAGATTGATCTATCGTTCGAGCCAAGGGAGACCTCTATGCCGATCTATGAGTACCGTTGCAACCAATGCGGCCGGCGCACTTCAGTTCTGGTGCGCAATGTCGCCGAGCGCGATACGGCTGTATCACACTGCCCGCGCTGCGGCAGCACCGACCTGCGCCGCCTGGTCTCGCGCGTCGCGGTATTGCGCTCCGAGGAGAGCCGCCTGGACAATCTGTCCCAAAGTCCATCGTTCGGCGACCTGGATGAGAATGACCCCCGCTCGATGGGGCGCTGGATGCGCCAGATGAGCCGTGAGATGGGCGAGGACCTCGGCCCGGAGTTTGACGAGGTCGTGGGCCGTCTCGAAGCCGGTGAGAGCCCGGAATCCATCGAGGAGAAGATGCCGAGTCTGGGCGGTGAACTGGGCAGCGGCAGCGAGAGCTTTTCTGACGACATGGATTTCTAGGGTAAGAATCTCTCCACGATCTCCCAGATGTCTGCGTGTACCTGATCTATCGGCCGGGCCGCGTTGATGACGTGCCAGCGGGTCCCGCTATCCTCAGCGATGAGCCGGGAGTAGCCTTCCCGGACGCGGCGGTGAAAGTCGAGCGCCTCATCGTCGAGACGGTTCCATTCGCCACCGCCGGTCAAGCGGCGGCGCAGCCCCACTGCCACATCTAAGTCGAGATAGAAGGTCAGGTCGGGCATGAGCCCGCCGGTGGCGAAGGCCGTGACCGTGCGCAGTGCTTTCAGATCCAGGCCGCGCCCGTAGCCCTGATAGGCCAGCGAGCTATCGGCGTAGCGGTCGCACACGACGATCCCCCCTCGCGCCAGATGGGGGCGGATCACCTGCTCGACCAGTTGCGCCCGCGAGGCCGAATAGAGCAGGAATTCCGCCCGGGGCTGCATATCAACGTTGCGCACGTCATGCAGCACCTGCCTAATCTGGTCGCCGATGGCCGTGCCGCCGGGTTCACGGACGAGCACGACGTCGGGGCGCAGGCGACGCAGGCGCTCCGCCAGAAGCTGCGCCTGGGTGGTCTTGCCGCTGCCGTCGGGGCCCTCGAGGGAGATAAACAGGCTCAAACTGGCTCTCTCATCATCGTCCAGGCGGCCACTTTTCGTAGGAGCCACCATCGGAGAGATTGGCGCGACTTATGAATTCCATGCTTTCATCCGTGAAACTCTGAACGCACCGACTCTGGTTGGGTGCCTACTCCCGATAAATCCTGACCCTTCTCCTGGGCTCCTTACCGTAACTATGGGAGATCAGGTTGGCCTCGCGGGCCATCTGGTGCTGGCGGCGGCGGATGTAGGCATTCTGCGGCGTCAGGTCCACCGAGCGCGCCCCCGCCAGGACCTTCTGGATCGCTTCCTCCGTCTCGCGTATGGCCTGGCGATACGGGTCGGGCTCCTGCTCCTGGACCTCGACGTTAAATATGTCGGTCAGAAACTGCTCCATCTGGGCGATGGTATTAGACCGCAGGACGTGGATGGGCAGGTTCCGCGCCTCCGCATCGCTGATCAGCCTGGGCCGCCGTCGCCAGTAGTTCTTGAGCGTAACTACCACGTCGGTCTCATCCAGGTCATCCACAATGTCCACCGGCAGATGCAACCGCCGTGCGGCCTGGTCCAGGCGGTTGCGGGCGATGCCATAGGCGTAGATGCGTAGCCGCTTGGGCGCAGCCGGCTGGCCGGGGAAGGGGATCGTCGTGCCGGGCCCGGCCAGGGCAGGCTCGGTCTCCCGGTCCTCTGCCTCTGCCTGCCAGAGGGGAACCTCAGCGCGGCGCGACGTGCGGCGCTCATCGTGGCTCTGAGTGGCGGTGCGCACGCTACGGCGCGTCCCTCGCCATTGCTCTTCGGGCAGCGTGACGGCTGTGGTGACCGCCTCCTCGACATGGATGCGGCCATCTTCGCCCACGAAGCGCAACTCGGCGGCCAGCGGCCGACCGCGCAGGTAAGCATCCACGGCGCTGGCGACATCGTGATGAACCGCCAGCCGCTGGCGGTCCTGGATTTCGATCAGGACGTCGAAGGTGGGCGGCGCACGGCGCTCCAGCACGGTCTTCTGTGTGCCGCGCCGGCGAGCTTCCTCATCGGAGAGCGTCACACTCTCGATACCCCCCACCAGGTCGGAGAGGGTCGGGTTAAGCAGCAGGTTGTCGAGCGTAATGCCGTGGGCGGTTCCGATAAGCTGGACACCACGCTCGGCGATGGTGCGGGCAGCGACGGCTTCCAGTTCACGACCAATCTCATCAATAATGATGACTTCGGGGTTGTGGTTCTCGACCGCCTCAATCATGACCTCATGCTGAAGCGAGGGCATGGCCACCTGCATCCGGCGGGCGCGCCCGACGGCCGGGTGCGAAATGTCGCCGTCACCGCCGATCTCATTGGATGTATCCACGATGATGACGCGCTTGGTCTCGGCCAGGACACGGGCGGCTTCGCGCAGCATCGTCGTCTTGCCCACGCCGGGCTTACCCAGCAGCATGATGTTCTTGCCCGACTCCACAATATCCTGAATAATGTCAATCGTGCCATAGACGGCCCGGCCGACACGGCAGGTCAGGCCGACGATGTGGCCGCGCCGGTTGCGGATAGCCGAGATGCGATGCAAGGTGCGCGGAATGCCGGCGCGGTTGTCGGCATCGAACTCGCCAATGCGCGTGACGACGTGGTCAATCTCGGCAGTGCTGATCTCGTTCTCACTCAGCACGATCTCGCCATTGGTGTAGCGGGCAGTAGGCACCCGCCCCAGGTCGAGAATGACCTCAATCAGTTCATCGCCACGCCCGATCTGGCGCAATGCCGTCTGGATGTGCGGCGGCAAGACTGCCAGCAGCACCTCCAGGTCGTCAGTGATCCGAATCTGTCCCATCTCTTTTAGCTCTTAGCCTGTAGCAGTCAGCTTTCCCTCGCGGGATGGCCTCAGGCCACGCGCCGTGCAACTGCTGGCAGTCAGCCCACCCTGGGCGGGTGCGGCTCTGAGCGGATCACGGGTCGTGGATGGCTGAGAGCCGACCGCTGACCGCTGACTGGTGTGGTGATCTCCGGCCGCTTTTCCAGGGCCGGCAGCAGGGCGGGCTCGGGTTGTTCGACGCGGGCTACAATTTGCTTGACCATGATGGCCTGGCTGGTCCAGGGCTCGAAGCCCGCATCGGCCAGCGGCCCGCGCAGCCAGTCTTGATAGCGCCATACGCCCCAGTAGACGGGCCGTTCCGGCCGACCCTCAAGGAGCGCCAGGGCACCGGTGATGACTTCGCCAGCCCGCTCATCAGCATCAGGGTGAAGCAAGGCTTTGACCCAGACGCCGCGTGGCCCCTGGCGTATCTCGACGTAGGCGACGATCTCGCCGCCTTGATCCCCCATTACGTAGCCGCGCCGCCAGCCCCCGCTGTACTCGCCTGGCGGGGGCTCGGCCAGTTGCAGTAGCCGGGGTGCGGTGTTGGCGTAAAGTAGATGCACTCCCCAGGCGTCCTGCGGGTGCCGCGGGCGCAGAGCGGAACGGCCGTTGCTGGCTGCCAGCCCTGGCCGCGGGCGGGCCAGCCGCCAGACATCCTGCCGGGCATAGACGGCGAAACCGGCCTTGCGCAGCCAGGTGATCTCTTCACCACCTTCGGGCGCTTCGGCCACCAGGCTTTGTGCACCGCGCTCACCAGCGGCGGCCACCAGGCTCTCAAGCAACTGGCCCCAGCCGGCGCTGGCGATGTCTTCAGGGGTGGGCGAGGGGGCAATATAAGTCAAGCGAGCGCGCTCGGCACCCCAATAGTGGCGCAATTGAGCGAAAGCCTGGCGTGAGCCGCCGTCGGCGCGCTCCCGCAGGACGAATGTCGGTGTGCCGCCACGCCGGCTCAGCCCGAAATAGGCGACAAGTGCACCCCGCAGTGGCGCGGTATGGCCGGTCAGGGCCGCCTCGACAAACAGGGGCGTCCCCTGCCCTTCCAGTTCGCGCACCAACCCGATGTCGCGTAGATCAAATGGCCGGATCATGTTTCGCACGTTCGTCCCTGCGTTTCCTTCTCTGATTTAGATAATCCCTTGGGTACCATTTGTGCTCAGCTCTGCACCAACTCCAGAAAATAGCGATGGAAACGGTCATCCGGTGTCAGTTCCGGGTGAAAGGCCGTAGCCAGGAGATGGCCCTGGCGGGCCGCGACCGGCTGGCCGCCGGCCTCCAGCCGGGCCAGGACCTCGACCTCCGGGCCGACGGCGGTGATGACCGGGGCGCGGATGAAGACGGCATGGAAGGGCCGTCCGATACCGTTATCTCGTGTCAACGCCGGTATGTCCAGGTCGGTCTCGAAGCTTTCCACCTGTCGCCCGAAGGCATTGCGGGCAACGCGGATGTTCATGAGCCCCAATGTCGGCTGGTCACGGCCAACGTCTTTGGCCAGGAAGATCATGCCGGCGCATGTGCCCCAGATAGGCGCAGAATGGCCAAAGCGGCGCAGCGGCTCGATCAGTTCGAAATCCGATGCCAGCTTGCCCAGCGTGGTGCTCTCGCCGCCGGGGATGATCAGGCCGGCCAGGCCTTCCAGCTCACGCGGCAGGCGAACCTCGACTGCTTCGACGCCCAAGCGACGCAAGACGGCGATGTGTTCCTGAAAATCGCCCTGCAGGGCCAGCACTCCAATCTTCATTCTATACTCTAGCCGATGAGATCCGACAACCTCTTACCAAGAGTAATGCCATCAACAACCTGCAAATGGCTGTCGTAGCTAAATACCGCCAGATCATGCTGAAGCGCGGTCACGGCTATCCACGATACCGCGGCGTTCCGCCTCTTTGCTTATCCACCCTGTACTCGTTTCATCCAGGTCTTGTGTGACAACAGGTTGGTTCACCGGCAGACCTCCTACCAGCCTCGTACTGCCAACAGCTCCTCCGCCGGGATCTGGCGGATGTCCTGGCCGGTCATGGCCTCACCCAAGCCGCGGCTGGCCTGGGCAATGATGGCGGCGTCGCGGTAATGGGTTGTCGCCTGGACGATAGCCGCCGCGCGGCGGGCCGGGTTCTCGCTCTTGAAGATGCCGGAGCCGACGAAGACCCCATCTACGCCCAGTTGCATCATCAGTGCTGCGTCGGCCGGGGTGGCGATGCCGCCGGCGGCGAAGTTGACCACCGGCAGGCGGCCCAGTTCGGCCGTCTCTTTGACCAGTTCGTAGGGAGCGCCGATGGACTTGGCGTAAGCCATCCACTCATCGGGCGGCATCGTCGTCAGGCGACGGATCTCGCCCAGGACGGCGCGGGCATGGCGCACGGCCTCGACGACGTTGCCGGTGCCGGCCTCGCCCTTAGTGCGGATCATGGCCGCGCCCTCGCCGATACGGCGTAGCGCCTCGCCCAGGTCGCGACAGCCGCACACGAAGGGCACCTTGAACGCGTGCTTGTTAATGTGGTGCTCTTCATCGGCCGGCGTCAGCACCTCCGACTCGTCAATATAGTCCACGCCCAGAGCCTCCAGCACCTGTGCCTCGACAAAGTGGCCGATGCGGCACTTGGCCATAACCGGGATGGTAACCGCCTCCATGATCTCAAGGATCTTCTCTGGGTCGGCCATGCGGGCGACGCCGCCCTGGGCGCGGATGTCCGCGGGGACGCGCTCCAGCGCCATGACGGCGCAGGCCCCGGCGTCCTCGGCAATGCGGGCCTGCTCGGCGGTGGTGACGTCCATGATGACGCCGCCCTTAAGCATCTGCGCCAGACCACGCTTCACGGTCACACTGCCAACTTGCGTATCCATATCTTTTCCTCCACTAGATGAGCGCGGCTGATTACGCCCCTCACCACGCTGTAACGCTGTGGCCTGACCACACCGCACGTGGTGTAGCCCAACCTGAATACTATTGTAGCCCGATCTGGGCAGATTCACAAGGGGGGTGAATTGTAGGAGATATTACTGCGCTGGCGGGGCTTTGCGCAGGGTGAAGCTGAAGGTGCTGCCCTGACCCGGCTGGCTCTCGACGCTGATCCGGCCGCCGTGCGCCTCGACGATGCCTTTGCAGATCGCCAGGCCCAGGCCGGCGCCGCGCGCGCCCCGCGCCTGCGTGTTGCCCTCAACCTGATAGAAGCGTTCGAAGACCTTCTCCAGCTTGTCCGGCGGAATGCCCGGGCCGGTGTCGCTCACTTCCGCCCGCGCCATCGTCCCGGCGTCCATCACGCGCAAGGTGATGCGCCCGCCTTCCGGCGTGAACTTCAGGGCGTTGGAGAGCAGGTTGTCGAAGACCTGGTAAATGCGCTCGCGGTCCCCCAGGACCAATAGCGGCTCCGTCGGCAACTCGCTGATCAGAGTGACGCCGCTGCCATAGGTGGACACTTCCCAACTGCGCAGGACCAGCCGCACCAACTCGATCAGATCGAACTGCTGCCCCGGGGGTGGCGGGACGTCCATCTTCTGCAGGCTGACGATCCCGGCCACCAACTGGGCCAGCGTGCTCGCCTTCTCCCCAATGATCTTCAACCCCTCGCGCTGCTCTGCGTTCAACTCGCCCCATAGGCCGTCGAGCATCAGCTCAATGTAGCTGCTTATGAAAGTCAGCGGTGCCCGCAACTCATGCGTGACATTCCCCACCAGTTCCTGGCGCAGCCTGTCCACCTCGCGCAGTTCGGCGTAGGCAGCCTCAAGCTGCCTGGCCCGCTCGGCCAGTTCCGCATATAGCCGCGCATTCTCAATCGCCACCGCTGCCGACTGTGTCAGGCTGTCCATCAGTTGCAGGTCGTCCTCGCTAAAGGACCCGCCGGCCTTATTGATCAGTTCGACCACACCAAAGACCTGGCCCTTGACCATCAGCGGCACGGCCAGGAGGGACCGTGTAGACAGGCCGGTCACGGCGTCAATGCCGGTGTAAAAGCGCTTGTCCTGGCTGGCCGCACCGACCAGGGCTGGGCGGGCATTCTCCACCACCCAGCCGGCGATGCCGTGGCCGCGCGGCACGCGCAAGCCGACCGTCGCTGCCGGGCCGACGGAAGCATCGAAGACCAGGTCGCCGCTCTCTTCCAATAGCAGGATCGAGCCCCCTTCAGCGCCCACAGCCTCGACGGCTTCCTGCAAGATGGTCTGGACGATGGTGTGCTGGTCGAGCGTCGAGGTCATGGCCCGCGCCGCTTTGTTCAGCGCGCTCAATTCGCGGTTGCGCCGCTGCAGCTCGGCCTCGCGCTGCTTCTGCTCGGTTAAGTCCGAAACGACAATAACGCTACCTCCCTGGCCGTTGGAGCCGGGTGGCCAGGGCACACGCACGACCAATACCGGCAGGCTGCTGCCATCCTTGCGCAGCAAGTGCTGCTCAAACGAACCTGTCTGCGCGCCGCGGCGGTCGGCCAGTTGGCGCTGCACCGCCTGGTGGTCGCCCGCATCGGTCAGGGTCAGGATGTCACGCCCGACCAGGTCGGCCTCGCTGTAGCCGAGCATGCGGCACAGGCGGCGGTTGACGAACTCGATGCGCCCGCTGGCATCCAGGATGGCCAATCCATCGCCCATCGTGTCCAGCAGCATCTGCCGGAAAGCCTGCGTCGCCCGGGTCTCGGCCTCGCGGGTGCGCAACTGGGCCAGGAGGCGCTGATGCTCGATGGTCAGTGCGGCCTGGTTGGCAAGTACGCTGAGCAGGCCCTGGGCCTGCCCCTGATGGGGGCTGTCGGGGGGTGTGGCGATGAGCAGAACGCCGAGGGGCTTGCCCGTCGAGACCAACGGCAGCAAGGAGACGGCTTCCACCGGCAGCAACCCCAGCCCACGCAGGATCGCCGCCGCGCCCGGCGCTTGCTTGAAATCGCTCAGCCGCCAATTGAAGCGGGGCTGCCGCCGTATCAGGACATCGGCCAGCGGGTTCGCGCCTTCGGCTAACGCCAGGCGCAGCTCGCTCAGGCCGTTCCTGGCAGCCGCCTCCGCTCTGCGCGCGCTTTCTTCGCCCAGGACGCTGGCGATGGCTGCGCCGCGCAAATAGCCATCCAATTCCGACAGGACGAATGACCACACGCAGGGGCTGCCTAAGGCCGCCGCCACCCCCTGGACCAGTTCACCCAGAAGATGGTGTCCGGCCAGCGGGCGTTGCACTGCTACGGGCATGGCACCTACCTCCTCTTCGCCGTTGTGCACCAGGATCAGGTCGGCCATACGTTCCCCTGCTTTATGGGGTTCCTCCCTCCGATCGCCGAGCATTAGATACGTACACATCTATCATAAGCGTCCCCTGGCCGAGGGTCAACGGGCCGTTAGTACTGGGGGCCCTTTTTTAAGAATTTGCCTCTTGACAGGCGCGAAAAGTGTGATATACTATGTGACTAGAACATATGTTCTATTACCGGCCATAGGTCACTGCCGGGCAAAACCAGTCCAAGGAGGGACCATGTTGAACAGCCGAAGCGACGTGGGGGCCTGGGCCGACACAGACGCGGAGCCAGGCGGTCTGGTGAGGAGATGGTTGGGGCGATTCGGGCATAGCCAAAAGAAGGAGGGGAGCATCATGAAGCGGCATCTCGTGCTGGGGGCGATCCTGGTGGTAGCGCTGATCGCCTTCGAGTTCTTCAATTTCGATACGACGCAATACGCGCTCGACAGTTTGCTGGGGGGCATCACGTTCCTGGGGG
>CADDZL010000054.1 GCA_902812335.1 Chloroflexota bacterium | reverse complement strand
GTCTATGCTCACACCACCACCCTGCCGGACATTGACCCCAGCGTCAGCTTTTCCAACGACTCGGTGGTCACTTCTAACGCCTATGAGACCCTGATCTGGTACAACCCGCCCGGCAGCAAAGAGATTCTCCGACCCGGCCTGGCCACTAAGTGGGAATCCAATCAGGATGCCACCGAATGGACCTTTTACCTGCGGCAGGGGGTGAAGTTCCATGACGGCACCGATTTTAATGCCGGGGCGGTCAAGTACTCCATCGAACGCACCAAGAAGCTGGGCCTGGGAGCCGCATACATCTGGGACCCGGTGGACACGATCACTGTTGTTGACGATTACACGGTCAAGTTCAAGCTCAAGTACCCGGCGCCCCTCGACCTCATCGCCGCCTCAGGCTACGGGGCCTGGATCTTCAGCCCCAAGACCACAGAGGCCCACGATAGCACCTGGTTCAATGAGGGCCATGACACAGGCAGCGGACCCTATACCATCGAAAGTTACGAGCGCGGTCGCCGCCTGATTATGACCCGCTTCAACGACTACTGGGGCGGCTGGAAGCCGGGCCAGTTCGACAAGATCGTCTTCGAGACGGTGGAGGACCCCACCGTTCGCCAGCAGATGATCGAGGCCGGCACGGCCGATGTGACCTACGAACTGCCCCGCGAGAACCTGGCCAGCCTGGATGCCCGTGACGATATCGTGGTCTACACGAACCCCGCCTTCCAGAACCTGCTGGGCCTGCTCAACCACAAAAAGCCTCCGCTGGATAACAAGCTGGTGCGCCAGGCCATCTCCTACGCCTTCCCTTACAAGCAGTTCATCGAAAGCGTCATGTCCGGCTACGCCGTGCAATCCCATGGGCCTGTGCCGACCGGCATGTGGGGCCACAGCGAGGACCTCTTCCAGTATCAGTACGACCTGGACAAGGCCAAAGAACTGCTGACTCAAGCCGGTTATCCCAAGGGCGGCTTCAAACTGCTCATGACCTACGCCACCGGCGATCTGGACGAGCAGCAGGTGGGCGAACTGTGGAAGGCAGAATTGGCCAAGCTTGGCATTGACCTGGAAGTCCAGGGCATGGCCTGGGAGTCGCAGTGGGACCTGGCCAAGTCCGACCCCAAGAAAGCCCAGGACATCCTGGTCTTCTACTGGTGGCCCGACTACGTGTCGCCCTACAGCTTCCTCTTCAACATGTTCCACTGTGAAGAGAAGATCGCCTTCAACCTGGGCTATTACTGTAATGCCGACTTTGATAAAATGATTGACCAGGCCAACGCACTGTCGGGCTCCAACCGGGCCGAAGCCGAGCGGCTATTCATCGAAGCCCAGAAGATGCTCGTTGACGGCGCCGATGCGGTGTATTTCTACGACGTTGCCAACACGCATGTCTTGAGGGCCGACGTCAAGGGCTACGTGGATAACCCGGCTTACCCGCACGTCGTCTTCTTCTACCAGCTCTCCCGCTGATAGATGCGCCCTCAGAAGGGGGCAGCGTAGGGGCGGGTCTCAAACCCGCCCCTACCCCCTGAGGGTTTAACGGCTGTAAAGCAATGCTATCCTGTACGTAAAGTCAGCCTGAGTGTAGCGAAGGATCGCAAGTATGCGGGTCTGGGAATACATCCTTCGGCGGCTGGCCTTGGCCGTCCTGGTTCTCTTCGGTGTATCGGTGATCACCTTCTTTATCGCGCGTGTGGTGCCTTCGGACCCGGCCGCGCTGTGGGTAGGCCCGCGCCCCACGCAAGAGCAGATCGCCGCAGCGCGCGTCGCACTGGGGCTGGACCAGCCCTTACACATCCAATATCTCCGCTACCTGGGCAATCTCCTTCACGGCGACCTGGGGGTCTCGGTGAAGACCCATCAGCCCATCGTTGAGGACCTCCGCACCTACCTGCCGTCCACGTTGGAGTTGGTTCTGGTGGGGATGTTCATGGCTCTCACCACCGGCATCCCGCTGGGTGTCCTCTCCGGCGCTCGCCGTAACAGTCCGCTCGACCATACCAGCCGGCTGGTTGCCGTGGCCGCCGTATCTATCCCCACCTTCTGGCTTGGCCTGCTATTGCAGCTTCTTTTCTTCGGCCGGTTTAAATTGCTCCCCCTGGGTGGGCGGCTGAGCACCGACATCGCCCTCCGCCATCCTGTGCAGCAGATCACCGGCTTCTATTTGCTGGATAGCGTGATCACTCAGAATTGGGCCGCCTTCGGCGACGTGTTGATCCACCTCATCTTGCCGGCTTTCACCCTGGCCACCTATGCCATTGGCCTCGCCATCCGTATGACCCGCTCGACGATGGTCGAGGTGCTTGAGGAGAAGTATATCGTGGCCGCCCGCGCCGCCGGCTTGCCGGAACGCACCATCCTCTTCCGCCTGGCCCTCAAGAACGCCATTGTCCCCACCCTGACCGTCCTGGGCCTGTCGTTTGTCTACTCACTGACAGGGGCGATCCTGGTGGAGGTGATCTTCTCCTGGCCCGGCCTGGGCAGCTATGTGACTTCGGCTATCCTCAACGTGGACTTCCCCGTCATTATGGCGGTGACCCTGGTCGTCACGGTGTTCTATGTGCTGATTAACCTGGTGCTCGACTTGTTGCAGGTGGCTCTGGACCCCCGGGTTGTGCTACGCTGATCACAGAAGGGAGAGACCTATGGAAATCCGAGTGATTGTCCCTATTGTCGGTGAGAAGTGGCTTGAAGATGCCCGCCAGACCTACGCGGCTCACGCCCAGCCCGGCACCCGTGTCAGTGCGGTCGCCGTGCAAAAGGGCCCAGCCTCTATTGAGTCTCGCCGCGATGAGGCCCTGGCTACGCCTGAGGTCCTGCGTCTGGCCCAGGAGGCCGAAAGAGAGGGCGTGCAGGCCGTGATCATTGATTGCATGGGCGATCCCGGCATGGAGCCAGCGCGCGAGGTGGTCAGCATCCCCGTCATTGGCCCGGCGCTGGCCTGCATGCATCTGGCGGCTATGCTGGCGCATCGTTTCTCCATCATCACCTTGCCGCCAAGCTCCATCCCAGGGGTCGAGGAGCAGGTGTGGCGCTACGGCTTACAGCAGCGGCTGGCCTCGGTGCGGGCCATCGAAGCCACCGTGCTGGCGATCAAGGGCGGCCACGATGCGGTACTCCATATGCTGACCGAGGCGGCTGCCCGGGCAGTCCTGGAAGATGGCGCCGGCGCCATTATCCCCGGCTGCACCGGCATGGCCGGTATGGCTCCCAAAGTGCAGGCTGCCCTGGCAGAACGGGGGTGTGAGGTGCCGGTCCTGGACCCACCCGCTGTGGCCGTTAAGCTGGCTGAGAGCCTGATCGAGATGGGGTTGAGCCACAGCCGCCACACCTACCCGCAGCCACCGGCAAAAGAGATCGTTGGCTACTGAGGGGAGAGGTTATGGCCCTGGCCGAACGGCTGCTGGGCGACTGGGCCCGGCAGCGCCGCTCGCAACTGGATGAGTACAACCTGATGCTGCGCGCCTTCCGGCGCGATTGGCTGGCCTTGATCAGCCTGGGGATCATCCTGGCCTTCGTCATAGGTGCTGTCTTCGCCCCCTGGCTGACGCCCTACCCGGAGCAGGGGCGCGGGGAGCCTAATATCATCGAGAAGTTCCGCCCGCCTGGGGGCGAGCATCCCCTCGGCACGGATAACCTGGGGCGCGACATGCTGGCACGGCTGTTGTTCGGCGGCCGCAGTTCTCTCTCCATGGGCCTGCTTGTCGTGATTATCGCCGTCACCCTTGGCACACCCCTGGGGGCAATCGCCGGCTATTTCGGCGGCTGGCTGGATGAGGCCATCATGCGCCTGACCGACATCTTCCTGGCCTTTCCCCCGCTCCTCCTGGCCATTGCTATCGCTGCGGCTTTAGGGCCCAGTTTCACCAACGCCATGATCGCGGTCGCCTTCACCTGGTGGCCCTGGTATACCCGGCTCGTCCGGGCCCAGGCCGTTTCGCTGCGAGAACGCTTCTACATTGAGGCCGCCCGCGATATTGGCGTCAGTGAGGGGACCATCATCCTGCGCCATGTGCTCCCCAACGCCATGACGCCCGTGCTCGTGCAGGCCACCATGGACATCGGCTCTGCCATCCTGACAGGGGCGGCCATGAGCTTCATCGGCCTGGGCGTCCAGCCCCCGACACCCGACTGGGGCAACATGGTCAGCACCGGCCGCATCTACTTCATGAACCAGCCGTGGTTCGCCACCTTCCCCGGCCTGGCCATCTTCCTGGTCTCCCTCGCCTTCAACCTGCTCGGCGATGCCGTCCGCGATGTCACCGACCCGCGCACCCGGAGGGCAGCCCGGTGACCGAGCCGCTGATTTCCGTGCGTGACCTGACGGTCCGCTTCGACACTTACGCCGGTGTGGTTCATGCCCTCAACGGCATTTCCTTCGACATCTATCCGGGCGAGATTTTCGGGCTGGTGGGAGAGACCGGCTGCGGCAAATCGGTCACCGGCCTCTCCCTGCTGCGATTGGTCCCCCCGCCAGGCGAGATCTGTGGCGGCCGGATTCTCTTCCATGGCCAGGACTTGCTGACCAAGAACGAGGCCGAGATGCGGGACATCCGCGGAGGCCGGATCGCCATGATCTTTCAGGACCCGTCTGCGGCCCTCAATCCGGTCTTCACCATCGGTGAGCAGATCGAGTTGATCATCCGCCAGCATCACCCGGTCAGCCGCGAGCAGGCCCGCCGTCGCGCCGTTGAGACGCTCCACGCCGTCGGTATGCCGGAGCCGGAACGCATCCTGACGACCTACCCGCACCAACTCAGCGGCGGCATGCAGCAACGAGCCATGATCGCTATGGCCCTGTCTTCCGGCGCTGAGCTTCTCATCGCCGATGAGCCAACCACCGCCCTCGACGTGACCATCCAGGCGCAGATCCTGGACCTCTTGACCCACCTCAAGCAGACGCAGGGCATCGCGATCCTGCTGATCACCCACGACCTGGGCGTCGTCGCCGAGACCTGCGACCGCGTGGCTGTCCTGTACGCCGGGCTCATCGTCGAGACCGGACCCACAGCCAGCGTCTTCCAGGCGATAAAGCACCCCTATACCCAGGGGTTGCTGGCCGCGATCCCTCGCCCAGGGAGCCATGGCCAGCAGTTGCAGTCCATCCCCGGCACCGTCCCCAGCGGCTTGAACCCATTGCCCGGTTGCCCCTTCCACCCCCGCTGTGGCTTTGCCATGGATGTCTGCCGCCAGCACCGCCCCGATCTCCTCCCCACCGATCAGGCGCATTGGGTGGCCTGTCACCTGTACTCAGACTCCCCTCTCCCAAACTTGGGAGAGGGGGTGGGGGTGAGAGCCACATGAGCGAGCCGCTGGTCCAGGCCCGCAAGCTCAGCAAATACTTCACCTTGCGCGAAGGGTTGTTCGGTCGCCGGCGCCAGATCATGCGCGCCCTGGATGGAGTTGATCTGACCGTGAATGAGCAGGAGACGGTAGGGGTGGTGGGGGAGTCAGGTTGCGGCAAGACCACCCTGGGGCGTTGCCTGCTGCGCCTGATCGAGCCAACCTCCGGCCAAGTGCTCTTCCGGGGCGAAGACCTGCTCAAGCTGGACAAGGGCGCGCTGCGCCGCCGTCGTCGCGACTTCCATATGGTCTTCCAGAACCCCTACTCCTCCCTTAACCCCCGCATGAATGTCTTCAGCCTGGTGAGTGAACCCTTGCGCACCCACACCGACCTGCAAGGACAGGCACTGACCGATCGGGTGGTTGAACTGCTGGAACAGGTAGGGCTGGCCGGAGAACATCTCTATCGTTACCCGCATGAGTTCTCCGGCGGCCAGCTTCAGCGTATCGCCGTGGCCAGGGCGCTGGCCACAAACCCCAGTTTCCTGGTGCTGGATGAGCCGACCTCTGCCCTCGACGTCTCGGTCCAGGCCCAGATCATCAATCTGCTTCAGGCACTCCAGGCCAGATTCGGCCTGACTTATCTATTTATCTCCCACGACCTGAGTGTGGTTCAGCACATCAGCGACAGGATTGCGGTCATGTACCTGGGCAAGGTAGTGGAAAGCAGCACCACCCATGCGATCTTTTACGAGGCTCAACACCCCTACACCCAGGCGCTCATCTCATCCACGCCGGTGCTTGACCCGCGGAGCCGCCAGCAGCGCATTATCCTGCCTGGCAACGTTCCCAGCCCGGCTAATCCGCCAGCCGGCTGTCCGTTTCATCCCCGCTGCCCCAGGCGTATCGCCATCTGTAGCCAGGTGGAACCGCCGCTCATCGAGATCAGAGCAGGCCACTGGGCAGCGTGCCATCTGGTCGGTCAAACATCAAACGTCAGTTCTGATGACGCTTGATATATTATGTAGAGGAGGTCGAAAATGCCGAGAGGTGCATTGCGTAACCGGCAAGACTGCGAGGACTTTATTCGCGGCTGCCTGTTCATGGGCACAGGCGGTGGAGGCGGCCCCGATTGGGGCCGAAGCATGCTGAACGCCGCCCTGGAAGACGGGCTCAAACTGGAGTGGGTGGACATCTCAGAGATCCCCGATGATGCCTGGACGTGTACCCCATACGGCATGGGGTCTATCGCGCCGCCCTCGCCTGAAACCGAGGCGCACATCCGCCGCATGGGCCTGGTGGACCGCTACGGCCACCGCTCAATGGAGGTGGCGGTGCAGGAACTGGCCGCCTATGCCGGCGTTAAGATGGGAGCTATCGTCCCATCCGAGCTTGGAGCCGGGAACACCCCTGCGCCCCTGGTCACCGGCGCCCGGCTGGGCATCCCCGTCGTGGACGGCGACTACGCCGGCCGGGCCATCCCTGAGGAGATGCAGGGCACACCCTACCTCTATCAAAAGAATAGTTGGCCCTTCACCAGCGTAGATCGATGGGGCAACATCGTGATCGTCAAAGAGACCTGCAACCCCTACATGCTTGAGCGCATCGGCAAGATGCTCAGCGTGGCCGCCTACGGCAAGTGCACCATCGCCGCCACCCTGCTGCGGGCCGACGAGATGAAGCAGATCGTCGTCCCCGCCACACTCACGAAGTGCCTGGAACTAGGCCGCACCATCCGCCGGGCGCGGGAGGCCGGGCGCGACCCTATCCGGGCAGCCGTGGAAGTCACCGGCGGCTGGCTTCTGTTTGAGGGAGAAGTCACCGGCAAGGATTGGGAGGACCGCGAGGGCTATATGTTTGGCACCATCCACATCCGAGGCACGGGCAATTACGCCGGTCACACCTTCGACGTGTGGTTCAAGAACGAGAACCACGTTTCCTGGCTCGATGGCAACCCCTTCGTCTGCAGCCCCGACCTGGTGGTAATCGCCGACCGGCAGACGGGCGAGGGGATCACCAACACAGTCGTTGACGCCGGGATGGAGGTGGCCGCAGTGGGCATCAAAGGTCTGGAGGCCTTCCGCAGCGAACGCGGCCTCGCCGGTGCCGGCCCCCGCTACTTTGGCTTTGACGTGGACTACGTGCCCATCGAAGCCTTGATGGGGAAGTGATTATGCAACTGGCTTACGGTACTGAGCCACGCAGCGAGTTCTACAGCTTCGAACTGGCCGCAGCCGCCCACCGGCTGGTGACCGAAGTGCGACCTATCCGCCCCGGCCAGCAGGTGGCGATCACTGCCGATACCCTCTCCGATAGCCGCGCGGTGGAGGCAACCGCGCGAGCGGTATATACTGTCGGCGGCGTGCCCTCGCTGCTGCGCTATCCCACGCGCCCCCAGCCCTGCCTCGACCCGCCAGCGCCCGTCGCAGCGGGCCTGACCCGCGCTGAGGTGTGGATTGACTTTGCCGTTGCCTATCACCTGTATAGCCCGGCCTATCACGCCGCTATCGCCGCCGGTTGCATCTATGTCTGCCTGACCGGGATGGATGCCGATATGATGGTGCGCACTATCGGGCGGGTGCCGTACCAACCCCTACAGGAGATGGCCTTCCGGCTATACCGGCTCTCCCAGGCGGCTGAGGTGGTTCGCGTCGTCGCGCCCGGTGGCACCGACCTGACTATGCGGGTGGACAAGGCGGGCGACCCCTTTTGGGAACCGCCACCGGCACAGGGAGGCTACCCACAGATGCTGGGTGGACAATCGGGCTTCATGGTTCATCAGCAGAGCTTCGAGGGCAGGCTGGTTTTCGATGCCGCGCTGTGGCCGCCGGCCGAGTTGGGCGTGCTGCACCAGCCTGTCCGCCTGACCGTGGAACGCGGTCGGATCACGAGCATCGAGGGCGGGCACGAGGCCCGCATCTTCCAACGCTGGCTGGAGCACTTTGACCACCCGGCCATGTTCCAGATAGACCATGTCTGCTATGGCTTCAACCCGGGGGTCACTCGGCCTACAGGGCGCATCCTGGAAGACGAGCGTATCTTCGGCTGCACGCAGTTCGGCATCGGGCCCAGCAGCCTGGGCGCACCCTCCCACACCGACGGCGTCGTGCTTAACCCCACTGTCTATCTCGACCGGACGCCCATCGAGAAGGACGGGCACTACGTTCACCCTGAACTGGTGGCCTTGTGCCGGGAGATGGGCGTGCCGGGCTACTGAAAGAATAGGGTATGGAAACACTCGAAGCAATCCGTACACGCCGCAGCGTGCGTGCCTACACTCAAGAGCCGGTCGGCGACGCCGCTGTACACACGCTACTCCAGGCGGCGACCGCCTCTGCCAGTGGCGGCAACGTCCAACCCTGGGCCTTCGTCGTCATCCGCGAGACCCGCCGGCTGGCCGCGCTGCGGGCCCTGGCCCCTGGGATCATCGGCCATCCAACCGCTGCTATCGCCATTTGCCTGGACGTCGGGCGCGCCGGCCGTCTGGGCGGGCCTCTGGGTGAGAAGCTGGCCTGGCTCGATATCGGCCTGGCCACGCAGAACCTGTTGCTGGCAGCCCATGACCTGGGCCTGGGAGCCTGTCCCATCGGCTCATTTCATCAGGACGCGGTCGCCCTCTTCCTGGGCCTGCCCCCAGAAGTGCAGCCCGTCCTGCTGATAGCCCTGGGACATCCCGCCCAGCAACCCCCACCGCGCGACCGGCGTCCACTCAGCGATATCGCCTTCAGCGAACATTGGGGGCAGCCCTATGGATGAGCACACCTTGCGTGAAGACCTCTTCCTCCTGGTGGGTTATCTGCTGACCAGCGCCCGTGGCCTGTATGACGAGCCGGCCGGCTATGGCCCCTTCCGCCTCCTCGATGCCGCCGCCCGGCTGATCGAGGCGACGCATAGAGCCGGCCTGGCCGACCCCTACCTGACGCAACTGCGGCAAACGCTAGATGTCGAACGGTTGGGATCCGGCAGCGACCAGGCCCTGAAGGCGGCTGCCGACGCCCTGTGCCTGGCGTATGCCGCTGAATTGTCCCGCCGCTTCTCGTCGCCAGACACCAGCGGAAGCCCCAATAGCTGCCAGCCCCTCTCATAAGCGTCATCCTGAATGACAGCGAAGGATACGGAGGTTATAGGCTGAGCCATATCTGGCCCGGCCTATGATCAGGGTACAGAAGTCACCTCGGCCTATCCAAACCGGGTAGTAAGATTTCGTTTTCCAGCAGCGTCACATGGACAGCACAGGAACAGGTTGTTGTTCATACGATTCCAGGCCAGCTTAGCTGAGCCCAATAGGAGGAAGACAGCGCCCGGCCTGGGCTGCCAGCTTTGTTATCCTGAGGCGTAGCCGAAGGAGCAGCCCGAATCGCCGGATCACAGAAGTGTACTCTTAAACGGGCATTTTCGAGACCGTTGTGCGGCCGATTCAGCATTCTGTGCTTGAGAATCGGCCGTTTCGTTTATGGAGGTCAATATGACCGTCGCAAGTGTGGAGGCTAAGAACGTAGCAGAGAATAAGGGCATCATCAGCCTGATTGAGCGGCTGCAGGACATCAGCAGTTTCCGCGAGCAACACTGGGAAGGAAGCTTCGCCGAATACCTGGACATTGTCCGCGCCAATCCCCGCGTCGCCCGTTCCGCCTACCAGCGCCTGTACGACATGATCATGTCCTATGGCTCCGAGGAATACACGCGCAATCGCGAGACCCTCATCCACTACAAGTTCTTCGATGACCCCTTTGAGAACGGCAAAGACGCGATCTACGGCCTCGACAAGGCCCTGATGGACCTCGTCCAGACCTTCCAGTCAGCCGCGCGCAAGTATGGCACCGAGCGCCGTCTGCTCCTCCTGCATGGCCCCGTCGGCAGCGCCAAGAGCACCATCGTCCGCCTGCTCAAGAAAGGCCTCGAAGCCTATTCCCGCACCGACGCCGGTGCCGTGTATACCTTCGTCTGGGAACTGGAGGACGGCGAGCGCATGCCCTGCCCGATGCATGAGGAACCGCTACACCTCGTCCCTGAGGAGTTCCGCAACACCGTCCTTGAGCAACTCAATGAGGGCCGCCAGGGGCTCGATCGCGTCGAGATCGAAGGCGATCTGTGCCCGGCCTGCCGCTTCATTTACCGCAACCTGCTCGAAACCTACCAGGGCGACTGGCTCAAAGTCATCGAACGCGTCCGCGTCAAACGCCTGCTCCTATCGGAGAAGGACCGCATCGGGGTTGGCACCTTCCAGCCTAAAGACGAGAAGAACCAGGACTCCACCGAGCTCACCGGTGATATCAACTACCGTAAGATCGCCGAATACGGCAGTGACTCCGACCCGCGCGCCTTCAACTTCGATGGCGAACTGAACATCGGCAACCGCGGCCTGGTCGAATTCATCGAAATCCTCAAGCTGGATGTCGCCTTCCTCTACGATCTCCTGACCGCCACCCAGGAGCACAAGATCAAGCCTAAGAAGTTCGCCCACACCGACATTGACGAGATCATCATCGGCCACACCAACGAACCCGAATATCGCAAGCTTCTCAGCAACGAGTACATGGAAGCCCTGCGCGACCGCACCGTCAAGATCGACATCCCCTATGTCACCCGCTTCCAGGACGAGGTCAAGATTTACGAGCGCGACTTCAACGGCCGCCGCGTCCAGGGCAAGCACATCGCCCCGCACACCATCGAGATGGCCGCCCTGTGGGCCGTTCTCACCCGCCTGGAGGAGCCCAAACATGCCGGCCTCAGTCTAATCCAGAAGCTCAAGCTTTATGACGGCAAGACCCTGCCCGGCTTCACCGAGGACACCGTCAAAGAGCTACAGGCCGAGGCCCGCCGCGAGGGGATGGAAGGCATCTCGCCGCGCTATATCCAGGACAAGTTGTCCAACGCCCTCGTCTCCGACGAATGCGTCTCATGTCTCAACCCCTTCCTGGTCATGCGCGAACTTGAGGCCGGCCTGAAGCACCACTCGCTCATCACCAGCGAAGAACAGCGCCAGCGCTACCGCGAGCTTCTGGCTGTCGTGCGCGAGGAGTACGACGAGATCGTCAAGAATGAAGTACAGCGGGCCATCACCGCCGACGAAGCAGCCATCAAGCGGCTGGCAGCCAACTACATTGACAATGTCAAGGCCTATACTCAGCGCCAGCGCGTACGCAACCCGTACACCGGCCAGGACGAGCCCCCCGATGAGCGCCTGATGCGCGCCATCGAGGAGAAGATCGACATCCCGGAGAGCCGCAAAGATGACTTCCGCCGCGAGATTATGAACTACATCGGCGCGCTGGCCATCGAAGGCAAGACCTTCCAATGGGATTCGAACGAGCGGTTGCGCAAGGCGCTCGAACTCAAACTGTTCGAGGACCAGAAGGACTCGATCAAGCTGACCAGCCTGGTGTCGAGTGTGATTGACCAGGAAACTCAAGAGAAGATCGATATCGTCAAGAGCCGCATGATCAAGAACTACGGCTACTGCGATGTGTGCGCAACAGACGTGCTCAACTATGTCGCCAGTATTTTCGCCAGAGGAGATACCAGGGGGGATGGCAAGAGGTAGCTACCATGAGGCCAGGGAAGGGGGTGTCCCCTTCCCCTGATCCCCAACCTTGGAGAGAGGGGATGAGGCTATGCTAGCCAAGATCGAACAGGACCGCAGCCGTTTCCGGCAGATCGTGCGGGGACAGGTGAAACAGAACCTGCGCAAGTATATGGCCGATGGTGAGCTGATCGGCCGTCGGGGCAAGGACTACGTGAGTATCCCTGTCCCCCAGATCGAACTGCCCAGCTTCCGCTTTGGTCGCAACCAGGGCGGTGTGGGCCAGGGCGATGGCGCGCCAGGCACGCCCATCGGCAGCGACGGCGAGCTGGACGGCGACGGCCGGGCCGGAAATCAGCCCGGCCAGCACATCCTGGAGGTCGAACTCACCCTCGAGGAACTCGCCAACATCCTGGCTGATGAACTGGCGCTGCCCCATATCGAGCCTAAAGGCAAGCGCAATATCCGCACCCAGGTTGACCGCTACGTCGGCATTCGCCGTGTCGGCCCGGAGAGCCTGCGCCACTTCAAGCGTACTTACAAAGAAGCCCTCAAGCGCCAGATCGCCCTCGCCAACTATGACCCGAACAAGCCCCTGGTCATCCCGGTGCGTGAGGACAAGCGCTATCGCTCGTGGGAGGAACGCCCTCTGCCCGAATCGAACGCTGTCGTGATCTACATGATGGATGTGTCAGGCTCGATGACCCAGACCAAGAAGGAGATCGTGCGGCTGACCGCCTTCTGGATCGACACCTGGCTGCATGCACAATACGAGAATGTGCGCACGCGCTACATCATCCATGACGCCACCGCCCGCGAAGTGGACCAGCATGCTTTTTATACCACCCGCGAGTCCGGCGGCACGGTCATCTCCTCGGCCTACGAGCTGTGCTGGCAGATGATCGTGAAGGACTACAGTCCTGAAGAGTGGAATATCTACCCCTTCCACTTCTCTGACGGCGAGAACTGGTCGAAAGAGGACGACGAGAAGTGCGTGCAGTTGCTGTGCGAACAGTTGCTGCCCATCGTCAACCTGTTCTGCTATGGTCAGGTCAAAGGCTCGTACGGCGATGGCCAATTCATTCGCGTCGTGGATGCTATCGAGAGCTTCGATAACATCTCTACCGCCGAGATTGACGAGCGCGACCACATCTACGACGCGATCAAGACCTTCCTCGGAAAGGGACGTTGAGGGGGACATTTCCGTAAATGTAACCCTTTGGGTAAGTTAGACGGATTCCGTCTAAGACACCGAAAGGGCAGGGAAAGATGGATTCCGTATAAACAATAGTTGGGCGGGCCACGCTTGTCTCACACACGCGTGTATTGTTTGGTGCGCCGATGACAAATCAGAAATGTGTGCTATACAATGGGCATCCCCAAACTGACTCTCGACACAAACCTGTTGTTTGAGTATTGGAGGCAACGAAAGAAGATAGGCGTTATCGAAAAACTGCTCGAACTGGCAAAGCAAGGCAAGGTGGACCTAGCAGTTACTGCCCGGGTTCGGGAAGATATTCCTCTGCCTCCGCTTGCCTACAGGCTTAACGAATTGCCAGAATTACAAATCACCGAGACGGGTTCGGTCACGCGATTGGGTTCCTGGGTGTTGGGGCGCGATATGCTTGGCGATGAAACTTTTGAAAACTTTCATGCTACTGCGTCTGAGTTAGCCAAAGGGCGTGGAAAGTCTCCACCAGACCGGCGAGACTGGGATCATCTCCATGCCCACTACTTGCTGAAGAGAGACGTGTTTCTCACTTGGGATGAGGGGATAATTTGTCTATCCCAAGAATTGAAAGACAATTTCGGCATAAATGTCATCAAGCCGGATGAATACTTGCAGACCCTCGCTGCTAACACCGGTGGTTAAAATTCATGCGCCCGCCCAACACCGCGTCCAGGCGACGCCGCTCCGCTGCGCTGCGCGGCACGGGTGAAGCGCAGGCCGTCAGGCGCATCTGCACGAGCCCAGAGACGCTTTATTATATGGTAAGAAGCATGGATAAGAATCACCGTTCGACTTTCATCCTGCGTATCATAGGCCTACTGGCAATAATCATATTCATGGGCAGTGTCATTTGGTCTCTATGGTTTGATACTCTGTTGCCTTTCATCAAGCAAAAGAACTATATTGCGGTTGGGCTCGAACTTGTGGGGTTCTCAGTAGCCTGGCTCGGCGTCGGGTTTGCGGGCTACAGCACTTTGATTATCATCCGTAATACTATTCGTCTGTTTTCTGAGAAAGGCGTATTTCAAAGCAACTTGGAAATTGTCCAAAGGAAGCATTGGCATCTGTCGGAACAAGTGCCATCCAAATTGATATGGCAGGCTCGCAAGGAGAACTTTATTATGCTGTGGAATGCTTGGAAACCTGGATTAGCTTGGATGGCTCTGGGATGGATGGCAATTGCGATCGGCGGATTCTTCATGAGGTTGGCAGAAGGGAATCTTTCTTACCGGTAGGGTGCGCCCAACAAGCGCTTGCACCTGACGCCGCTGCGCTGCGCGGCGCGGCACGGGTGAAGCGCAGGCCGTCAGGCGGTGCCGGTTCTCTTCCTGGAGAGACTGCGTGGACAGGGACGTGAACGCCGCAAGGAACATCTTAAGAACAGGCCTGGACGAGGCCGTCGTGGACTATCTGAGGAGGACGGGATGAAGCGAGAAGTAGGGCCCAGACGGAGTGTCACCATACCGTTGCCGAAAGAACTGGCAGAGACGCAAGCCGAGATTGAGCGCTATGCGCGAGAGTATGGGCTGGATTTCCCCGAGATCCGCTACATCATGCTCGACTACGCCCAGATGAACGAGACAGCGGCCTATGATGGCTTCCCGACACGCTATCCCCACTGGCGCTTCGGCATGGAATACGACCGGCTGAGCAAGAGCTACGCCTATGGCTTGCAGCGCATCTATGAGATGGTCATCAATAACGACCCGGTATACGCCTACCTGCTGGTCAGCAACAGCTTCGTGGACCAGAAGCTGGTGATGGCCCATGTGTGTGGCCACGCCGATTTCTTCCAGAACAATCTCTGGTTCGCCCACACCAACCGGCGCATGTTGGACGAGATGGCCAATCACGGTACGCACATCCGCCGCCACATCGAACGCTTCGGCTACGACGCGGTCGAGAACTTCCTGGATATCTGCCTGTCACTCGACAACCTGATTGACGTCAATGCGCCAGGCATCCAGCGCCGGCCAACGCCGCGCCGCCCCGACGAAGAGGAGGAACGACCCACTGTGCGCCGCCTCCAGGCCAAATCCTACATGGACGAGTACATCAACCCGCCGGACTTCATCGAGCAGCAAAAGCGCAAGATCGAGGCCGAGCAGGAGAAGCGTAAGCGCTTCCCAGAGGAGCCG
Organism: Chloroflexota bacterium; assembly: GCA_902812335.1. Taxonomy (GTDB): domain Bacteria; phylum Chloroflexota; class Anaerolineae; order DSLN01; family DSLN01; genus DSLN01. The sequence goes on along the minus strand of CADDZL010000054.1, from coordinate 1,117 downwards.
GAGCACGACATCTTACTCTTCCTACTGGAGCACGCGCCGCTGGAGAACTGGCAGCACGACATCCTGTCTATCGTGCGAGAGGAAGCTTACTACTTCGCGCCGCAGCGGCAGACCAAGATCATGAATGAGGGCTGGGCTTCCTATTGGCATAGCACCATCATGACGCAGAAGGCCCTGCGCCCCTCGGAACTCATTGATTACGCCGACCACCACTCTGGCACGATGGCGACCAGCCCCGGCCGGCTTAACCCCTACAAGATCGGCATCGAGCTATTTCGCGACATTGAGGAACGCTGGAATAGGGGCCAGTTTGGGCCGGAATGGGAAGCCTGCGATGATGTCCAGGCCAAAGAGAATTGGGATAAGAAGCTGGGCCTGGGCCGGCAGAAGCTCTTCGAAGTGCGCAAGATCTACAACGACATCGGCTTTATTGATGCCTTCCTGACCGAGGACTTCGCCCGCCGCCACAAGCTGTTCACCTATCGCTATGACAAGCAGACGCGCCAGTATCGCATTGACAGTCGCGATTTCGCCGACATTAAACGCGCGCTGCTATTCCAACTGACCAACTTCGGCCAGCCGGTCATCACCGTCGAGGACGCTAACTACAACAACCGCGGTGAGCTTTATCTGCTTCACCATCATGAGGGTGTGGACCTGCACACCGGCTATGCAGTGGATACCCTGGCCAACCTGGCGGCGGTGTGGCGGCGGCCGGTGCACATCGAGACCATTGTCGAGGGCGAGGGCCGCGTCCTGTTCAGCCACGACGGCCGCGAGCCCGATAAAACGCGACTGGATAAGTAGACCCACCTCCCTCACCCAGTGCGCCTCTCACACCGTAACTTAGCACCACCAGCGTCTCCAGGCGCAGTGTGTTCTGGACCTCCGCAACGAGATCGGTGTGTTTCATCCGAGCCAACCCACTAGATCTGGGCGGATTTCACGACATCCCCCGTTCGGATCGTCCCTTCTGTCAGAACCTGGGCCCGCAGACCTCCCCGATGGACCAGAGCAGGCAAGACCCCGTGCTGCGCTAGGCTCTGAAGATGCGAGCAAGGCTCGCACAGGCGGATGCCGCGCAGCGTGACTTCACCCACGCGAAACTCCCGGCTAA
>CADDZL010000053.1 GCA_902812335.1 Chloroflexota bacterium | reverse complement strand
GGATGCGATTTGCCAGGCGGCGGCGCAGGCGGTGGGCGGGGGTGTGCTGGCAATTGATGTGCTGGAAGACCCGCAGCGGGGTTACCTGGTGAATGAGGTCAATCACACCATGGAGTTCCATGCCGCCGTGCCCACGACCGGGGTGGACATCCCTGGCCTGATTGTGGATTATGCCCTGTGCGTGGCCGAGCGAGGGAACTGCCAGCCGTTCTACCCGTTGGCACAGGCGGCACAGGCTCTGCTGGGAGTGGCGGCGTGAGGCGGGCAGCCATCGTCGGCGCCTCAGGCTATACCGGCGGCGAATTGCTGCGCCTGCTGCTCTCCCATCCCCAGGTCGAGGTGACGCAGGTCACTTCCGAGCACCACCTGGGCGAGTACGTCCACTCCCTCCACCCCAACCTGCGCAAGCGTTCCCTGCTGCGCTTCATCTCCCGCCAGGCCCTTGAGCCTTGTGACGTGCTCTTCCTGGCGCTGCCTCACGGCGAAGCCCAGAAGCACATTGACCACTACGCTGCCCTGGCCCCTTACGTCATCGACCTCTCCGCCGACTTTCGCCTGCGTGACCCTGGCCGCTATCAGCGCTGGTACGGTGCAGAGCATCTGGCCCCAGCCTGGCTCTCGCGCTTTGTCTATGGCCTGCCTGAACTGCACCGCGAGGAGATGCGTACTGCTCGCTATATCAGCGGCGTGGGCTGCAACGCGGCGGCTTCCATCCTGGCTTTGTTGCCCCTGGCGCGTTCCGGCTTGCTCGACCTCTCCCGTCCGGTGATCGTGGATGTCAAAGTCGGCTCGTCTGAAGCTGGGGCCTCGCCCAATCCCGGCTCACATCATCCTGAGCGCAGCGGGGTGATCCGCACCTATGCACCGACCGGCCACCGTCACACGGCTGAGATATTGCAAGAGTTGGGCTGGGAGCAGGTGCATCTCTCGATCACCTCGGTGGATGTGGTGCGGGGCGCTCTGGCGGCGGCCCATGCCTTCACTCAGTCGGGGGTGACGGAGAAGGAACTGTGGCGGGCTTACCGCGCCTGGGCTGCGGCGGAGCCCTTCATCCGCATTGTCAAGGAGAGAGGTGGCATCCATCGTGTGCCCGATCCTAAGGTGTTGGCCGGGAGTAACTATGTGGATGTGGGTTTTGAGTTGGATGAGACGACAGGGCGGGTAGTGGCGTTGGCCGCGATTGACAATCTGATGAAGGGAGCAGCGGGGTCGGCGGTGCAGGCGATGAATGTGATGCTGGGGCTTGAAGAAACCGCAGGGCTGGAGTTCTCCGGCCTGCATCCAATTTGAGAAATGGGTGATTCATGCTTGTGGTTAAAATCGGCGGGGCAGCGGGGGTGAACCTGGAAGCCGTGTGCGCGGACATCGCGGCGCTGACGCAGCAAGGGCAGCAGGTGGTGCTGGTACATGGCGGCTCGGATGAGACCAACCGCCTCTCAGAGCGGTTGGGGCATCCACCGCGCTTCGTCACATCGCCCTCCGGCTTCACCAGCCGCTACACCGACCGGGCTACACTAGAGATATTCGCCATGGTGACGGCAGGCAAGATCAACACGCTATTGGTGGAGGCGCTGCAGGCCAAGAGGGTGAATGCCCTGGGGCTATCGGGGATAGATGGGCGGCTGATCGAAGCGAAGCGCAAGGAGGCCATACGGGCGGTGGAGAACGGCAAGGTGCGTGTGCTGCATGATGACCATACCGGCACGATTCAGGCAGTCAACGCCAGATTGTTACATCTGCTGTTGGACGCGGGCTATGTGCCGGTAGTGGCCCCCCTGGCACTCTCGCCCGAAGGTGTGGCGCTCAATGTGGATGCCGACCGCGCTGCGGCTATGGTCGCGGGGGCCTTGCACGCTGACAGCCTGATCCTCTTGACCAACGTGCCGGGCCTGCTGCGCCATTTCCCCGACGAGGACACGCTTATTCCACGGCTGGAGCGGGCGGGATTAGAAGCATCGTTGAGTTTTGCCGAAGGCCGGATGAAGAAAAAGGTCCTGGGAGCCAGCGAGGCGCTGGAGCGGGGCGTGCAGCGGGTGATATTGGCCGATGGGCGCGTGAGCGAACCGGTGCAGCGGGCACTGGCCGGCCAGGGGACGGTGATCGCGTGATGGATATTCCGGCAACGCTACTCGGCCTGGTGCAGCGCTATAGCCCCTCCGCCCAGGAGGAAGAGGCCGTAGCCTGGCTGGTGGATCGCATGGCCGCGCTCGGATTCACGCGCGCCTTTTCCGACGAAGCCGGCAACGCAGTGGGTGTCATGGGGGAAGGGCCGCGCCAGGTGGTGCTGCTGGGCCATATTGACACTGTGCCCGGCGAGATCCCGGTGCGCATCGAGGATGGCGTCTTGCATGGGCGCGGCGCGGTGGATGCCAAAGGCCCGTTGGCCGCCTTTGTGGATGCTGTAACGGCGGTTGGCCCGCTGCCTACCTGCCAGTTCGTTGTCATCGGAGCGGTGGGGGAGGAGCGCGATTCACGCGGCGCGTGGTATGTGGCTGAACGCTACCATCCCGAGTTCGCCCTCATCGGCGAGCCAAGCGGCTGGGAGCGGGTGACGCTGGGCTATCGCGGCAAGCTGTGGTTCGAGTACCGGGTTCGCCGCCCGATGAGCCACACGGCCTCGGGCGACGAAAGTGCGTGTGAAGCGGCGGTGGGCTTTTGGAATCGCCTGAAAGCCGCCTGTGATGCATACAACCGGGAGCACAACCGGGTCTTTGAGCAACTCTCGCTGACCTTGCGCGGGATGCAGTCGGAAAGCGATGGGTTCGAGGAGCAGGCCTGGTTGGGCCTGGGCCTGCGTTTGCCGCCAGGGGTCCTACCGGCAGAGTGGCAACACAGGCTGGACGAGATGCGCGGGGACGGCGAGATTCGCCTGGCCAAGAGGCCATTGCTGGCATATCGCGCCGACAAGAATACGCCGCTCGTGCGTGCCTTCCTGGCGGCCATACGCGCTCAAGGCGGCCAACCTGGTTTCCTGGTCAAGTCGGGTACATCGGATATGAATGTTGTGGGGCCTAGCTGGAGGTGTCCCCTTCTGGCCTACGGGCCGGGGGATGCGAGCCTGGATCACACCCCGCACGAGCATCTGCCTCTGGCCGAATATCGGCGTGCGGTGCAAGTGCTGGCGCACGCCTTGCGCTCTCTGGGCGCGGCGGGCTGATGGACCGATTCCCTCACTGCTCTGTCTGCAATTGATCATCGACCACGATATTGGTGCGCATCTGGGCCTCCCGAGTGTATGCCATTTGTATCAAGGAAGGCTTCCAGGTGTATATCACGGTGGAGGCGAGTTCGGCAGAACGGCCCGGAGCTAAAGCTGCGGGCTGACCCAGCCCGCAGGGGCTTTGCTCTCTCAGAAGTTTATCCTGAGCGAAGGACGACGCTTCAGCGTCGCGCACCCCCCTGCTTGTCTGGGCTGGCTTGACGCTGCTTGCGGGCGATCTGGGGTTGTCGAGCGACCTGGGGCGCGAGGCCTCGCGCCGCCAGGCGTTCTCTGATTACTTATCCCCTGTTCTCAGAGGGGTTGTGGTCGGCAGGCCTAGGGGGGCCGTCCTCTGGGCAGACGGGTCCGCTAGCGTCCCCGTTATCCGCCGCAGCCGGTCCGTAATGTCCTTGCGATGTGATGCTGCGCTGCCCAGGCGCATCGCCTTCTCTCGATTGGTCTCGAATTTGCTACACAGGTCCTCAACTCTGGTGGCCAGGTCGGCATATTCGCGGGCTGCCCGGCTCTCCGGCGCATATTCGAAGATCGTCTTGCCCCGCGCTGGGCATTCCCGGAACACCGTCGCCCGATGGATCGGCGGCAAGATGCCGTATTCGCCAAAGTCGGCGCTGAGTTGGGCCAGGATCATCTTGCTCTCTCGGGTCTGATCATCATAGAACGTGGGCAGAATGCCCAGGAGCTGGCAAGTGCTCCCCTCACTGTTAATGGTCTGGAAAATATCCAGCATCTCGCCTACCGGCTCTATCGAGAGATAGTCACAGCTAGCCGGGATGATGAGCACATCCGCAGCGTACAGTGCCGCCTCCTGCAGGGCGCTCAGCACATGGGTAGCGTCAATGACGCAGTAGTCGAGGTCGCGCCAGGCCAGGGGCCAGAGCGCATTGAGCCACAGACCGCGTGAGAGTCGTCCCTCGCTGAGCAGGACGATCTGGGCAGTTCGGGTGCGCTTATCGCTAGGGAGGAGCACCAGATAGGGACGGCCGGAGGGGCGCAGCACGTCGCGGAGAGGTTGGTTGGCGCCGAGGAGGCGGTATACGCCTGGCTGAGGCTCAGAACCCAGGGCGAGGGCGCAGTGGCCACGCGGGTCAAGGTCAATGAGAAGGACGCGGCGGCTTCTGAGGGCCAGGCCATGAGCCAGGTTAACGGCGGTAGTCGTCCGGCCTACCCCGCCCTTCTGATTCGTAACGACGATGATCTTCATTGCTCCTCTTTTTACCTCTTCCCCAAATTCCCTATGTTGCCGACGGTGCTGAAGAGAATAGTGTTACGCCAGTCCCAATGATCGGATCTCATATACGCGATGTCATTGTAAGGGATAGTACGGAGCACACTCAATAAGAGGCTGGATAGAAGAAGGTTAGAAAACGGTGAGTGAACTGGGCTTGTAGCCGTCCGGGATTAAAGCTCCATTTCGGGAAGGAGAGGACTAGCCGCTACAGCGACAACCAGGTGCCGCTGCCGCGCTCGCGGGCGCGGCGGTAAATCTCCGGCGCGACCGCCATGTCGTCCAGAGCCAGCCCCAGGTTGATGGCCATCGTCCGCTCGTCATCGCGCTCGCGCCCCGGCTTGAGCCCGGCCACGATCTCACCCAGGTCGGCATAGGGATCAGGCGTAGCCTGGAAGTAGCCGGCGCTCTTATAGTATTGGAACTGGGCGTGATCGTCGGTGCTGAGCTTGTCGATCTGCGCCAGCGCCTCACCCTGCCAGTACGAATCGAAGTCCACCGCGCTGGCAAACGCGCCCGGCCGCAGCCAGCCCCTTTCGATGGTCGGCTTGGGGTGCTTGAGGATCGGCCCGGAGGTGACAACCAGATCGCTCTCGATCACCGCCTGTCTGGGCTCGTCCACACCGATGACCTCCACCTTCAGCCTGGCCGACATCTCTTCAACATAGCGACGCTGCGCCTCGGGCAGGATGTCGTATGCATACACGCGCTTGATGGGGAACAGAGCCGCCAGCGCTTCCAGGTTGGTACGCCCCTGCACTCCACAGGCCAGGATGCCGGCGATCTCGCTTTGTGGGCGGGCCAGGTATTTGGCCGAGAGCGCTGTGGCCGCGCCAGTGCGGTAGGCCGTGATCCAGGTGCAGTCCATCACAGCATAGGGCACGCCGGTCTCGACGTCGTTCAGGATGAGCAGGCCGGTGATATAGGGCAAGCCACGCTGGTAGTTCTGGGGATAGCCGCTCACCCATTTGACGCCGGCGGACCGGAGCGCCGGAATAAACGCCGGCATGGCATGAATGAAGGCATCCGGTTGGGTGTGGATGCCGGGCTTGGGCGGCATTTCCACGCGGCCTGCGCCCTTCTCTCTGAAGGCCGCTTCAAGCAAGTTAATAATGGTGGGCATATCCAGCGCCACGCTTTCCACATCGGCGCGTGACAGGTAGAGCAATTGTTGAGATGTCATGTTGAATCACCCCATCAGATCCGTGATAGCTCCATTTGCTAACGCATCAACTGCCGGTGTCGGCATGTGCAGCCGGGGCCTTACGCTTTACCGAGAAGCGCCGCCTGGATCGCCGGCGTGAGGGCCAGCAGGAAGTCATGGACAGGCTCCAGCCCCAACCCGAGCGCCAACCAGATCGGCGCGTAATCCAGCCGGGTCAGCCCCAGAATGTGCCAACGCGTCTTGCCGGAGTAGTCCCAGGGACAGCGGCCGATCAGGCGCACCAGCAGCCAGCCCGTGATGAACTCGACGGCCATGAAGCCGGCCATGTAGATGAGCCCGCGCACCGGCCAGGGCCAGGCCCGCAGCGCAGTGTGCACAGGCTCATACAGCGGGGCGATCAGCCCGTAGATCGGGAACATCCACAGCGTCGTGTGCCCCGCCAGGCGCCAGTCGGGCGGCCAACGCCGGGGTAACGCCGTAAACACGATCTCGCCGCACCAGCCGAGCAAGCCGTAGAGGACGAAGCGCAGCCACATGAGATGCGTCAAACATCAAGCATCAAACGCCACGATGTTTGACGTATCATACCCTCGCCTATGGACAAGAGCAAGCTCCACCTGTACAATGGGCGCGTGGCTGAAGCGACGCTACACTTTCCGCGTGACTTCCGCTGGGGCACGGCCACCGCATCCCACCAGGTCGAGGGCGACAACACCAACAACGACTGGTGGATCTGGGAGCAGACCCCCGGTCGCATCCGCAACGGCGATAGTGCCGGCCTGGCCTGCAACTGGTGGGCCCAGGCCGAGGCCGACTTTGACCGCGCTGCCGCCATGGGCCAGAATGCGCTGCGGCTGTCCATCGAATGGAGCCGGGTCGAGCCGGAGCCGGGCCAATGGGATGAGGCCGCGCTCGATCGCTACCGGCAGATGTTGCGCGAACTGCGCCGGCGCAAGATCGAGCCAATGGTCACGCTACACCACTTCACCAACCCCATCTGGCTGCTTGAACGCGGCGGCTGGGCTTCCCCAGAGACCGTGACCCTGTTTGAACGCTACGTGCGCAAGGCAGTCACGGCACTGAATGAGTTCACCGACCTGTGGTGCACCATCAATGAACCGGTGGTCTATGCTCTGCTGGGCTACGTGGATGGCAGATTCCCCCCCGGCAAGCACAACCTGGGACTGGCCTTGGATGTCCTGACCAATCTGGTGCAGGCACATGCCGCCGCCTATCACGCCATCCACGAGATCCAGTCGGGGGCACGCGTCGGTTTCGCTCACAATGTGCGCCTGTTTGATCCGGCCCGGCCAGGCTTCCCCCTGGACCGCATGGCCGCCGGGTTGCAGGATCGGCTGTTCAATGCCTCCTTTCTGGAGGCGTTGTTGACCGGGCAGTTGTGGTTTCCTCTGGGGCGGAGCCGGCGCATCCCCCAAGCCGCCGGTACGCTCGATTATATTGGCCTGGACTACTACACCCGCGACCTGGTCGCCTTCGATCTGCGGCAGAGCCGGCATCTGTTCGGGCGGAACTTCGCCACGCCCGGGGCCGAGACGGGCGACGGCGGCTACGGTGAGGTGTACCCGGAGGGGTTGTTCCGCTGCATCAAGCGCTTAGTCCCCACCCGCCTGCCGATTTACATTACCGAGAACGGCCTGCCCGATGCCGATGACAGCCGGCGGCCGCGCTTCCTGCTGACCCACCTGCGCCAGGTGTGGCGGGCCCTCAACTTCAACTGGCCGATCATGGGTTACTACCATTGGACGCTGGTGGACAATTTCGAATGGGCCGAGGGTTGGTCGCTGCGCTTCGGCCTGTTCGAGCTCGATCCGGCGACACAGGTGCGCCGGCTGCGGCCCAGTGGCCAGCTCTATGCCGAGATCTGCCGCACCGGTACGCTCTCCAGTGATATGGCGGCACGCTACGCGCCGGAGATCAAGGATGTCCTGTTCCCAGGGTGACCGCCCCATTGAAATACGCCCCTTTCAGTCTGGCTCTTGACACAGCCTGTATAATAAAGTATAATAAAGGCCAGCATAGTCCAATATCGGTCCTGTGGTATGCCTGAAGGCCGGAAGTTCCTGACGATCACCGAAGCGGCTCAATTGCTGGGCGTGAGCCGGGCTTCGTTGCGACGCTGGTCTAACAGCGGCAGACTGCGCTGCTTCCGCGTTGGGGGCAGACGCGAGCGGCGCTTCCTGGAGGAAGATCTCCTGGCTTTCATGCAAGCTACACACACGCAACCGGCGGCCCGGCCCACTATGCCCCCCAGCGCTGCCGGCGATCACGGGCGGCATATCTGCCTCTTCTTCCGTAACCCCGATGAGCAATGGCAACTGATGTATCCCTATCTGTCGGCCCACCTGGCCGCTGGCATGCCTGTGCTCTATATCCAGGACAGCACACCGCCGGAGCAGCTCACCGCGCGCTTGCGCGCCGAAGGGCTGGATGTCGGCGAACTGATTGCGCGAGGGCTCCTGCGCATCTTGCCGCCCAGCCAGGCCTATCTGCTGGCAGGCCACTTTGACGTTCAGCGCATGTTGGCCTTTATGGAGTCAGCCATTCGCGCGGCCCTGGCAGCGGGACACAGCCGTGTGTTGTTAACCGGCGAAATGAGCTGGTCGCTCTCAGGACCGCCCGGCGCAACCCAGATGATGGCCTATGAAGCCCTGCTCAACCCGCTGGTCGAGAAGTATCCGGCTGTGACCATCATCTGCCAGTACGATCTTAAGCGATTCAATGCTGCCGGCGTGCTCGATGCACTGCTAACCCACCCCCTGGCGCAGTTGCCGAGCGGTCTGGTGCCCGGCTTCTATGGCTCGTGAACTGTAGGTTCTAGAGAAAGGGGGTGAGACGCGAAAGAGTCGGTGAGTTGTTACTTCCATCCGTAGCTTGCACCCGGAGTCTTTTCCAGCAACGCCAGAGGAGGATGCGACGATGAACATTCGCGGTCAAGAGATCATGCTCCCCACCAGCATGGTCGGGAACTACCCCAACCCCCGGTGGTGGGATGCTTACTTCGCGCGGTACTGGACGGGGAACCAGGAACCGCCAGACTCCCTGGAACGGGAGGCTTTGGAGGACGCCGTCCTGGCACTGGCCCACGATCAAGAGCTGGCCGGCCTGGACATCATCACCGATGGACGGGTGCACGGCGATAACTACGGCGACCAGGCCGTCTACTACTACTACAGGCGCCTGGGCTACGATCTCAAAGGTGGTTACCTGGGCTTTCCCATCTACAGCCGCCTGCACGCCGGTACCCTGACCCAGCAGGTCAAGCGGCATGGGGCCATCATGGTCGAACAAGCCCGCGCCCTCAAGAAGGCCACCGATAAGCCCGTCAAAGTGCAGTACACCGGCATCCAGGTGCTGGCCCAAGCCACTAACGACCTCTACTACAAGTCCAGCCGCGACCGGGCGATGGACATCGCCAAGGCCATCAACGAGGACATCCTGGAAGTGGATTCGCTGGGGGTGGACTTCATCCAACTCGATGAGTTCACCTGGCCCTACTTCTTCGAGGATTGGGCCATTGAGGCTTTTAACCGGGCGGTGGAGGGGATCAAGAACGCCAAGATCGTATGCCATATCTGCTGGGGGAACTGGGGCGGCACCCCGGCCTACTACCCCGACGAAACAGCCAAGGCGGGCGAGATTTTTGACCTGACGAAGCGCAGAGGTAAGGAACCCGGCGCCAGCTACGCCGTCATCCCCAAGGCCTATGAAGCCAGGATAGACGTGCTGAACCTGGAGACCGGCGGCCGGCGGCGCGACCTCAGCGGCCTGGATGTGCTCAAGCAGCACCCCTTGCCCAAGCACCTGCAGTTCTGGGCCGGCGTCATTGACGTGAAAAGCACCATCACGGAAACCGCCGAGGAAGTAGCCAACCGCATCCGGCAGGTCCTGGAGTATGTCCCTGCCGACCAACTCGGCCTCACTACCGACTGCGGCCTGATCCTGCTGCAACGATACATTGCCATTGATAAGCTGCGAGCTTTGGTTGCCGGCGCCGAAATCGTCCGGCGCGAGCTGCAGCCACAGGCTCAGTAAATTCCACCCCGGTCATGCTGAGCAGAGCGAAGCATCTCGGTTGCCAGTGCATCGAGACCCTTCGCGTCATTCTGGAAGATGCTTCTGTGATCTACTGGGGCTGGCATATCTTAGAAGCAAGGCGTCAGGCGAACTGAAAACGTGTGGAGCGTGGAGCGAGCCCCCTGCGCTGCACGCTCCACACACGGAGGAGTGGAATGCCAATTCTGACGTTGGAATGCCCTCAGTGCAGCCATGTCTTTCAAGGATTGGTGTTGGAGGGGACGCGCATGCCGGAGGTCTGGGTGTGCTCGAACTGCGGCAGCCGGGAGGCGCACCTATTGCCGGATGAGGAGCCGGTGACACACCCCTGGGAAGAAGAAGGGCACGGTCCCGGCCTGTGCCCGTGTTGTAACTGAGGAAGCACCATGCGCTTAGCAGACAAGGTCGCGATCATTACCGGGGGTGGTTCCGGCATCGGTGAGGCCACAGCGCGCTTGTTCGCACGCGAGGGCGCGGCTGTGATGGTGGCCGACATCAACGGCACTGCCGCACGAGCGGTCGCCGCAGCTATCAGCGCCGCGGGGGGCCGCGCAACCTGGGCCGAAACCGATGTGACGGCCGGGCCGAGCGTCGAGGTGATGGTGCGCACAACCCTGGCGGATTTCGGGCGGCTGGATGTGCTCTTTAATAATGCCGGCATCGAGGCTTTTGGCACGGTCGTCGAGACCGATGAGGCGACGTGGGAGCGCACTTTCGCAGTTCACGTGCGTGGCACATACCTGTGCTCCAAATATGCCATCCCAGCGATGATCGCCGGCCAGCGCGGCGGCGCGGTCATCAATGTGTCGTCGGTCGCCGGCCTGATCGGGTTGCCGCGCATGTCTGCCTACAGCGCGGCCAAGGGGGCGATTATCAGCCTGACGCGCGCGATGGCTGTGGACTTTGCGCCGGACGGGATCCGTGTGAACTGTATCGCGCCGGGCACGACGATGACCCCCCTCGGGAAACGCCTGATCGAGCATGATACACCGGAAATGCTGGAACGGCGTCTGAGCCGTTACCCGCTGCACCGCTTCGGTCAGCCGGAGGAAATCGCCCACGGCGTGTTGTTCCTGGCTTCGGACGAAAGCTCATACGCGACCGGTATGTGCCTGACCCTGGACGGCGGACTGACAGCGGTCTGAAACGTGAATATTACGTTTCACGTTTCGCATTTCCGACATCACGATCAAGGATAGGCCGTATGGATCATTATCCACTGTGGATCAACGGTGAACCCCGCGAGACAGGCGAGCGACTGATCGTCACGGATAAAGCGACCGGTGCATTCTGGGCGACGGTGAGCCAGGCCGGGCCGGCTGAGGTGGAGGCGGCGGTGGCAGCAGCGGTCCATGCTTTTGCCCGCGACCGGTTGACGGCGTCGCAGCGCTATGAGATTTTGATACGTGCGGCCAGTCTGATCCGCGCCCGGCGTGACGAACTGGCGCTGACGATGGCCTACGAGGCCGGCAAGCCGCTGCGCGAGGGCCGCGCTGAAGCCGAACGCGCAGCGGATACCTTCACCTGGTCAGCCGAGGAGGCTAAGCGCATTCACGGCGAGATGGTGCCGCTGGAAGCCACAGCGGGGTCTGAGAACCGGCTGGCCTTCACCCTGCGCTTCCCGGTCGGGGTAGTGTGCGCCATCACGCCGTTCAACTTCCCTCTCAATCTGGTTGCCCACAAGGTTGCCCCGGCGCTGGCCGCCGGCAACACTGTCGTGCTCAAGCCGGCTTCTTACACCCCGGTCGTCGCCGCCAAGTTATGCACGATCCTGGCTGAAGCCGGGCTGCCGCCTGGCTGGCTGAACCTGGTGATCGGGCCGGGGGCGACCGTCGGCAATGCACTGCTGTCTGACACGCGCATCGGATTCTACACCTTCACCGGCTCGGTGCCGGTCGGCGAGGCGCTCAAACGCGCCATCGGGTTACGGCGCTGCACGCTGGAGCTGGGCTCCAACTCGGCGGTCATCGTGCATGAGGATGCGGATGTCGCCAGGGCCGCCAGGCAATGTGCTCTCAAAGGCTTTTCCTACGCCGGGCAGGTCTGCCTGTCGGTGCAACGCATCCTGGTTCATCAGGCCATCGCCAGCGAGTTCACCGCCGCATTGGTGGACGCAACCCAAGAACTGCGCGTCGGCGATCCGAAAGATGAGACTATAGACATCGGCCCCATGATCAGCGAAGGCGAGGCCAGGCGGGCCGAGAGTTGGGTTCGGGAGGCGGTCGCCGGTGGTGCGCGCCTGCTGACCGGCGGACAGCGGCAAGGCGCGTTCCTGACCCCGGCGGTGCTTGTGGACGTGCGGCCAGAGATGCGCGTGGTGTGCCAGGAGGCTTTCGCGCCGCTTGTGGCCGTGCAGACCTATGCGACGCTCGACGAGGCCCTGGCGCTGGCCAATGACTCCCGGTATGGCTTGCAGGCCGGCGTGTTCACCCGTTCGCTGGCCGTTGCCGTGGCTGCGGCCCGCGGCCTGCATGTCGGCGGGGTAATGATCAATGATACCTCCTTCTACCGGGCCGGCCAGATGCCCTATGGCGGGGTAAAGCACAGCGGCATGGGCCGGGAGGGGCCGCGCTACGCAATCGAAGAGATGACCGAGATGCGCCTGGTGGTGATTGACCCGGAGAGCTAGAGATGCCGGAGAACAGCTCGGCCCCGGTCGCGCTGCTCATGGCTACGGAGGCAGCACGCATCCTGAAAACCACCCCTGCTACCATCCGGCGTAGAATGCAGGCAGGTCTATTGCAGGCTTTGCCTTCGGCCAAAGGGCCGCTGCGTTTCGCCCTGACGGACGTGCTGGCCCTGGCGAACAGAGACAGGCAGTGGCACGCCCCATCGCTCACGGCTGAACGCCATATGTGTTTATTCGTGCGCGAACCGGGACACTTCAGCCGGGCGGTGCTGGCACTCATCGCAGCACCGCTGGCCGCCGGCGGCAGCGTCGTGCTGGCGCTAGATCGCGTTCAGGCGCGGCTGAGCGCTTTGCTGGCCGACCCGTCGGTGCAGCGCGCCTATGCTGGAGACCGCCTGCACGCTGTGGAAGCCAGTGCGATCTATTTGAGCGGAGGTCGCTTCGATGACGCCGGTGCGCTCGAACGGCTGGCACGATTGCACTCTGAGCTAAGCGTGGCCGGGCATCCCTGGATGTTTGTCGGTGAGGCAGGTTCAGCCGCTGCTCAGCCCGGTGCCGCAGCCGTGCGCTATGAGGCCGGCCTGGATCGACTCTTGTCGGAGCAACCGCTGACCTCGCTCGTATGTGTGTATGACGCCGGCCATTGCGACGGCGAAACTGCTCTGGCTATCTTACAGACCCATCCGCTGACCTGGATAGATGATATCTGCCAGGTTGGATGGGTTCCCGCGGGGGAAGGGCATGGCTGAGAGCCGGGAACCTGGCTTTGGGCCAGGTCCCCGGCTCAAAGCGGGTAGTGGAGGGACGATGCGTCTGGCAAACAAAGTCGTTCTGGTCACGGGTGCCGGTTCCGGTATTGGGCGAGGTATCGCGCGCCGCTTTGCGGCTGAGGGTGCGCAGTTGGTCCTCAATGACGTTGCCGAGGCGGGCTTGCGCGAGACGGCCACACTGGTTGAAGAGGCGGGCGGCCAGCTTATCACAGTGCTGGGTGACGTCGCGGCAAGCGCGGATGCCGAGCGGATGGTCGAGGCCGCTGTGACGCGCTGGGGGCGGCTGGACGTAGCGGTCAACAATGCCGGCATCTCCGGCTCGCGGCAGGCCACGCTGGCCCACCTGACCCCCGACGAGGCGTGGGAGCGTGTGCTGGCAGTCAACCTCAGTGGTGTATTCCGGGTCGCCCGCGCGGCCATACGGCAGATGCTGGCGCAGGGCGGCGGCACCATTATCAATATCGCCTCGGTCGCCGGGATCGTGCCATTCCCGGCGCGCGCGGCCTACACCGCTTCGAAAGGCGGCGTGATCGCCCTGACGCGCGCGCTGGCGCTGGATTACGCGCCGAACCGTATTCGTGTCAACGCCATCTGCCCAGGGCTGATCGAAACTGAGATGACCCGCTGGCGGTTGGACATCCCCGAACTGCGCCGGCAGGTGTTGGACGCGACGGCCTGGGGCCGCATCGGCCAGCCGGAGGATGTGGCCGCCGCTGCGGTCTACCTGGCGTCGGATGAGGCCGATTACGTGACCGGCCAGATGTTTGTTGTGGATGGCGGCTGGACGCTGAAGACGATGAAATAGAGGCCTCACCCCCGGTCCCTCTCCTATCAGGGGAGAGAGGAGAGACACTGATTATGGCGATCTTTAGCGCAGAGGATAAACGGATGTCGCTGGCCGAGGCCGCCCGCATGGTGCGTGATGGCATGACGATTGCCGTCGGCGGCGGGCTTTCCTGGCGTGAGCCGATGGCCTTCTTGCGTGAACTCATCCGACAAGAGCGGCGCAACCTGCACGTCATCGGGACAGCCCATGGTGTGGACGTGGACCTGCTGTGCGGCGCGGGGCTGGTGGCTGTTGTGCAAGAGTCGTATGTCGGCTTCGAGCACGATTTCGGTATGGCACCCAACTTCCGCCGCGCGTGTGAGAGTGGACGTGTGCAGGCGCTCGATACTTGCTGCTACACCGTCATCCAGCAGTTGCGCGCCGCCGAGTTCGGTGTGCCGTTTCTGCCGGTGCGCAGTGTGCAGGGCACCGATTTTCTGAAGCTGCACCCGGAATACAAGACCATGACCTGCCCCTTCACCGGGCAGCCCCTGGTGCTTGTGCCGGCGCTTGCACCGGATGTCGCCGTCATCCACGCCCAGTACGGTGACGCTCACGGCAACCTGAAGGTCCTGCCGCCGCTGGTTGCGGACTTGTTCTTCATCCGTGCTTCCAAGCACGTCATCGCCACCGTCGAACGGCTGCTGCCGGAGGCTGAACTGCGCGCCATGGAGCCGAATGTGCCCTATTTCTGGGTCGAGGCGGTGGTCGAAGTAGCCTATGGGGCTCACCCGACCTCGTGCTATCCGTTCTACGCCTACGACCGTGCCCACCTGGCCGAATACTATCGCGCGGCCCAGGCCGGGTCGGAGGTTTTCGCACGCGAGTACCTGGCACGTTATGTGTTCGAACCCGCTACCCATGAGGACTATCTGGAACGCATCGGAGGGGCATCCAAACGCCAGAGCCTCGAAAGCTGGAAGGATGACGACGAGTCCTGGCGGGCGCTCTTTAGCGCGCCGGAAGGAGCCGTAGCATGAGCGCCAGATCGGCCTCATACGCCACTCTGCCCGAAGTCATGATCTACCAGGTGGCGCGCACCATCGAGGACGGCGGGCTGGTCTTCCACGGTTTCGGCTCGCCGGTGCCGACGCTGGCGATGCTCCTGGCCAAGCGCACACACGCGCCGCATATGGTGCACGTGGAAGGCGCGACCTATGGTGTGGACCCGGAGCCCCCGTTCCTGCCACCGACCTCTAATGACTGGGTGTTGGAGCGCGGCCGTGTGATCACGCTGGGCATTGGTGACCTGTTCGATATGGCAGCGCGCGGCGACATGGCGCGCATGTTTCTTTCCGGGGTGCAGATCGACCGTTACGGCAATCTGAACGTGACGGCGGTGGGCGAACCGGCCCGTCCGCGTGTCAAGCTGCCCGGCGGCGGTGGTGGCTGCAACCTGTCCGGCGACGTGCAACATATCACCATTTGGAGTGGCGGCCATCGCGCCATCGTGGACAAGGCCGGGCAGCGGCGCTTCCGCTTTGTCCGGCAGGTGGATTTCGTTTCGTCCATCGGTCAGGCCACGCCGGATGGCCGCCCGCGTGAGGCACTGGGCCTGCGCGGCGGCGGGCCGGATTGGGTCGTGACCGAGTTGGGCGTGTTCGATTTTGACCCGGACACGCGCGTCATGCGCCTGCGCGTCCTCTACCCGGATACCTCGATTGAAGATGTGCTGGACAACACCGAATTTGAGCCGGTCATCGCGCCGGAGGTGGGTCTGGTGCCGCTGCCGACGCCTGAGCATGTGGAGCTGATCCGCCGCTTCGATCCGCTTCACACCAGCCATCGTGAGTTTCGGCCAGTAGATTTACAGCGACGCTTCGACTTATGACCCACTACCGGGCTTTCCAGCCCGGTTATCTAAGGAGGAACAGGGCATGAATCAAAGATGGAATGGCACACTGGACGTCACGCACAGACATCTGAGCATGGCTGAATGGTACGACCTGATTGAGTATAAACTCGCCCGCCATGGCTCCGATGGCCCGATCATTAATCTTCAGCGTGACGACCCCCGCCCTTTTGACGCCATCTTCATCGGCGGCGGTGCTGGCGGTCGCTTCGGCTCCGCTTACCTCAGAGCCCGTAAGGGTCGGCAGTTGGTCGTTGACCGCTGGCCCTTCCTGGGTGGTTCCTGCCCGCACCAGGCCTGCGTGCCGCATCATCTCTTCTCCGAGGCGGCCCGCGAGTTGGACCTGATGCGCTGGTTCTCAGGCAAGCTCTGGTTCCCCGACTTCAAGGACAAGCGTGCCTCGATCCTGGAAACGGTCCAGTTGTTCCGGGCAGGTCGCAGTTCGGCGCATGCCTTCATGAACTGGCAATCCAAAGAGCAACTGGATATGGAGTACATCCTCAACGCTCCGGCCAGGGTCATTGACGAGCACACGGTCGAAGTGGCCGGCGAACGATTCCAGGCCAGAAACCTGGTTCTGGGCACCGGGGCGGCCACGGAACCCCCGGACATCCCTGGAATTCACCTGAAGGGAGTATACGACTTTGCCAGTCTGGTGGAGGACCTGGATTATGAGCCGGGCCGGTGCGTCATTATCGGCGGCTCAAAGGTGGCGATTGAGTACGGGTCGTTCTTCCAGGCGGCCGGCTGCCCGACGACGATTGTATCGCGCAGCCCCCTGATGCGCACGGCCAACCTCCACCA
>CADDZL010000052.1 GCA_902812335.1 Chloroflexota bacterium | reverse complement strand
ATATACCGGCGTGTGGGCACATCGAAGTAGAAGGTGGCGCCGGAGGTTGAGCGGAGCCTGAGGCGTTCGCCCACTGCGCCCACAATGCGCACCGACCCCACGGGGCAGGGTGTGAGGTAATCTTTGAGGTCGACCTGCTTGAGCATGGTCTGGTTACTCTGGGTGGTGAGCATGACGACTGAGACGATCACGACGCTCTGTTGTGTGTCTCCGCCACCCGGCGCCGCAACCGACCCGACCCACACTTCGGTGCGCCGGGTCGCATTGTTCGTGTCCTCATACCACTCGTTCACGAAGTGGTAGGATAGACCGGACCAGGGTGCCGACACCGGTACGATGGCACCGGCTCCGGCGGGCGTAGCGTGGTACGTCATGGGTGCAAAGGCAGTCGCGTCCGGTGTGGTAACCGGCGGTGCCATCGTCAATTTGACGGCGAGAGGCGTCCCCGGAGTCCCCGGTGTGGCAGTGAGCAGTCTGCCCTGATCGGCGATTTTGGTGGTGTAAATGTCTGGCGTTGGCGTGTCCAAGGGGGACAAAAGTGGGTTAGATGCACCGCCGCAGCCGGCGAGGAAAGCGACCGCCAGGACAATCCCCAATATATGTCAATATCAATAGCAATATCAACCTTAAAAAGTGCCGCTCCTCCCACGCATATAGCGCAGTAACCGCTGCACACACCGATCATGCGGGTTAGGAATGCGGGACCGATTCTTGACCCGTACAGGAGCGCCTTTCACTTATCTGACGTGGCCCGCAGCTCGACTGTTCCATGTGTGGATGCAAACAGGACGAAGGTCCCCTTTTAACTTCGGCTGTGCTTCCGGTATAATGCAGGGGAGGGGGTGTTGTGATGACCGAACGCACCGTCAAGGCTCCGGTGACGGGCTGGAAGCGCAGCCTGGTGATCGCACTCGACCGGCTGATCTACGCACTGAGCCGCCATTGGCTAGCGGTCTTCAATCTATCTATCGCCATTTATGTCGGCCTGGCGTTTCTGGCTCCTGTGCTGGTGCACGCCGGCCATACCGGCCCGGCCCAGGTCATCTATCGCGCCTATCACTCGATGTGCCACCAACTGGCCTTTCGTTCCTGGTTTCTGTTCGGGCCGGAGAGCAACTATCCCCGCGGCCAGTTTGATCAGCTCACCGGCATCGATACGAGCACGGACGCGGGCTTTCTCGAGGCGGAACGCTTCGTCGGCAACGCCCAAGTCGGTTACAAGACGGCGCTGTGCCAGCGCGACATTGCCATCTACGGCGCGGTCTTGCTGGGCGGCCTGCTATACGCGCTGGTACGGTCGCGCCTGCCGGCCCTGAGTCTGGCTGCATTCATCATCGTATGTGTCCTGCCTATCGCAATAGACGGCTTCAGTCAGCTCCTCAGCCAGCCGCCATTCAATTGGCTGCCCTTCCGCGAGAGCACCTGGTATTGGCGCACGCTGACCGGTGGCCTCTTCGGCCTGGGGCTGGTCTGGCTGGCCTACCCGCAGGTTGACGAGGCCATGCACGATACGCGGGAGCAGTTGTCGCACCGGTTTGGCTGGTAGGGCCGCTTGTCCACAATCCCCTTCCGTGCTAAACTGCCCCTGGCTGAGGAGGGGGCTTGCGACGCGTCTGTCAGGACGGCATCAACTACTACGTCTTTGAGCATTTGGCCGATCAAGCCGGCCTTAGCCATGCCA
The DNA here is from genome assembly GCA_902812335.1 of Chloroflexota bacterium. Lineage (GTDB taxonomy): Bacteria > Chloroflexota > Anaerolineae > DSLN01 > DSLN01 > DSLN01. The sequence goes on along the minus strand of CADDZL010000052.1, from coordinate 15,203 downwards.
TCTTCACCCGCCACGGCGGAGTGAGCCATCCCCCATTTGCTACGTTAAACCTGAGCCGCTCTGTCGGTGATGTGCCGGAAGCAGTGGCTGAGAACCATCGCCGCGCTACCGCTACGCTGGGAATTGCGCTGGAGCGGCTGTGCACCTCCTGGCAGGTCCATGGAGCACAGGCGCTCGTCCTTGACCAGCCCAACTGGGGCGAGCGCCCGCTGCCTCAGGCCGATATCCTGCTGACGAACCAGCCGGATGTCTGGCTCTCCATGCGCTTCGCCGATTGTGTGCCTATCCTGCTCTATGACCCGGTTCATCAAGCCGCAGGGCTGGCACATGCGGGCTGGCGTGGCACACTGGCCGGGGCAGCCCGGGCTGCCGTCGTGGCCATGAGCGCGGCCTTCGGCAGCCGCCCCGCTGATCTATTGGCCGGGATCGGGCCCGCCATCGGACCATGCTGCTATCGTGTTGGTCCGGAGGTGGCCGAAGCCTTTACAAGAGCATTTGGCCCTGAGGCGACAGCCTGGCTGCGCCTCGCCGACGGGGGTGGACCCCATCTTGATCTGTGGGAGTCCAACCGGGCACAACTCGTGGCCGCCGGTGTCAGGCAGATCGAGGTCGCCGCATTGTGTACGGCGCACCTGCGCCATGAGTTCTTTTCACACCGGGGTGAGCGGGGCCGGACGGGCCGCTTTGGGGTTGTGATCGGCTTGCGCGAAGGCAATGGATGAGTTGGAGATGCGCCTTGTGCGCGTGCGCGAACGGATTGCGACAGCGGCCTTGCGGGCCGGGCGTGACCCGCAAAGCGTGACCCTGGTCGCGGTGACCAAGACCGTGCCGGCCGAGGTTGTGGCAGCGGTCTGGCAGATGGGATTGTGCGATCATTTCGGCGAGAATCGCGTCGAAGAAGCCCGGCACAAGATTCTCGAAATGACGCGGCTGCTCCACAGCCATGGCAAGACGATGGGGGGCGATTCACCGGCCCATGTCTGCTGGCATATGATCGGCCATGTCCAGAGCCGCAAAGCGCGCGAGGTGGTGTCCTGCTTCGACTGGGTGCATTCGGTGGATAGCTTGAAGCTTGCTTCGCGGTTGAGCCGTTATGCCGTTGAGGCCGGGCGCAGGTTGCCCATTTTGCTTGAGGCCAATGTCTCCGGTGAACCAGGTAAATATGGGTTTGCACTGGGAAGGTGGCCGGAAGATCGGGACCAGACCGAAGCGTTCTTTGCGGCGGTGAGCGAGATATTAGCGCTGCCGGGATTGCAGTTGCTGGGTTTGATGACCATAGCGCCGATAGTGCCTGAGCCAGAAGCGGCCCGACCAACCTTCCGGCGGCTGCGGGCTCTGCGAGACGCGCTGGCGGAACGGTTCCCGACGACCGACTGGCCCCATCTTTCGATGGGCATGACCGACGACTTTGAGGTGGCGGTCGAGGAGGGCGCAACGTTCGTGCGCATCGGGCGGGCGATCTTCGGTGAGCGACCGCCTGACGACATGAGACCGGCGGCAAGCAATATATGAGGGAAAGTGAGCATACATGCCATTCGTACTGCTCCTGGTGAACCTGCTCTACTACGCAGCCTTGATTCTGCTGTTTGCGCGCGTGTTTCTGCCCCTGCTGGGTGTGAGCCCGTACCATCCGGTATCTGAGTTCGTCTATCGGGTGACTGAGCCGGTACTGGAGCCGATCCGGCGGCGCTTGCCGCAGACCGGCCCGTTCGATTTCAGCCCGATGATCGTTCTGATTATCCTCGTGATCATACGGGAATTGTTATTCAGCCTGTTCCTGCGCTGAGCCATGGAAAAGCTCCACATCACCGAGTCGACTAGAGGTGCGACGCTGGCAGTTCGCGTCATCACGCGCGCCAGCCGGAACGAGATCACTGGCGTCCCAGGCGGTGTGCTGAGAGTCCGATTGACTGCGCCCCCCGTGGAGGGCGCAGCCAATGCCGCCCTGATCGACTTTCTGGCTGCCCGGCTCGGTGTGAGGCGAAGCCAGGTGACGCTTGTCGCCGGCCATGCGACCCGCCAGAAGCTGGTGCGTGTTGTCGGCCTCTCGGCGCAGGAGATCGAAAGGCGGCTGTTGGAAGAGGGAACCTGAGGCCCAGGCCAGGCGTCTTAACAGTGATCCGCGTTCAGTCAGCGATGGAGGGAAGGACAAATGACCGATGACCTTCGTTATCCTCAAAAGCTGATGGCTGGCAGAGGAGGGGAAGATGGGTGCGACGCTTGGGCAGTGGGCCCTGGCCTTGGTCAGCCTCGTCGGGTTGGTGCTGACCGCCTGTGGTGCTACGACGACGCTACCAATAGCCACGCCTGAGCCGACGGCGCCAAAGCCAATCCCGACACAAACGCCGCTCATGACAACCCCGGTCGGCCTGGAAGGATCGCAAGCAGCCGTGAGCGCCGCTCAGGCGGACCTGGCGCGCACACTGAACCTTTCCGAGAGAGACATCAGCCTTCAGAAGATCGAAGCAGTACAATGGCGCGACAGCAGCCTGGGCTGTCCTAAATCCGGCCACGGCTACCTTCAGATGATCACGCCGGGATTCCGCATCTGGCTGGAGGCTCAGGGGCAGACCTATGAATATCACAGTGACATGAGAGGCAATGTTGTGTCATGCGGCGAAGGGCAGGAGCCCGTGCCAACTGAGCCATCGCCCGGCCCCACTGCCGGTAGCTCGGCTGATAGAATGGTCGAGCTGGCCAAGGCCGATCTGGCCAAGCGGCTGGGCATCTCAGCCGAGGGAATCGCTCTGGTCAAGGCCGACAGCGTCAGATGGTCAGATGCGTGTCTGGGCATCCATCGGCCGGGTGTGGGCTGTGCGGCTGTGATTGTTCCGGGCTTCCTGATCCTGCTCTCAGCGCAGGGCCAAACCTACGAGTATCACACCGATCTTTCCAGCCGGGTGCTGTTGTGCGAGAGCGGACCGGGGACGTGCCGATAGTTTTCCGGATGGGGCGGGCTTCCTGGCCTGCTCCCCTCAGCGCATTGTGGCTTCTTGTTGTGGCTCAGCCGGCTTACCCAGACCGGCGAGGCGCACGGCCGGCATTAGCCCAGCGGTCACAGCCAGCAAGATGATCCACAGCCCACCTGCCCCTACGAACGGCCGATCGCAGGCCACGGAGCCGTGGCCACAGATCAGGTCGGGCAGCCCGGCCGCCGCCGGCCCTATAACCAGGCCTAGTCGGCCGGCCAGGCTCAGGACGGCAAAGAGCCGTCCGCGCAGATCGCGTGGCACTTCGCGTTGAATGATCAGTTGAAATGCCAGGACCAGGATGGTGTTGGCCGCGCCGCCCACGGCTTGCGCCGGCAACGCCACAGCCGCTGCCGGGCTGAGGGCCGTCCACGCGATCGCGGCGCCGGCACCGAACAGGCTGCCGACGATCATGCTGCTGAGCCACCGTCCCGTGACGCGGGCGAAGATCAGGCCGCCGAGCGCCAGGCCCAGCGTGCTGGCGGCCTCCAGTGCGCCATAGCTAGCGTCATTACCGCTGAGGGTGCGTTGGTTAAAGGCGGCCAGGAATCCGTTAAAGGCGCCTATGCCCAACGTATAGCCCAATGACAGTTCGACGATATCGAGCATGAGGGCGTGGCGGCGCACGTAGACCAGCCCTTCCACCAGGTCCTGAGCGATGCCGCGCAGTCCCTGCGCCACTGCCCGGCCTGCTGTCAGCGACGGCACAGCGATCGGGATGATAGACAGCGCCGAAAGGAAGAAGCTGGCAGCATCGCCGTAGAATACCCACGCAATCGGCAAATACTCGACGGCCAGCCCCGCCAGCGCGTAGCCCAGTGTCCTGCTGGCGTACTCGGAGGCCGCCAGCAGGCCGTTAGCCGGTGCCAGTTCGTCGTCACCGACGATGTCTGGCAGGATGCTCTGCAGTGATGGGGTGAAAAAACGGCCGATAAGTTCGCTGGAGAACCCAATGGCATAGATCCAGCCAAGGGAGGTCTGAGTGAGCGTCGGCACGGTGGCGATCAATAGCCCCCTCAGCAGGTCAGAGACGATCAGGATGCGCCGGCGATCCCAGCGATCCACCAGCGTCCCGGCAATGAGCCCGAACAACACCGCGGGGATGTTGGTGACGATGATGAACAGGTACGGTGGTGAGCCAGTGCGATGAAGGATCAGCAGCGAGGCTGCCAACAGCGTGAAGCTGTTCCCCATTTCGCTGATCGTCTGGCCGGCGAAGAGCAGAGCGAAACGGCGGTTGCGTAGGGTGCGCAGCATGACACATCCATTATAGTTGAGGATGTTGGATTGAGCAAGCGCAGATGCTCATGCAGGTAGGGATGCACAGAGCACCCGTCGCTTGAGCAGTGAGCGGCGGGTGCTCTGATGCGGATCCGTCAAGGCCATCTGCTCGAATAGGGGATGGCGCTTCCAGCACCTGGCCGTTGACGAACCCCGTCGGCGGTTTCCCACGTGTGATCCGGTAACCGAATATGTTCACCGGAACCGATACGTGTCCAACGGTGCCGCTGAGTTGAGACACGCTGTCCGGCGGCGGGTCGCCGGACACTGGTTGTCAAGCCGCTTTCAACTCGAGTGCGGCTGATTAGGCCTGAGCGGACTACTCGCTCCAGGTGTAGCCGGATTCGAATCGGGTGCGAGGCCAGCTCCAACCCTTGCGAGGCCAGCTCCAACCCTTGCGAGGCCAGCTCCAACCCTTGCGAGGCCAGCTCCAATCGGCGTTCTTGGCCATGATCAGATCTCCTTTCCTTCCATAGGTTCAGTCCGGCAGCCATCCTGGGCTGCCTATACGCCATCCCCCTGAATGGCGCAAAGCCACCAATAATGTTATAATCCGGTTAGCGGCTCAGACTAGAGCCCTTGTTATTGAAGCACAGTTTTGCGGTCGCTGACTGTCGAAAAACTGTCGAAAAACTGTCATCCCATTCCGTTACTCTTCCTCCGCGATGGCGGGAAGAAGGGAAGAGGTAGGGCTTCTTGGCGGACCCGTTTTCACCGCAAGAGTTGAAGGCAGCGCTCGACGCCCTCGCCAACCGTGACCTGTCCAGTCTGGGCAGAAGCCCGCTAGGGCGACTCGATATGGTTGAGGCACGGCTGCGACGTGAGCAGCTACCCGACACCGCGATGGGTCGGGGCAAAGCCCTTCACCTTCTCTTCCGCGATGCGCTGGAACGTCTCGCCCCAGATGACCCCAATGACGAAATCCAGTCCCGTCCCTACCACATTATCAAAGCACGTATGGAGGGCAGATCGCCGCTCACGTCTGCGCTGGAACTGGGTATGTCCGTGGATCATTGGTGGAAAGTGCAGCGTGAACGGGCCATCCCGGCGCTCGCCAGTGTGCTGTGGGAGATGGAGGAAGCGGCGCGGACGGCCCAACGCCAGCGCCATCTCACCCGCCACTTGCCGGCCCCCACCTACGATGTGCTCTTCGGTGTCGAGGACAAACTGGCTGAATTGCGTCGTGCGCTCCAGCCGGAGACGCGCCGTGCCATCATTAGCATTGACGGCCTGGGAGGTATGGGCAAGACGGCTATGGCCCATGCGGTCACCACCTGGGCGGCGGAGCAACGCACACTGTTTCATGATATTGTATGGGAGACAGCGGCGCAGGAGACATTGACGTGGCAGGGGATCGAACGAAGTCAGGAGCCCATTCTGACGTTCGAGAGGCTGCTGGATGCTATTGCCACCCAACTGGGCTATCGCGAAATCCCCCGCATGCGAGAGCGTGAGAAGGTGGCCTCGCTGCGCACCATGCTCAAGGAGCGGCCCTACCTTGTTGTTGTTGATAATCTGGAGACGGCCGAAGATTACCAGGATCTGACCGGGCGGCTGGTTGAATTCGCTGACCCCTCAAAGTTCCTGCTGACCAGCCGCTATTATTTGGGCGATGAGAGCCACGTCTACCGGATACACGCCGACCAGCTCAGTGAGGAGGCCGCGCTGGCCCTGATCCGGCACGAGGCGCAGGTTCGTGGCCTGGCAGATGTAGCGGCTGCACCGGCGGAGAGTCTGGTGCAGATCGCCCGGGCGGTAGGCGGCAACCCTCTGGCGATCAAGCTGGTGGTGGGCCAACTCACCAGGTTGCCGCTGTCCAAGGTGCTCGATGACAAGAGTGGCCTCCAGGTTGATCAGTTCTATAAGTACCTATACGAGCGCTCCTGGAGCCTGTTATCACCAGCGGCACAGCGGCTGCTGGTGCTCATGCCCATCCTTCCCACCAGCGGCGGAACGTGGGACGACCTGCTGGCTCTGACAGGTTACGATGAGCAGATGCTGGCGGGGTGTATCACCGAATTGGTGGATAAGTCGTTGCTTAACGTCGGCGGCTTTCCTGAGAAGACGTATAGCATCCACCATCTGACCCAGCATTTTGTCATGTCCACGAAGGTCAACCTGGCGGAGGGTCATGAGTGACGCGGGCTGGCTAGCGATATATGAGCAAGGGGCAGTGGCAGCCGCACGTCACTACCTGAGCTACGTCACGGCACATCAGGGTGACCTTGCGGCCCTGGAGTGCAAGCGCAGCCATCTGCTCCAGGCGATGAGCGCCTGCGCCCAGTTGCCGCATGGCTGGCCGCTGGTGATCGACTGCGCCCGCGCCGCCCATGACTACATGCGCCGTAGCGGGCAGTGCAGCCTGTGGCAACCCTACCTGAGGCTGGCGCTGCAGGTGGCACAGAAACTCGGTGACCCTCGCGCTGGTGCTGACCTGTGTGCCATGCTGGCAAGTGTGCATCATGACATGGGGCAATGGACCCAGGCGGCCGAGCACTACGCCTGTGCTATCAGCTTCTACGAGCAAGCGGGGCCATCGGACGAACTGATCCGTGCCCTGGCAGGCAAGGCCCAGTCGGAACGCATGATGGGGAATATCGGGCAGGCACTCGCGCTCTGCCGTAGGGCGCTGAGCCTGGCTGACGCCGTGGGCGATAAGGCACTTCTTGGGTTGGTGCACAGCATCCTGGGTAGTCTGGAACTGGACGAAAGCCGGCTCGGCGCAGCCCTGGAGCATTTGAAGCAGGCACAGACTTACTTGATGGCCAGTGATAGCCCGGAGGGGCTGGCGCGGATCCACAATGTCATGGCCCGTATTCATTATGCGCAGGGGCATTGGGAGGCAGCCATCCGCCACATGCATCTCTCGCTGGAGGCTCATCAGCGGCTGGGGGATGCCTGGATGGAAGCGCAAACGAATGCCAACCTGGGTATCCTGTATCACGCGCTGGGCCGGTGGTACGAAGCTGAGCAGCACTTACGCCGGGCTATCGCGGTGGCCGAGGAGGTGGGCGCAGCCGAAGCTCTGGCCAACTCGCATGGCAACCTCGGCCGCGTGCTCCGCGACCAGGGCCGCTGGGCAGAGGCGCTAGACCATTTGATCGAGGCGCTGGGTTTGGGGACAGTGCTGGGCCATCGCCGCCTGGTCGGAAACTGTTACGCTAACCTGGCCCACTTATCGGCCGACGAAGGCGCGTGGGATCGGGCCTTATATTGCATTGCCCAGGCGCGCGAGATCGCCGACCAGCTTGGCGATGCGATGCTGCGCTGCGATACCGATCTGTGCGCCGGGGCAGTCTATCGCGGCAAGGGGCAACTGGATGCTGCCGAGGCTGCCTATCAGCAGGTGCTTACCGGACTGGCGGTTGGCGCACTGGATAACCGCCAATTGCAGGCAGATGCCCTGGAGGGGCTGGCCGCAGTCAAACGCGCCCGCGGCCAGCCTCTCGCCGCGCTTGAATTGCTGGACCAGGCCCTTAGCCTGCGTATTGGCCGCAGCGATTGGGTTGGTCTGCTCTCGACACTTGTCGCCATTGCCGAGGCACAGGCGGCACTAGGCGATCTGGCCGCGCTACAGGTGGCACTCATCTGTGCTGAAGAACTGGCCGCCCGCCTGGACCGGCCAGATTTGATCGCCCGCCTGTACATTTTATGGGGGGACCTGGCACTGCAGAGCCCAGGGACTGCTGACCTTGAGACTGCCTACCGGGCCTATAGTTCTGCTCTGGAGATGACCAGTTCCGGCCGGAATGACCGGTTGAGGAGGACCCATACGGACGTCCGTGACCACTTGCGTGCCTGGCTGGAGCAGTTGGCACGGCCTGGCGCGAGCAAGACGGCACGGAAATTGCATACCCACCTGCTTGAAATCTGGCGAGACCAGGGGCCGGAGCGGCCCGTGCCTCTGGCACCCGATCTGATCAGCAGCCAGCTTACAGTAGTCGGTGGTCAATTGACCACCGACAGTTGAAGACCGACGGTTGGCTGCTGCTACCGCATAGGGACAAACTTATTGCTTATGGCTGATGGTTAGCATCTGCCCGGCATGTCAGGCGGAGAATCCTATCGGCGCCCCGTATTGCGCCCGCTGCGCAGCCGAATTGGGCCACCTGTGCCCAACCTGTGGTTACGTCAATCCTTTCGGACATCGTTTTTGCGGCCAGTGTGGCACCCGCCTGGAAGACAGCCCGACAAGCAATGGGCGTAGTACGCTCACACTCCAGGCCCAGGCCTCGCCTGGCGCGCAGGGGCCAGAGGGGCAGCGGCGCGATGTCACCATCCTGATCGCTGATCTTAGCAATTACACCGCCACCGTTCACGCACTTGACCCCGAAGATGCCTACACGCTTGTCGCCGACTACTTAGGTACCCTCGGTCGCATTGTGCTTGAATACGGTGGGACGGTGCACAAGTATACTGGTGATGGCATCATCGCACTTTTCGGCGCACCCGAGGCACACGAGGATGACCCGGAACGAGCGCTGCGTGCAGCTCTGGAGATGCAGGGCAGCATGCAGAAGTTCACCCCCAGACTGAATGCGCAGTTTGCCTCCGATCTGCGCATCCGTATCGGCGTCCATATCGGCACGGTGATCGTTGGCGCGCTTGGCCCTGATGGGGCTCAGGATTATACGGTAGTGGGCGACACCGTCAATCTGGCATCCCGCTTGGAGAACGCGGCTCTGCCCGGCACGATCCTCGTCAGCGCGCCCATCTACTGGCGCACGCGGCCGCTCTTTGACTTCGAGCCGCAGCCCCCCCTCTCGCTGAAGGGCGTGCCGGAGCCCTTTGAAGCGTATCGCCTGGTCGGCGCACGTGTGCGCCCGGGCCGGGTGCGCGGCGTGCCCGGTCTGCAAGCCCCGCTGATCGGCCGCGACCGTCCCTATGAACAACTCCGTGCTGCCCTGACTATGTTGACACAGCGCAAGCAGGGCCGGGTGGTATTTATCAGCGGCGAGGCAGGTGTAGGCAAGACACGCCTTGTCACCGAACTGCGTTCAAGTGCCGCCCCCCTGCTACAGATGGGAGAGGGGCTGGGGGTGAGGGCGGAACCGGAGGTCACCTGGTTAGAAGGGCGTTGCGTGCCCTACGGACGCACGCAGGCTTATGCCCCCTTTGCTCAGGCCCTTAGCACCGGCCTGGGGATTACTGCTGCCGATGATGAGACCGAACGGCTTGCGAAAATCGAGCGGGCTCTGGAGCGGCGGGGCGGAGCGGCTGGGCGGGCGCTGGCCCCGTACTTCGCGTTCCTGCTATCCGCCGGGCCCAGCGGAGGCGCGTTGCCCGATCGCATCAGCCATTTGGGACCATTGGCGGCACAACAAGAGACCTTCGCGGCGGTACGCCAGTTCCTTCAGTGGGAAACAGCGCAGCGGCCCGTCGTCCTGCTTCTCGACGATCTGCATTGGTCCGATGAGCTTTCGCGTGAACTGCTGATCTCACTGCTCGACCTGAGCGAGCGCATCCCGATCCTGTTGTGTTGCATTGGCCGTGAGGAGGGCGAGGCAGGGCACTTAGACATCATTCGTCGCGCAGCGCAAGCGCGTGTACCCGATCACGTTACCTCCATTGGCCTGGAGCCCCTGTCCGATGACGACTGTGGCCGGTTGATTGACCATTTGCTGGGCAACCCGGACCTGCCGCGTGCACTGCGGCAAGGCATTATCGCTCGCGCTCTGGGTAACCCCTTCTTCGTTGAAGAGATCATCCGCATGCTCATTGACCGGGGTCAGTTGGTGCAAGCCGCATCGCCCGGTGAAGGTTGGACGCTGGCTCCGGGTGCGCCGCCAACTATCGCCGGAGTGCCGGGGACGCTGAGTGCACTGATCCTGACACGCTTCGATCGACTGCCTCAGCCGCTGCAGGCGACATTGCAAGCGGCGGCTGTGCTGAGCAGCCGCTTCGCCTATGCCGAATTGAGCGCCATGCTGAGGCTGCCTGAGGTAGAGCTACGCCGTCATCTGGCCGAACTGGTAACGCGGGAGTTTCTGGTAGACGTCAGGGCAGTGGCTGGCGAGGATGCGTATGCCTTCAGGCACCCACTGACCCAGGAAGCCGTGTACAGCACGCTGCTCAAACGGCGGCGGCGCGAATTGCACCGCGCTGCCGGTGAGGCGCTTGAACACCTGTACGCAGGCCGCCTGGAGGCGCAGGCGGAGAACCTGGCCCGCCATTTCGAGGTGTGCGAGCGGCCAGATAAAGCTGGGCCATATCTGCTGATCGCGGCTGAGCGTGCGGCGGCACGCTATGCAACCGATCAGGCGATTGCCTATTTCGAGCGGGCGCGACAGGCAACAGCGGTCGGTGAGCGGTGGGCGACGGCCAGCGATCTGCTGCGCATCGCATCTGGTCTGGGTACGGTATATCAATTCGTCGGTCGCTATGTGGATGCGCTGCGCGAGATGCAGGCAGCACTGGAGCTTATCCCCTCACTGCCGGAGAACCTGGCGCAGCAACTCGAGCAGGCTCGCTTGATGAGCCGCATCGCGGCGACCCACGACCGGCTGGGTGAGCTTCAGGAGGCAATCACCTGGTATGAACGGGCCAACGGAAGCATCCCGCCCCGCCAGGAGGCGAGCCGCATTATCCGCGCGCAAGTGGCGTTCGGCCTGGGCGAAACTTACTTCCATCTCGGACAATATGATCTGGCACAGCGTTATGTTCGCCATAGTCTGGGGCTGGTGGCCGGGACCAATCTTTACGCCGAGCAGGCCACAGCCTACAACCTGCTCGGCGGCATTTGCTTCCGGACCGGCGACCGCGCGGGCGCCCTGGATTATACGCGGCGGGCGTTGGCACTGCGTGAGGCCATAGGGCACACCTCGGGCATCGCCCACTCGACCATCAGCCTGGGCATCCTGCAGTGGATCCAGGGCCAGCGTAGCGAGGCCATTCGTTCGTTGGAACGGGCGGTGCATCTGTGCCAGGATATCGGCGATGCCTATGGCCTGCGCAATGCGCTGGATAACCTGGGGGTGTGTTATCTCCGCCTGGGCCAGATCGATCAGGCGCTCGACTATCTTCAGCGCGGACTGACGCTGACCCGGCGTATGAACGATATCCCTGGCACAGTCCATACGCAACTCAACCTGGGCCACGCCTATCTGGAGGCCGGCGAGCTGACTCAGGCGGAGGCCGTGCTGACCGAGGCCCTGCGCCTGGCCGAGCAAGTCTCCAGCCAGGACTTCCTGTCGGAGGCTTACGAACTGATCGCCCAGCTCCATGTGGCCCGAGCGGAACCGGACGCAGCCATGACCGCAGCCGGGCGCGCGTTGGAACTGGTGCTGCAGATGGGTGGGGCCGAGTATCAGGCTAATGCCCACCGCGCGTTGGCCGCAGCCCACCGGCTACGTGGCGAATGGGCCAGGGCCGAGGCGGCGCTGGCGCAAAGCCTGGACGCCTGTGACCAGATGGGTGATCCCCACCTGCTGGCCCTGACGTTGCGTGAGCAGGGTAGGCTGTTGCTCGACCAGGCGCAACGCGCCGCGGAGCTGGGCACCGGCGACCCGGCGCTGCTGCGAGCCCAGGCTCGAGAGAAGTTGGAGATTGCGCGTGACCTGTTCGCCCGCCTCGAGTCTGCTCGAGCGTTGCACGAGGTGCAGGCTATGTTGCGCTCACTCGGTCAGGCCGATCGTGCCGCTCAGCGTGCGACCTCCGGCGAGGATAGGGCCGATGAGCCTCGTTGGCGCGAGGCCGCCGTTCTGGCCGTGCGACTCGATCTCGTGAGGAACTCAGAGGCAGCCTCTGACCCGGAACTGCGCTATGAACTGCTCCAGGAGGCTTTGCCGATATTGCTGGCAGCCGTGGCGCGCTTTGAGGGCACAGCGCAAGTGCGAGGGGATGGCTTCGATCTGGTCTTTGGAGCGCCGGTGGCGCAGGAAGATGCACCGGAGCGGGCCTTGCGGGCGGGATTGGCGGTGCAGACGGCGCTGAACGATCTGAACCGTCAACTCGCCGAGCGCCATGACGGTGCCACGGACTGCCCGCCGGGTCTGGTGGCGAGGCAGGCTGTAGCCGGCGGGCAGGTGGTAGTGGATGGTCAGGTCGTGGCTGGCGCGGCGTTGCGGATCGCAGATGACTTGGCGCAGATGGCGGCAGCCGGCGAAATCCTGGTCACTGAAACGGTCCGTGACCATACCGTTCGCGCCTTTGACTTCGATGCAGTCGCCGCGGGCTATCACCTGATCGGCCCACGCAGAATAGCGCAGTGCCATGGGTCTGCAACCACCGACCGGGTGGTCCCGCTGATCGGGCGTGAGCCAGAACTGGCGGCATTGCGCCGGGTGCTGAGCACTGCGCAAGATCAGCGCGCCGGTTATGTGGTGATCATTCAGGGCGAGGCAGGGATCGGTAAATCTCGCCTGATGGCAGAAGCGCTTTCATATGCGAATGCCCATAAGGTTGTTGCCAGCTACGCTCATACCCATACTCAGGCGATGGCTTATGGGGGCCTGGCGGAACTGGCTCGCGGTCTGCTCGGTGTTACGCCGGACACGTCGGAGGCCGAAATCCGGCGGCGGTTGAGCACGGCGCTTTCGGCCGAGGCGTCAGAGAGCGTCGCGGAGGGCTTGTTGCACTTGCTGGAACAACATGGGCCGCATTCGCCCGGGCCACTGGCGCGACTCGATGCAGCCCAACTGCGCCAACAGATGTTTATGGCCCTGCGGCTGCTCCTGCTGGCTGAGGCATCCCGGCAGCCGCTGGTCTTGGTCTTCGAGGATATCCATTGGCTGGATGCGGCTTCGTTCGACGCGCTGTATTTTCTGCTGGGCCTGGTGGAGCAGGCACCGCTGTTCATCTGCTGTCTGATGCGGGTCGAGGAACCGGGCCGCCACAGTCGCATCGTGAATGTGGCGCAACGGCTGTGTCCTGGCCGGGTGCTGATATTAACTCTGGGCCCTCTTGAACCGGAACAGGCTGATAAGCTGATCGGCTTGCTGGGTGGGGGGGAGCTTGAACCCGCCCTTCGCCGGCAGATTACCTCCCGTGCCGAGGGCAACCCCCTGTTTCTGCAAGAGCTTGTCACGCTGGCGACCACTCAGCATGGGCAACGTATCTCGGTGCCACGATCGGTCAGCGCACTGGTGTTGTCGCGCCTGGACCACCTGCCTGCGCAGCAGCAACGCCTGGCCCAGGCCGCTGCCGTGCTGGGCCGTTCGTTTGATGCCCGCCTGCTGGAACAGATGATAGGGGAAGAAGTGCTGGAGGCTGATCTGGAAGCGCTGCGCGATCACGGCTTGATTCGGTCTGCCGGAATGCCGGGACGCTATGAATTCCGCCATGGCCTGATGCAGGAGGCGATCTATCAAGCGCTGAGCAAGCGTCGGCGGGCGCAATGGCACCGCTTCGCGGGGGAGATGTTGGAGCGGTTGGCCGGCGACCAGCCGGAGAGCCAGGCCGAGACGTTGGCCTATCACTTCGTGCAGGCGGATCTACCGGCGAAGGCTTTGCCCTACCTGCTCATGGCGGGGCAGAAAGCTGCCGAAACCTATGCTAATGAGGCTGCTGTCGCGGCCTTCGGTCAGGCCAAGGCGTTGTTACCGAGGCTGCCTGAAGCAACAGCGGCCGATCGCTGGACGTTGTACATTGGGCTGAGCGATGCGCTGGCAGCCATAGGCGACTACCGCGCCGCGCTGGCCGAATTGCAGACTGTGCAGACCTCCGGGCTGATGGGTGCGATCGCGCCGCACCTGCGCGCCGGGCTGCATCGCCGGCTGGCGAGGAACGCTGAACGCACGGGCGATATCGAACGTGCCCTGGCCGAACTAGATGCGGCACGCGCCTGTCTGGGGGACGCAGACGACACGAACGATGTCTCTCGCTCGGAACGCGCGCAGATCGAGCTGACGCTGGGTTGGATGCTGTTCCGGCGCGGCCAGACTGAGGCCGCGCAAGAGGCGGGCACGGCAGCATTAGATGCCGGCGAGGAACTGGCCAACTTTAGTGTGATCGCGGCGGCGTGTAACTTGCTGGGCGGGATCGCGTATACTACGGGCGACCTGGAACAGGCGATAGCGCTGAGTGAGCGCAGTCTGGCGCTGCGACGCGAGATCGGTGACACGCTGGGTGCCGCAGCCGCTTACTCGAATCTCGGCGTGCTCGCGGTGGCGCAAGGGCAATGGGACCAGGCGATCCAGCACTTTGAGCGGGCGCTGGCGATGCGACGTGAGGCCGGTGACCTGGCTGGCGCGGCGGTGGTGTTGAGTAATATGGGCCAGATCGCCAAGGACCGGGGCGACCTGGAGCGGGCGGAGGAGAACTTCAGCGCCAGCCTGTGCGCAGCTGAGCGCGCTGAGAATGTGTACCAGCAGATTGTGAACCGCAGTAACCTGGGCCATCTGAAGGCGCTGCAAGGTGACGCCGCTGGAGCCGTTCAGATGCTCACGGAAAGCATCCAGCGAGCGGAGGCCATTGGTGCCCGCGACCTGGTGGCTGAGGCTCAATGGATGGTGGCGGAAGCCTGGTTGGAGCTGGGCGATATTGCGGCGGCTGAGGCGGCCGCAACCCAGGCACTGGCGCTCGCGGCTGAGATCGATCATTGGCGCCATGCAGCGCATGCCCGGCGAATGCTGGGGCGCGCTGCCATGCGTTCCAAGCGCTGTCTGGAGGCTGCGGCGCATTTGCGAGCGGCGCTGCGCATTGCGCGGCAACTGGGTGATCGCCTGGCGCTGGCGATGGTGTATGAAGAGTGGGCGGACTTGCGCGCCCGGTCGGGCCGGCCGGAGCGATCCCGGATCTGGCGCCAACGGGCGCATGAGCTCTATGGTGGTCTCAAGCCCAGGCTCTAAGGTGAGGCTTCGCCATGCGAGGCGAGGAGGATAGGCCACAAGCCCCGACGCGACTGGCGATGGCGAAGCGTCGCCTGGTTGCGCCGGCAGGCTCGCGGGGCGGCTGGGGCTGTGTAGTCATCGTCTTCCTGGTCACGGTATCTTTTCTGGGTGGTGGAGGAGCCGC
>CADDZL010000051.1 GCA_902812335.1 Chloroflexota bacterium | reverse complement strand
CTCCAGTTGCGTGACGATGCGCGGGTCCTGGCCATAGCCGTACTCGCGCCCTTTGTACTCTACACCGCCCGTGGCGACAATCGTCGCGCCGTGCTGCACCTGGAAAGTCTGGCCGTTGCGTCGCAAGGTGGAGGTGAAGTTGCCCTTGAAGCCGCCCGTCTCCACCACCTCGGTCTGCAAGTGGATGCTGATCAGCGGGTGGCCTGCCACCTGCTCGACCAGTTCGGCCAGGTAGGACTGCGGGTCCTTCTCATTCCCAGGGAAATAACGCAGGTGACGGAGGTTGCCGCCGAGTTGGTCGCTGATTTCAACCAGATGGACGGGGAAGCCCTGGTCGGCCAGCGCGAGCGCGGCATTCATCCCGGCCGCGCCGCCGCCGATGATCAATGCAGCCTGCTTGATGGCGACCTCCGAGGTTTGCAGTGGCTCCAGTCTGATCGCTCGCGCGACTGCCATGCGCACCAGGTCTTTGGCTTTCCGCGTCGCCCCTTCCCAATCGCTGGGATGCACCCACGAACACTGGTTGCGGATGTTGGCCATCTCGAACAAGTAGGGGTTCAGCCCGGCCTGGCGGATCGCGTCCTGGAACAGCGGCTCGTGGGTGCGCGGCGTACACGAGGCGACGACGACCCGGTTGAGGCCCAGCTCTTTGACGCGTTCGATGATGTGTTTGATGCTGTCCTGTGAGCAGGTGTACAGGTTATCCTCGGCGTGGACGACGCCGGGGAGGGATCGGGCGTACTCGGCGACGCCGGGCACGTCGAGGTAGCCGCCGATATTCGTGCCGCAGTGACAGACGAACACGCCCACGCGCGGTTCTTCGCCGCGTACGTCGCGTTCCGGCGCATATTGGCGCCGGCGTGTCAGCGTGTGCCGTGCCGGGGCCAGCCGGCGCGCCGCGGCCGCCGCTGCACCTGAGGCTTCCACCACCGTTTCGGGGATGTCTTTGGGCTCACGGAACGGGCCGGCGACGTAGATGCCGGGGCGGCTGGACTGCAGCGGGTCGAAGAAGGTCGTGTGGCAAAAGCCGTAGGTATCAAGCTCGATCCCCAGATCGCGGCCCAGCTTCTTCACCGAGTCGGATATTTCCATGCCGACCGACAACACCACCAGATCGAATTCCGCTTCGACGAGGCTGGCCTCATCATTCGACCAATAGCGGATGAGGAGATCCCCCGTCGCCGGGTGTTCAGCTACGGATGAGATGCGACAGCGCGTGTACTTCACGCCATACTTTTTCTCGGCGCGCCGGTAGTACTCCTCATAGCCCTTGCTGAAGGCGCGGGTGTCCATGAAGAACACCTGGCACTGCACCTGTCCATCGCGGCCTTCGGCCTTGGCGTGCTCGACCGCCATGATGGCTTCCTTGGCCGCGTACATACAGCAGACGGACGAGCAGTAATCGTGAGTCTGGTCACGGCTGCCGACACATTGCAGGAAGGCGATCCGCTTGGGGCTGGCCCCATCCGAGGGGCGCTTGATGTGTCCGCCGGTCGGCCCGGAGGCCGAGAGCAGCCGCTCGAATTGCAGCGAGGTCACGACGTTTGGGTAGCGGCCCAGGCCATACTCCTGCGACAGTTTCGCGTTGTAGACCTGATAGCCAGGAGCCAGGATCACCGCACCCACGTCAATGGTCTCGATACGCTCGACCATGTTGTGGTCAATGGCATTGGCCTTGCAGACGTAGACGCACGAGAGGCATTCGGAACATACGCCGCAGGCCAGGCAGCGTGCCGCCTCGGCCTGGGCCTCTTCGTCGCTGTAGCCCAGGTCAACCTCAGCAAATGAGCTGATGCGCTGCTCGACTGACAGGGCGCGCATCGGCACGCGCGGTGTTACTTTGATTTCGCCGCGTGCCAGTTTCTCACTTACCTCGGCGCGGGTCATCTTCACAACGGGCAATTCCGGCTTGGGCTTCGGTTCGAGCTCCTCGCCGCGCAGGTATCTGTGGATGCTCTGGGCGACCTTGTGAGCCGCCGCGACGGCTTCGATCACGAAGGCGGTGCCGGTTGTCGCATCGCCGGCGGCGAACACGCCGGGCCGGGTGGCCGCGAACGTGTTGGGGTTGACTGCGATCGTTGCTCGCCGCGTCACGCCGACGCCTGCGCTCTCCGGGATGAAGGCCAGACCGGCGCGCTGGCCGATAGCGAAGATCACCGTGTCGCAGGGGATCACATGCTCGCTGTCGGGGCGGGTCTCCAGGGTCAGGCGGCCCTCGTCATCGAACTGCATGAAGGTCACGTCCACACACTCGACGCCCACCACGTGCCCGTCATTGTCGAGGATGCGCTTGAAGGAGCGGGACGGATAGATGGTGATACCCTCGGCTTCGGCCTCCTCGATTTCGCTCTTGTGCGCGGGCATGGTGTCGCGCGCTTCCAGGCAGGCCAGCGACACCTGGGCTGCGCCCAACCGGACCGCCGTGCGCGCACAGTCCATAGCGACATTGCCGCCACCCAGCACTAGCACACGCTTACCCTGAATATTGCCTGCCGGACTCCGATCCGGGTTTGATCCATTCGACCCCGGCTTCCATAGGCGGACATCCTTCAAGAATTGCGTGTTGACCAGAACTTCGGGCAGGTCAGCACCGGGGATGGGTAGCTTTCTGCCCTCATGTGCGCCGACGGCGATCAGCACCGCGTTAAAGCCTTCAGCGAACACATCATCCAGGTTCGTGACGGGCGTGTTGAGCCGCAGTTCAACGCCGAGGTCGAGGATATCCTGCACCTCACGGTCCACGATCTCGGTCGGCAGGCGGAACTCGGGCACGCCGACGCGCAGCATTCCACCCGCGACCGGCAGTGCTTCGAACACGGTCACGCTGTAGCCGAGCTGGCACAGGTCCTGGGCTGCCGTCAGGCCGCACGGGCCTGCGCCGATGATGGCGACGCGCTCAGCGTATTTGCGCTCGGCCGGCGGCCGTGGCAGGCGCGGTTGGGCATAGACTTTGTCGGTGACGAAGCGCTTAAGCGCGCGGATGTTCAGGGGCTCGTCCACCAGGTTCCGGTTGCAGGCACTCTCGCAGCGGTGGTTGCAGATGCGGCCGCAGATGCCGGGGAAGGGGTTGTCCTCTTTGATCACGCGCAGCGCATCGTCATAGCGGCCTTCACGGATCAGCGCGATGTAGCCCTGGGCACGCTGGCCGGCCGGGCAGGCATCGCGGCAGGGTGCGATGCCCCGCTTTTCGATGGCGTAGGCGGCCGGGATGGCTTGTGGGTACAGGCGATGGGCAGCACGTTGGAAGGTGAGGCCCTCATCGAAGCGGCTGGGGATGATGACAGGGCACACACTGGCGCAATCGCCGCAGCCAACACACCGGCTGGGGTCAATGTAGCGGGGCTTGCGTCGTAGCGTCGCCCTGAAGTGCCCCACCTGGCCTTCGACCGATACGACTTCGGTATCGGTGAGGATGTCAATATTGAGGTGACGGCCGGTCTCGACCAGCCTGGGCGAGATGGTGCACATGGCGCAGTCGTTGGTGGGGAAGGTCTTGTCCAACTGGGCCATGTGCCCACCGATAGCCGACTTTGATTCGACCAGGTACACCTTGAAGCCGGCCTCGGCCAGGTCGAGCGCGGCCTGCATCCCGCCGATGCCGCCGCCGACGACCATTACGGCCCCGATAGGTTTGTCAGCCCTCACCCCCTCCTCCCCCTTCTCACAGCTCTGGGAGAGGGAGGTGGGGGGTGGGGGGCTATGTTGCCAGATACCCATCTGCGTAGATCACCTGATTGAGCAGGATCTGCACCGTCTTGTAGATGGCGACCTGTTCGGGGTCGCTCATATCCACTACATCGGGCGACAGCGTTTCGCCGGCTGCAATGGCGTCGTATAGGGCGAGCAGGAGCCGGTTGCGCGGCGATTCATCGTTGCGCGTCTCGACGACGCGGATAAATTCGAGCAGGTCACGGTCAAATACGTTGGCGATGGCGCAGTCAAGGCCAACCGCGCTAAGCATCACCGCATACACCCGGTCGATCAGCGAGCGCATGTGCGCCGGGACCTGATTCGACACGTTCGAGAGGCCGGCGTTGACCATCGGCGCGGGGTCGAGTGCGGTCTTCAGGATGCGTACCGCCTCAATGAATTGCGGCACATACTCCTGGCAGCCGGATACGGTCAGCACCAGCGGATCAATGATCACGTCGCTGATGGGGATGCCGACCTCCTCCATGCGCGGCAGCAGTTTCTCGAGGGCGATGGTCACGCGGGCTTCGGCGCTGACCGGGATACCCTCCTTCTCCATGGTCAGGGCGATCAATTTGGCACCGTAGCGGGCCGCCAGTTCCGGCACCTTCATCAGCCGCTCTTCCTCGGCTGAGGTCGAGTTGACGATGGCCTTGCCGCGTTTGACCCTCTTCAGGCCGGCCTCAATTGCATCGAGGTTGGTTGTGTCGAACGACAGGACCACGTCGTCGCCGACACCTTCCTGCACGCAGTCCACCAGCCATTCCATGATCTCGACGCCCGCCTTCTTCTGTGGCCCAATATTCAGGTCGAGCGCGTTGGCGCCATGCTGCACCTGCCGGCGGGCCAGTTGGACGAAGAACGCGCCGTCGCGCGCGGCCAGCGCCTCCTTCACACGCGGGGAGATGATATGGATTGACTCTCCGATCAGATACATGCCTCATCCTCCTTAGAGAACTCACTCTACAAGCTTCTCAGCCAGGCGTTCCACCGCCTGGACTGCCGGGCTGGTCGCCGTTAGCGCGATGATCGGCTTGCCTTCCGCATCGAAGGCGGTGATCGTCGGGTCGGCGGGGATCACTGCGGCCAGTTCGACGCCGATGGCATCAATCTCGGCCTGCAGCGCCGGCGGTATCGAGCCGTTGGCGCGGTTGACGATGAGCAGGGACCGCTTGATGTTGATCTTCAGATTGTGCGCCAATTCGACGATGGACCTGGCCGCGCGCACGCCGCGCACTGTGGGGTCGGTGACCACGAGCAGTACATCCACATCGCGCGTGGTACGGCGGCTGAGATGCTCCATCCCCGCCTCGTTATCAATGACCACATAGTCATAGGCCCGGTTAAGCCCATCCACCAGCTCACGTAGCAGATGATTGACCGCGCAGTAGCAGCCCTGGCCCTCCGGGCGGCCCATTGCCAGCAGGTCAACGCGGTCGCCCTCTTCGAGGGCGTAATGGATCTCGGCGTCGAGATAATCGCGGCGAGCGACGCTGGTGCCCACCGACTTGTCCACGCCGGCCAGCATATCCTCGCGGATATCCCCGACCGTGCGCGTCAGCGGCAGGCCCAGCGCCAGGTTGAGGTTGCTTGACGGGTCGGCATCAATCGCCAGCACCGTCCCGCGCCGCGTTTCGAGCAGGTGCTTGACGATCAGGGCGGCGATGGTCGTTTTGCCCGTGCCGCCTTTGCCGGCCAGCGCTATGGTGTGGGTCACTCACTCCTCCATATTTGCCACAGAGGCACAGAGACACAGGGTCTTTTATCCCTTTTCTCTCTGTGTCTCTGTGTCTCTGCGGCTCATCCTGGTCACCGATGGGAACAAGGCCTCGTTCGTGTGCGGTAGAAACAGCGCCGATGTGAACTCATCATAGAAGCGGTTGTCCGCCGATAGTTCCAGATAGGTCAAGCGCCGCGCGATGTCTTCGATGCGCTTACGCTCGCTCCGGCTGAGCAGCGCGCGGGTCGCGCCCATCACGCTGGTGTTGCCCAGAAACTTGTAGCGTTCCCAGGGCAGATCGGGCAACAGGCCGATCTGAATCGCCTTCTCGATGTTGAGATACTGGCCGAACGCGCCGCCGATCAGCACCTGGCCCACATCGGCCAGGTCCACGCCGACCGCCGTCGTCAGGGAGCGGATGCCGGCGAAGATGGCCGCCTTGGCCCGCAGCAGGTTGTCAATGTCTGGCGCGGTCAGCACGATATCGCGCCCATCCTCGGTCTCGCTGCCCCACGCGACCACGAACTCAGGGCCGTGCTCGCCTGAGCGCACGCGCGGGCCTGGCTGCAGGTGGCCGGCTTTGTCTATGATGCCTGTGACGGACAGTTCGGATACCAGTGCGATCAGCCCCGAACCACACAGGCCGCGTGGGCGCTGTGACTCGCCACCGATCACGCGCAGCGTCGGCTCATGGGTGTCGCTATTGATCCAGACTTCCTCGATTGCGCCGGCTGTGGCGCGCATGCCGTGCAAGATGCCGGCCCCTTCGAAGGCCGGCCCGGCCGAGCAGGCACAGCCGATCAGCCAGGAGTCGTTGCCCAGCACCATCTCACCGTTAGTGCCGATGTCCATGAACAGCGTTAGTTCCGGCGCTTCGCTTAACCCCGAACTCAGCACGCCAGCGGTGATGTCCGCGCCCAGATACGACGCGACGCCCGGCAGACAGTCAATCGTTGCGCGCGGATGGATATTTAGCCCGATGGCCCCGGCGTATACGCTGGGAGGGTGGTTGATGGTGGTGACGAACGGCGATAGGCGGATGGTTTCCGGCGGCAGCGCCAGAAACAGATGGATCATCGTGCTATTGCCGGCGACGGTCGCTTTGACGACATCCTCCGGCGTGAGGTGGTGGCGGCGCAGCAGACGTTCGATCAGCAGATTGAGCGTATTCGTGACCAGGCGCTGCAGTTCATCCAGCCCGCCGTTCTTCGCGGCGAAGACGATGCGCGAGATCACGTCCTCGCCACGCGCGATCTGGCGGTTGTACTCGGCGGCCTGGTCGATCACCTTGCCGCTGGTGAGATCGATCAGGTAGACCACATTGCTGGTCGTGCCGATGTCAATCGCCAGGCCGTAGATTGATCTGGCGGGCTCCTTTCCCTTCTCCCGCAGTGTGGGAGAGGGACCGGGGGTGAGGGCCGGCAGCAGCTCGATCACGCGTGGCGGGCCGGGCCGATCCCAGGTGTCCAGTTCGACAACGCAGGTCACATTCCAGTTGGCCTGGCGCAGCCGCCGGCTCAGGCTGCGCAGCAGATCGAGGTCGGCGGTGGCGTTGGCGATGCCGACCTGGGCCAGGGCACGTTGCACACGCCCCCAGTCGTCCAGGTTGTCGTCGTAAGAGGGCGGATCGAGCTGAACGGTGATCACCTGGATGGGTTGATCGCGCGCCGGGTCGTAAACGAACGGCAACTCGACCGGCGGGGCGATGCGGCCGGTTGTCAGCACCCGCTCGATCTTCTCCTGGGGTGGGATGGTGACGACGGCATCGCCTTCGAGGATCGTCTGGCAGGCCAGTGCGTAACCAGCGGCGACATCCGCGGCCGACAGGCGCAGGGTGGAACGGCGGCGCACATGACCATTCTGGACGATGACCGCACAGCGCCCGCAGCGGCCCTGCCCACCGCAGGGGATGTTCAGATCGATCCCGGCGGCGCGCGCAACGTCAATCAGCCGGTCGCCCGTCTGGGCTTGTATGACAATCCCGTCAGGTTCGAAGCGGATAGTATGCTGCATCGTCTAGGGTCATTGGCCACAGAGGCACAGAGATCATCTTTATCATCCTCTGTGTCTCTGCGGCTATTTCTGCCACACAGCTTTCACGAATGCCGGAATGCCTACGGCCTCGCGCGGGCCGACCAGGACCTCCCAGCCGGGCAATTCCTCCTCGAGTTCGCCCGATAGCACCGCGACCTGGCCGGGGATGATAATGCAATGGTGGTTGACCTTTGCTTCGACGTTGGTCGCTTTCACCGTCTTGGCGATCTTCTCGGCGTCGAACTTGCCGGCGGCCCAGGCGGTGAGCACGCTCATCCCCTCCGCGTCGGCGATCAACAGCCAGGCCGGTATGCCGTTATTCTCGACCTCGTTCGCCACCGAGAAATAGGTGATCGAGAAGTTGGTTGTCACCATGACCGGTGAATCGGGCTTGGGGCTGTTGATCTCATACAGGCCGGGCTGCACCTGGATCGGCTTTTGCGGGTCGGTGTAGATATTCTGGCGCAGCACCAGCAGCGGATAGATGCTCGCCGGCGTGAAGTGATCGAGTACGACGAAGCCGGCGTACTTGGCGATGGCCTGGGCTGCGGCGATCAGTTCATCGTTGCCGTCTTCACCGGCGAAGGCGATCACCGGATAGCCCAAGGCGCGGACGTTCTTGAGGGCCAGGCGGCGGATCTGCGTCGTCGCATTCAGCCAATCGCCTAAGCGTCGTGCCTTCGGGTCGAGGACGATGTCCTCGACACCGGCTGCCTTCACCTGCTCGACCAGCGACGCCAGTGTGTCCAGCCCATCGCCCACGACGGCCAGGGGCGCTTTGCGCGCTTTGGCCAGTTCAGCCATCGCCTGCCAGTTGGTTGCGTTGGCGGCGTAGAGCAGGGGCACACCGCTGGCTGCCGAGAGCCCGGCCTGCATGACCGCCGGGTCGGAGGTGATCAGGATGAGGGGCTTCTTGCAGGTGCTGGTGACGGCTGTGACGGCCTCGCCGAATGTGGCCGGGTTTGCCGAGGTCGCTTCAACGGCAATGCCATCAATTCGCAGGTCAAGCCCCACGTAATTGACGCTGTAGGCTGCGATCTCAGCGGCTTGCTGCTTGAGTACATCCAAGGATTGCGTGTCGCGCAGCCGGATGAACAGACCGGGCTTGTGGTAAAAGGTCTTCTCATGGCGGAAAAGCACAGTCTCGTTACCGGCTTCGATGCGCGTCCCATCTGCGCTCAGTGTGATCAGCCGGATCGGTGGCATGGCGGCGGCTTCGAGCTGGGCCTTGGCTTCCTCGCTCACGTGCGGGCAGGCGGAGAGTTCGGCCTGCTTGGCGGCCAGCTTCATGGCGAAGGCCAGACAGGTGGGATAGCCGCAGTCTTTGCAGTTGGTCTGCGGTAGCAGCTTGTAGATTTGGAGTCCAGTCAGGGCCATGTGTTCCTCCCGTTAATTCTGCCCCATAAGGCCGGCGATCATGCGATGGATGCGCGCCACCGACTCAGGATGGCGCAGCACAACGATGTCGGCGCATGACTCGATCAGGGCGGCGGCGGTTATGACTTCCCAGTTGATGGCACGTTCGCGCCAGTCGCCCCATGCCTCCGGCACGCCTGACCCGACCTTCGCCTCTTTAGTCTTCCAGGCCTCTTCTCCCGGCGTCACGATCATGGGCTGCTGAGTCATGGTATCCCCCTGCAACGCGGCCAGGCGCAGCCGCTCCATGACCGAGTAGCCGTACTCGATGCCATAGCCGAGCGCGCCGGTAGTCGGGTCCACAATAATCCGGTCAAGCGGCAGCCCCATGTCGTGGATCAGGATCACCAATTGCTTGGACAGGTTCACATCCATCGGCGTTTTGGAAATGACCAGGTGGTTGTTGGCCATGGCCGCAGCGACAATCGTCCGGTAATTCTTGTCCTCACACACGCCGAGGACCAGCCGTTCGCCAGCGGTGGCCTCAGCCACCGGCACGAGCAGTTCATTGTCTTTGTCGGCCTGGCCGGGCCCGATCACGATCAGCGGCAGGCCCGAGGCTGCCAGGACGTTTTTCACGGCGCGCTGGGCGTCGGCCGGTGTATCGGCCAGCGAGAGCGTCAGCAGCAGCAGGTCGGCGCCGGCCGCCTCGGCTGCTGTGGCCCAGGCGGACGGATCGTCCATGGCCGCGCCCCAGGCTTCCAGCAACAGCGGCGACCAGTCATCCGGCTTGCGGCTTTTAATCTCAATGGCCACCACCGGCGGGTGGGGGATCAGCCCCTCAAAGCTCAGGAAGGGCAGTGTCGTCTGACCGCCGATGGTCACTGTCTTCTGGCGCGTACCGCCTTCGGCGCTCGTCGCGCCCAGCGTGATCTCGCGGACCGCTCCGGCCCATTTCTGTTTCGGGATTTCAATCGCAGGCATAAATCTTCTCCTTGTAATCATGGGACGCCGGTGAACGCGGATTAAGCGCCGGCCTTTTCCCCTTTCTATCAGCGCTAATCGGTACGAATCAGCGTTTATCAGCGCCCTGTTCTTCCTCCGCTATGAGCCTTACCATGTCCGCCATTCGCACAACGGCTGACGGTCGTGGCGGGCCTGGCGCAGCGTGCATCAGGTAGAGCGCCCGTTCGCCCCGGTCGAGCATAATCTGGGCCGCAGCCCTGGCCGGGACCAGCAGCGAGATCTGGGGGATGTCTTCGTCCACGATGTCGCCTGCGGTCAGTTGGCCCTCTCCTCCAACTGTGGGAGAGGGGTGCCGGGGGGTGAGGGCAGGGTTATTAGCGTATGCCCGCACCAGGTCCACATCGCGCACCAGGCCATAGGCCATGCCGTTTTCGTCCAGCACGATTAGCGCTTCGGCCTGCTGCTCGGCCATAAGCCGTGCCGCCTCACGTAATGGCGTGTCATCACGGCAGGTGGGCACCCCGATATGCATGAGATCGCGTACTAACCGTTCGGCCATAGCTTTCGGTGACGGAGGACGAACGACAAATAGTTTCCGTCCCCGTCCTTTGTCCTCCGCCGTTAAAACATCGGTGGCATGGTCAGGGCCGGGTGCTCATGCGCTTCGAGCCAGGGGATCAACTCCTCGACCGTGGTCACATTGCGCTCGTCGGCGATGCGCTCGATCAGGTCGGGGTCCCCTTCACGGATCGCCACCTGCTTGAGTTCCTCGGCCATGGTTTCCTTCAGGAAGCTGGACATCCACACGACGCGCTTGAAACCGCCGTCGGCTGAGATGAACTTCGGGCTGATGATGTAGTACTTGCCGTGGCCCATCACGCCCGGCGTTTGCAGGCCGCCGCCGGCCATGCCGGCCAGCGTGCTGAAGGTCATCCCCGCCGGGGTCATCGAGGTGTCTTCGCGGCTGACGATCATGATGCCGTTGGCTTCGGGGATGACCATGGCGATGCATTCGAAGCAGCCGCATGCCGTCATGGGGCTCTCCATGATCGAGTACATGGACACCTCGGTGATCTGCTGGTGCGAGGCATTGTAGACGAATTCGTTGATCCCCTCCCAGCGGCCCTTGACCGGGTCGATCACGCCGCGCTTGAAGATCGGCTGGTTGGGGCCGGTCGGGTTGATCTGGTACGAGGCTTTGCAGTCCAGCCAGTTGTAGGCACCGCACAGCCCCAGTCGCTGGGGGCTGACGATGCACACGTGGTTGGGCGCAAAGGACTGGCACAATGTGCACGAGTAGAACTCATCTACGCTCTCGTCCGTCATGTCGGCCAGGCGGATATTGCGTTCCTGGTAGGCTGCGCGCGCAATGGCCAGCCACTCATCCAACAGGGCCCTATCCGTGAAGATCTTCACCTGCACCTTGTCCACGATTGCGCCGAAGTCGTCGTGGAAGCGCGCGTGCAGGATATCGCCAAAGTGCTTAAGGTTGAAGCCCTTGTCGGCGGCGGTCTTGCTGATGCGCAGCCAGACGATGTCGCGCTGACCGATGTGTTGCACACCGCTGGCGCCGTTGAGGAAGTGGTGGATCTGGCGTTCCAGCACCGGCTCGAAATCCTTCTGCATCTTGCGCCCGGCCACCTCCACCAGGATGCCCAGGTCCATCGCGCCGCCTTCCGGCTGGTCGTCGAAGCCCGGGCCGATGACCTCGATCTTGCCGTCGGTCACCTCGTCCATCTCGGCCATCTTGAGATATTCAAATGCCCGGCTGCGTTTGCCGCCGAACTCGATGCGCATATCCGCTTTGCGCACGACTTCGCCCTCGAAGGCCGAGCCATAGGGCACCGGCACCGGCACTTCGGCCAGCTTGACCTTGACGCCGCGCACCTCGAGACACTTCTGCACCAGTCGTTCGGCGCGTTCCAGGTCATCTTTGCCTTCGATCTCGTTGAACGGCATCGAGATGACATGCTCGTAGGTGGTGATGCCGGTCGGCAGGATCTGCGGGATGATGGTGTCGGCGATGACGGGGAAGCCGAAGGAGATGGCACCGGCAGCGGTGGCGTATTTCAGATCATCCACTTCGCCCAGGGCCAGCACGAAGGCGAAGACGCGGTTCTTGTTATAAATGAGGATGTCGCGCGCCTGCCCGCCTTTCAGGCCGCCGAAGGTGAGCGCCGAGCGGGCGGCGAAGCCCAACGGGTAAATGGCCGCGATCGTATCCAGGCCGAAGGGCACGATATAGGTGTCGTAGCCCATCTCGACGCCCTCTTCCATCAACTGGTGGATGATCGAGCGGCCGTTGACGTTGCCGCACAGGAAGATCAGGATGTTGCGCCGCTGTAGTTCGCGCACGATCTTGACCGCGACCTCGTTGGATTTGGCGCAGCCGACAATGGCGGCGAAGCCGGGCATGCGGCCGTCCACCAACTGGATGCCCCATGAGCGTAGTTGAATGTCGTCAATCGGGCCGTTGAGATGGCCGTTGGCGCTTGCGCCTTCGAATTCCGGGCTGGTGAACGACCCGCCGGCCATCTTGAAGCCGGGGATGCGCTGCGGCTCCAGCCCATATACGAAGCGAATCCCCTCGATCACTTCCTCGGCCAACAGCGTGGCGATGCCGCTATCAAGCGTCTCGCCCAGGTAAGGCGTCCAGCGCCGGTCGGCCGGCGGTGGGTGGAGCAGCGATTTGGCGTGTTGTAGCGTCGGTACCAGATCGCCCAGCTTCTCGACCTTGCGGCCGGTGATCGCCAGGATGACCGGCAGGCCGTAGAAGGTGTTGGGGAAGGCGACCGGGGTGTCGGGCCCCTTTTCCTTCAACGCCTTCTGCAACATCAGGTCGGCTTCGGCCACGATGTGATGCGCGCCCCGGATGGCAGAGGTTGCGATGTAACGTGACATGGTTCCTCCGTAATCTCCAGTAATCTCCAGCAAGCCACACCATTTATGGTGTGGTGTACTCACCCCTATGGTGCGGTGTACCCACCCCTATGGCAGGGTGTACCCACACCGTAAGCGGTGGGGTTTATTTCCCTCCATACAGCGCCTCGACGCGCTGATCGAAGGGCAAGCTGAACAGCTCCCGGAGGCGGGCGTCGCCGCTCTGGCCGAAGCGGTTCGGTTCCCAGGCCGGCAGTTTGAGCGCGGCGCGCTTCTTGTCAATGTGCTCAAGTGTCTTGCGCACGGTCTCTTCCGGCGAAGCCACAAATTCGATCTTGCCCCCATACTTCTTCTCCCAAACCTCGCTCAGGATGCGGGTGACCAGCGCACTGCCCTCGACCGGGTTGTCAATGCCCATGATGACGTAGCCGCCCGACGCAGCCACGTAGGTAGCGATGGCCAGGGCCTTCTCGCTCATCCACTCCGGTGCCAGGCCCACCGCCGGGATATCACTGATGTCGTCGCCCAGCCCGCCTTCTTGCACCATCTGCGTGAGCACGGTCAGGATGCGCGTATTATCTACGCATGAGCCCATATGCAGCACCGGCGGGATGCCAACCGTCTCGCAGATTTCGCGCAGGCCGGGGCCGGCGAATTCCATGGCTTCGCCCTGAAGCAGCCCGTATTTACCGCTGGCGATCGCGCCGCAGCCGGTCTCGACGACTAAGACGTCGTTCTTGAGCAACTCGGTGACGATATAGTGGTGAGCCTGATCCTGTGTCCAGCGCGGGTTGTTGCAGCCTACGTCGGCAGCCACGCCGCGGATGCGCCCGCTCATGATGGCGTCGTTGAGCGGGCGGAACGAGGCGCGGTATGCGCCGCCCAGCATGTAATTGATGTACTCGTGGCTAAAGCCGGGCACTACGTCGCTGGTTACGTCTGGGATGCGGGTCTCGCCGCGATTGGGATAGTTGTCAATCGCCATGCGGACGATCTGCTTGGCGATATCCAGCGCGTGGTGCTCGTCAAATGGCACGTGGGTTGCGCCCGCGATCTTCACCTTAGGCGAAGTAGTGATCAGCTTGGTGTGGAATCTGGTGGAGAGGTCGGAGAGCGCCTGCATGATGCACTGCACGTCCACAACCATGGCCTCGACCGCCCCGGTCATGATGGCCAGCTCCTGGTGCAGGAAGTTGCCAGCGCTGGGCACGCCCTGCCGGATCAAAATCTCATTGCTGGTGCAGCAGATACCCGCCAGGTTGATGCCGTTCGCCCCCTTGCTCTTGGCGTATTCGATCAGCTCCGGGTCGGACGTGGCCACCACGATCATTTCGGATAGGGTCGGCTCGTGTCCGTGGACCAAGATGTTAACTTCATTGTGCTTAAGCACGCCCAGGTTGACCTGACTGACCAGCGGGCTGGGGGTACCAAAGAGGATGTCGGAGATATCTGTGGCGAACATCGAACCGCCCCAGCCGTCGGCCAGGGCGCAGCGAACTGCACCGTCGAGGATATGCTCAGCGTCCTGGTCGTCTCCCATGTGGGTGCGGTGCAGCACGTCCACCACTTCGCGGTCAATGCCGCGTGGCACCACCCCCAGGTCGCGCCACAGCTTCTGGCGCTTCTCCGGTGCGCGCTTGACATAAGAGAGTTCGCCACTCTGCTGGCCGAAGTTGTGCAGCACGATGTCGGCTACATCC
This sequence comes from Chloroflexota bacterium, assembly GCA_902812335.1. Classification (GTDB taxonomy): domain Bacteria; phylum Chloroflexota; class Anaerolineae; order DSLN01; family DSLN01; genus DSLN01. The sequence continues at coordinate 2,570 of CADDZL010000051.1, read as the reverse complement.
GAAGCGACCTGTTCGAGCGGTCGGCCCTCGGCCTTGACGCCGAGGTGCTCGGCCATCAACTTCAGTTTGATGGGATCGCGTAGCCGATAGCCCTGCGCGTTACCCTCGGCGACGGCTTTGAGGGTGAAAGCCAGATCGCGGCCGTGATCCGAGTGGGCGGCGCTGCCGGCGGCCACGTTGCGCGCGAAGTTACGCGCTGTGATGGTCTCGACCGTCGCGCCACAGACACCGACCTGGCCTTCTTTGACGAGCCGGCAGGGTCCCATGAAACAGTTCCGGCAGCACAGGCCATCCGCGCCGATGGGGCAGGGAGCCATGGCATCGGCGCGCGCGAACGCGGACGACAGGCCCAGTGAGTCAGCCCACTCCAGGATCGGGATGGCAGCCGGGTCAATGGATCGTTCTTGGGGAGTACGCTCTTTCCTCGCCATGTGGTTTCTCCTTGGATGAAATCCGATGCAACCGTTCTACCACCAAGACACAAGGGCACGAAGACGGATTTTTCCTGCGTGTCTTAGTGGTTACTCTTCCATCTCGCGCACTTCGAAGCCGGGACAGGGGTGCGGCCCATCGGGCAACCATGTCCCGACTCCTTGAACGAACACTACCGTCCGGCCGATGCCCTCATAAGCAGCCGTATGGCGCGCTGTCTCTGGATAGGTCACGGGGATGATGATCGGCTTGGCGTGATCAAGCTCGTAGCCGGCAGTCGTGAGCGCAGTGCGGATTTTATCCTCTGTGATGACGCCAGGGTCGAAGGTTACCTTCACCTGTTTGAAGGCTGAACTGGCGTATACATCCTTGACGCCGGGGAGAGCGAGCAGGACCGCCCGCACCGCCAGCACATGGTGGTCGGCATACATGCCGGGGACAGTGAGTGTGATTGACTGCATGACTCTCGCTCCTTTCGGTTCCGTGTCATACGGCCAGCTTCAATATTGAGTTGAAACGGGGGCGGCAGGCCCACAAACAGGACACTACCTGTCGCAATATACCCCCGCCTATGCTACCGCAGCGCTGCCGTCTGAAGTAGTGACAGGTGTCACATTCTAAGGGTGACAAATGACCCTTTGTGAGGGCTTACCCTTTCCACTGCTCTCAGGCGAGCGCGCGGAGGGTATCTCGACAGGCTGTGTTGACAACGGCAGACGGCGGAGCTATACTGCGGGCCATCTCCTAAAGTCAGTAGATCGCAAGGCAGTCACCCTGAACGAAGCGAAAGGTCTCTTGCGTGCGACGTATGAGGTACTTCGCTGCGCTCAGCATGACAGATGTGTGATCCGCTGAGAGTAGATGCTCTATGACTAACCCGGTCGGATATGGCTAACCTGGTCGGCAGAAGCTTCGGTTCTTACCAAATCATCGTAGAGCTTGGGCGCAGCAGCATGGGCGTCGTCTACAAGGCGCAGGAACCGGCGCTGAACCGCTTTGTTGCCCTCAGGGTACTGCCGGCGCATTGGGCTGATCAGCCCGAGTTCCTGGCCCACTTCAAGCGCGAGGCCGAGACCGCCGCCATGCTGGTCCATCCCCATATTATCATCCTCTATAATATTGGCGAGCAGGCTGGCCTTCACTATATCGCCATGCAGTATGTCGCCGGGCCCAACCTCAAGCAGGTATTGGAACAGCGGGGACGGCTGCCGCTGTCCCAGGCCGTCAGCTTGATCGGGCAGATCGCTAGCGCGCTGGACTACGCCCATGCTCGGGGGTGTATTCACGGGGAGGTCAAACCGGCCAATGTCCTGCTTCGGCGAGGCGACTCTGCTGTCCTGAGTGACTTCGGTCTCGCCAGGGCACTATACAACACCGGCCTGGCACCGCCAGACGTGACAGTAGCAACGGCCGAGTATATGGCGCCGGAGCAGGTCGAGGGTAAACCGGCAAACGGTCGCAGTGACATCTACTCGCTGGGTGTCCTGGCCTTCCATATGCTGACCGGTGCCTTACCTTTTCGGGCCGGGTCGCCTGGGGAGACGCTGACCCAGCACATGACAGAGCCGCCACCGTCGTTGCGGCAGTTGAATCCGGAGCTGCCACCTGAGGTAGAGCCGGCGGTGCTGCGAGCGCTGGCGAAGAAGCCTGAGGAGCGCTATGAGCAGGCCGGCGAACTGGCGCGAGCTTTGGCGCAGGCGTCGGGCCTGGAGGAAACGCTACTCCAATTCGGGGTGACGCTGACGCCGGCGCTGGGGCAGACAGTCTTGCGGCCGCCGGCGAAGGAACCAGGAGAGCGCGACGAGCGAACGAATGAAGCGGCGGGAGCTTCGGTGCAAGCGCCCAGGCCAGAGGAAGCGCTACCCCAGCCGGAAGAGGAGCCGTCGCCTGAGGTAGAGCCGGCGGTGCTGCCGGCATTGACGGAGAAGCCGGAGGGGCGCTATGAGGGAGCGGGCGAACCGGCGGAAGCTGTAGCAGAGGCTGCCGGGCCGGACGAAGCGCTGCTTCAATCGGAGCCTGCATCGCCCTCGGCGTTGTCTGGACCGACAGGGCCACCCGGATCCTCTTGGTCCGCCGGCTGTACGCTGGCGATGGCGGGGTGGGCGCTGGCCTTGCTGGCCGGGGCAGGTGTATTTATC
>CADDZL010000050.1 GCA_902812335.1 Chloroflexota bacterium | reverse complement strand
GCCTTGTTCGGCGGCCTGGCGCTTGAGACCCTCCAGATAGGCCTGGACCCGGGGGTAGCGGACGAAGTAGGCGTTGATGAAGCGCTCGGCCTCCTCCGGCGATAGCTCGGTCCGATCGGCCAGGCCATAACCGCTGATCCCGTAAATCACGCCGAAGTTGATTGTCTTGGCCAAGCGCCGTTGCTCTGGTGTCACCTGATCGAGGGGGATGCCCAGGACGGCGGCTGCGGTCGCGGCGTGGATGTCTTCGCCGCGGTGGAAGGCGGCCAGTAGCGCCGGCTCGTGGGCCGCGTGCGCCAGGATGCGCAGTTCGACCTGCGAATAGTCGGCCGAGACCAGCTTGCAGCCCTCTTCGGCGATAAAGGCCCGTCGCACCTGGCGGCCCACCTCGGTGCGGATGGGGATGTTCTGTAGATTCGGGTTGCTCGAACTGAGCCGGCCGGTGACCGCGCCGGTCTGGTTGAAATCTGTGTGGACGCGCCCGGTGCGCGGGTTGATCAGCGCGGGCAGGGCATCCACATATGTCCCCTTGAGCTTGCTGAGTTGACGGTGTTCCAGCACCAGGTCCACCGCCTCGTGCTTGCCGCGCAACTTCTCCAATACCTCGGCGGCGGTCGAGTAGTGGCCCGATTGCGTCTTGCGCAGCCCTACCGCTGGCAGGCCCAGCCGGCCAAACAGCACGTCGCTCAACTGCTGCGTCGAGTTAATATTGAAGGCGTAGCCCACGCTCTCCTGGATCTGGCGTTCCAATGCGCGCAGCCGCTCCTCCAGCTCCTGCGACATGCGCGCCAGGTGGGCCACATCCAGTTTGACACCGGCCCGCTCCATGTCCACCAGGACGGGGATCAATGGCATCTCGACCTCGTGGAACAGCCGCTCCAACTTCAGCCGGCTCAGCTCCGGCCGCAAGACTGCGACCAGGCGGAAAGTCATGTCCACGTCGGCGCCAGCGTATTGGGCCACCCGCTCGATGGGCACATCGCGCATGGAGAGCTGCGGCGCTTTGCCCTTGCCCGTGCCGATCAGGTCGGTGATCGGTGTCATCTCCTGGCCCAGCCGCGCCCAGGCCAGGTTCTTCAGCCCCAGGTTGCCGCGCTCCGGGTTGATCAGCCACTCGGCGATCATCGTGTCGAACTCCAGCCCCTTGAGCACTGCTTTATGCTCGGCCAACACTGCCAGGTCGTACTTGGCATTGTGCGCGTATTTGGCAATGGCAGCGTTCTCGAAGACCGGCTTCAAGATCGCCAGTGCAGTCTCCAGCGGGACCGCGGGACGGGAAGCGGGCGTAGGGTCGCCGTCGTTCCGCGTTCGCCGCTCATCATCCGCGCGGTTGATATCCCAGAGGGAGACCGGCGGCGCAGCCTCGCCCCGGGGGCCTGTCCCAGACGCAGTGGTGGGGTGGCTGATAGGGACATAATAGCCTCGCCCCGGCGCGTCGGTCAGGGCAATACCGACCAGTTCGGCCATCATGGCATCGGTGCTGGTGGTTTCCACGTCCACCGCGATGGCAGGGGCCTCGGCCAGGCGCGCCGCCAGGGCACGTAAGCCATCCTCATCAGCGATGAGTTGATACTCCACAGCCTGGCTCTCTGCCGCTGCGCCCGTCCCCGGCGCAGCGGCCTTGCCTTCCTCCTGGTCCGCCGCGCCGAACAGCGAGAGTTGCGTTCCGGCAGCCGCCGGGGACCACAAGCCGGGCAGGCGTTCGGCCAGCGAGCGGAACTCCAATTCGCGCAGCAAGGCCGTCACCCGCTCAGGGTCGTAAGCCTTGATCCGGCAATTGTCGAGGTCCAGTTGCACCGGCGCATCGCGCCGGATGGTCGCCAGGCGCTGGCTTAGGAAGGCGCTATCGCGTCCCTGCTCCAGCGCGCTGCGATAGCGGGCGGGGGTGATCTCGTCCAGGTGGGCGTAGATGTTCTCCAGCGAGCCATATTTTTGCAAGAGCTGAGTTGCCGTCTTCTCGCCGATGCCGGAAACGCCGGGGATATTGTCGCTTTTGTCACCGATGAGTGCTTTAAGGTCCACGAGTTGCTCCGGCTTAAGGCCATAGCGTTCCTCGACGCCGGCCAGGTCGTAAGTGACGGTGTCGGAGAAGCGCCAGCGTGAGGTGAGCACGCGGGTATGGGGGCCGACGAGCTGGAGCGCATCGGTGTCGCCGGTCACGATGAGGACGTCTAGCCCGGCCTCTTCGGCCTGACGGGCCAGTGCCCCCAGCACATCGTCGGCCTCGTAGCCGGGGACGGCATAGATCGGGATATTGAAGGCTTGTAACACCTCGTAGATGCGCCCGATCTGATACGATAGGTCGTCGGGCATACTCACGCGGTGGGCCTTGTAGCCGGCGTAAGCGTCATGGCGGAAGGTGCGGCCGACATCAAACGTAACCGCGATGTACTCCGGTTGCTCGTCGCGCAGGACGTTGAGCAACATCGAGGTAAAACCGTAGATAGCATTGGTCGGCTCGCCGCGCGCCGTGCGCAGGTCCTGCGGCAAGGCATGGTAGGCGCGGTAGGCCAGGGCGTGCCCATCAATCAGGACAAGTTTACCGTCAGTCATGTTCATCCGGTCCTATAGCTTGATGATAGAACAGGCGTTCATATCTGTCAAGTGAACCGCTGACTTTGTCGGCTGTCCTCTTCTATGTTAAACTTAGTTGTTCGGTATTTGGAATCGCCTTGTGCTCTGCTCAAGGCGTCAGATGTTGGAGATGGGTCAGCCCACAGGATGGTAAGCCATGACGGTGAAACAGAAGAGGGTTCGCGTGCGATATCTGCGCTGGCTTGGGCGGCTGATCGCGGTTCTCCTGGCGGTGCTGCTGGCAGAGCAGGTCGGGCCGCCTGCCCCAGCCATTGCCCAGTCGCCCAGCGGCATCACATCGCCCGTGGACAACTCGGTGGTCCGGGGCCAGGTTCAGATCATCGGCACGGCGGTTCACCCTCAGTTCTTGCGCTATGAGCTCTTCTTCGGCCCCTGTCCGGTTTCGGGGGCCGAGTGGTGCGGCATCGGCGACGCAGTCTTCCGACAGGTGCAGAATGGCCTGCTAGGTGTCTGGAATACGACCGCCATTCCGGATGGCACCTATAGTATCCAACTGCGCGTCGTTAAGCAGGACGGCAACTACGAATCCTATTTTGTGCGCGGCCTTACCGTTGCCAACACGCAGCCGCCTACGGCCACGCCGACGCCAACGGAGACACCCAGCACGCCGACGGCGACGCCGCCGGGGACGGTGGCCGGTGGGACGCCGACGGTGATCATCCAGCAACCGCCGACCTCCACACCGCGCCCACCGACGGCCACGCCGCGCGCCACCGCAGCCGCAGGCGCTACAAGCGGTCGCGGCGACTCGGGCGGATCATTGGGCGGGATACTCCCTCTGCCGGATATGAATACCGTCAACAATTACGTGGCTCATATCCGCGCTGCTTTCATACTGGGTATGTGGCTGGGCGTGGGCGCGATCCTGCTTCTGGGTATCTATCTCGGCCTGCGTAACAGCGTCCGCGCTGCATTCCGCCGTGTTCGGCGCGGGGGATGGAGATAGTTAGGCGTGAGGCATGAATCAGACCTCACGTATGAAGTGATGGATGGGCGGCAAAGCACTCATTGTCGGCCTGGGTAACCCTGGCAGGCGTTATGCCGGCAACCGACATAACGTCGGTTTTCAGGTCCTGGACCGGCTGGCCGGGGCGCACGGCCTGGCCTTCACGCGCCGCCAGAGCAACGCTCTGGTGGCAACCGGTGAGATCGCTGGCCGGGCGGTGGTGCTGGCCAAGCCGCAGACGTATATGAACGACAGCGGCCGGGCGGTAGCGCCGCTCGTCCGTTTCTACCAGGTCGAGCCCGGCGACTTGTTGGTGGTCTATGACGATCTGGACCTGCCCTTTGGCACGCTGCGCCTGCGCCCGGAGGGGGGCGCCGGCGGCCATCACGGCATGGAATCCATCATCGCCGCGCTGTCACGCCAGGATTTTCCGCGCCTGCGCATCGGCATCGGCCGGCCGCCGGGCCGCATGGACCCCATCGCCTATGTGCTGCAAGACTTTGACCGGCAAGAGCAGGAGTTTCTCCCCGAACTCTACGATCGGGCGGTGGCCGCGATCGAGTCCTTTCTGAGCGAAGGGGTCGTCCTGACCATGAGCCGGCACAATCTCAGCCTTATATGAATCTCTCCGGCCTGTTACCGCTCATCCGCGAGACCCTGGCCTATCGTCACCTGCTAAGGACCTGGGGCCAGGGGGCGGGGGGCAGAGAACCGACCCCCGCCGTTCTGCGTCTGCCGCGCGGCCCGCGCGCCTATGTGACGGCGGCGCTGCAGCGCGATCTGGCGCGGCCCCTGCTGGTCATCACGGCGCGGGTCGAGCAGGCCCAGGCTCTGGCGAGTGAGTTGGCGGCCTGGGCCGGGCCCGATGCGGTCGCCCGGTTCGCCGAGCCGGTCCCTCTGCCCTATGAACGTGCCCCCTGGGGCGAAGGCACGCGGCGGCAGCGGCTGGCTGTGTTGGCCGGGCTGGTGGGGGCAGCGGAGGTGCCCTCACCTCTCACCCCCCTCTCCCCGGGCTTGGGGAGAGAGGCCGAGGGTGAGGGCGGCACGCCCCGCCTGGTGGTGGCATCGGCACGGGCCTTGATGCAGAAGACACTGCCGCGAGACGAGTTCGTCGCCGGGACATGGTTGTTGCGACGCGGCCAGCCATTGCACCTGGAGAGCGCCCTGGCGCATTGGGTCGGGCTGGGTTATGAGGCTGTCACCGTGGTCGAAGCGCCCGGCCAGTTCAGCCGACGCGGCGGCATCCTGGACATCTATCCGCCGGCTTCGCCGACGCCCGTCCGCATCGAACTCTTCGGCGATGAGATCGAGAGTCTGCGCGCCTTTGACCCGGCCACGCAGCGTTCACGCGAGGCATTAGCCGAGGTGGCCATCACCCCGGCGCGCGAGGCCTTGCCCCGCGACGCACGCCGGCTGGCGGAGTCGCTGCCCACCGCTGTTGGCTGGGCCGAGGACCTGGCGTTGCTGGCCGCCGGAACTGCCTTCCCCACACTTGAGTTTTACCTGCCCTATCTGTACCGGCTGGCGGGCAATCTGCTGGATTACTTCCCGCCTGAGGGGCTGGTTGTCGTGGACGATTGGGCCGATCTGGAGACGAGCGTGCGCGAACTGGCTGAGCAGGCTGAGCAATTGGCGGCAGAACACGCCGCTGCGGGCGACCTGCCCCCAGACTATCCCTCTCCCTTCTTCACCTGGGCAGAGCTATCCCGCCGACTCCGCGAACGCCGGCCCCTGATCCTGGGCGGGACCGGACACGACGCGGATTCCGGCGACGGATACACGGATAAAAGCCCGGAAGTGGAGTTGTTGCGCAATGCCTTTGCGCCTGGCCCGCGCTTCGGCGGCCAGATCAAGCCCCTCCTCGACCATCTCGGTCAGGTGCGCGCCGCGCATCAGCGCACCGTTGTCGTCACACGCCAGGCCGAGCGCCTGTCCGATCTGTGGGCCGAACGCGATATCCCTCTGCCGCCCGTGAGCGAGATCGCTCAGACCCCGCCCCGTGGCAGCCTGACCTTCGTGCGAGGTGCGTTGACGGAGGGCTTTACGCTGCCCTCCCTTCACCTGTTGACCGATGCCGAACTGTTCGGCTGGTCGCGGCCCGAGCCGCGCCGGCGACGGCCGCCGCGGGCGATCGCGCCGGAGGCTTTCTTCTCCGATATGCAGCCCGGCGATTACGTGGTCCACGTCGAGCATGGCATTGGGCGTTTCGGCGGGATGGTCAAACGCATCGTCGAAGGCGTCGAGCGCGAATACCTGCAGGTCATCTATGCCAACGCCGACACGCTCTATGTTCCCATTCACCAGGCCGACCGGCTGAGCCGTTATATCGGTGCCGACGACCGGCCGCCGGTATTGCACCGGCTGGGTGGCGCCGAATGGGCTATCGTCAAGCGCCGGGCGCAACAGGCCGCCGAGGAGGTGGCTCAGGAGTTGCTGGAGCTCTATGCCGCACGTGAGACGGCACCCGGCTATGCCTTCGGCGCCGATAGCCCCTGGCAGCACGAACTGGAAGCCGCTTTCCCTTACATCGAGACTGAAGACCAGATGCGGGCTATCCAGGAGGTCAAGGCCGACATGGAGAAGCCCCGGCCGATGGACCGGCTGATCTGCGGCGATGTCGGCTACGGTAAGACTGAGGTTGCCTTGCGGGCGGCCTTCAAGGCCGTCATGGACGGCAAGCAGGTCGCCATGCTGGTGCCGACGACTGTCCTGGCGCAGCAGCACTTCAACACCTTCCAGGAACGCCTCAAGCCCTTCCCGGTGGTCGTCGAGATGCTGTCCCGCTTCCGCTCTCGCGCCGAGCAGGTCGAAATCCTGGAGAAGCTGAAGAGCGGCCAGATTGACATCGTCATCGGCACCCACCGTCTGTTGCAGAAAGACGTGGTCTTCAAGGACCTGGGACTGCTCATCATTGACGAAGAGCAGCGTTTCGGCGTGGTGCACAAGGAGCGCCTGAAGCAGATGCGCACCGAGGTGGACGTGCTCACGCTGACGGCTACCCCTATCCCGCGCACGCTGTATATGTCGCTGACCGGCGTGCGTGACATTTCGGTAATCGAGACCGCACCGGAGGAGCGGTTGCCGGTGGTGACCTACGTCGGTGAGTATGACGACAGGCTGGTGCGCCAGGCGATTCTGCGCGAGCTTGACCGGGGCGGGCAGGTGTTTTTCGTCTACAATCGGGTGCAAGGCATTGAGCAGGTCGCCCGCCGGCTGCACGCGCTCGTCCCCGACGCGACACTGGCTATCGCCCATGGCCAGATGGATGAAGACAAGCTGGAGCGGGTGATGGTGGACTACACAGCCGGCCGGCTGGATGTGCTGGTCTCGACCTCGATCATCGAGAGCGGCCTGGACATCCCCAATGCCAACACCATCATCGTCACCCACGCCGATCAGTTCGGCTTGACCCAGCTCTATCAGTTGCGCGGGCGCGTCGGCCGGGGGGCTGCGCGGGCCTATGCTTACTTCCTTTACGACAAAAGCGCACCCCTGTCGCTCGAAGCCCGCCAGCGCCTGGAGACGGTCGCCGCTGCGACCGAGTTAGGCGTGGGCTATAGCATCTCCATGCGCGACCTGGAACTCCGCGGCGCGGGCGACCTGCTGGGGACGCGCCAGCACGGCCACATCGCAGCGGTGGGCTTCGACCTGTACACGCGGCTGCTGGCGCGGGCGGTACAAAAGCTGAAGGCGCAGCAGGCCGGAACACCGCCACCTCCGCCGCCGCCGGGGCTGATCACGATTGATCTGCCGCTGCCGGTGTTTATCCCCGGCGAGTATGTGCCTGACCAGACGCTGCGGCTACAGCTCTACCGGCGCCTGGCCGGGTTGAGCACGCTGGAGCAGATTGACGCCATGGCCGAGGAGTTGGCCGACCGCTTTGGCCCGATCCCCGATGTGGTGGACAACCTGCTGTTCCAGTTGCGGCTGAAAGTGCTGGCAGCGCGGGCCGGGGTAGAGGCCATCGCCGCTGTGGACAGTCAGCTCATGATCCGGCCGGCAGAACTGGACGAAAGCAATCGCTATGCCCTGCAGCGGCGACTGGGGAACGGTGTGCGTGTAGGGCGGCGCCAGATCTGGCTGCCCCGCGACCTGCCGGAGGCGGACTGGCGCGTCAGGCTGGTACAAGTGTTGGAGAAGCTGGGGGCGTAGTTCCGCCCTGCGGCTCCTTTAGGGCCTCGCCACCTGTGGATAGACGGTGACCGGGTCGGCAATAGCGTTCCGATATAGACAGCCTCCTGTCATTTCAAGCGAGGACCACCCAATCCAAGATTCCCCACTGGCTTGCTGCAGTCTGTCAACAGCGACCTGGGAGGGGGAATGAACAATGGAACCGTCGTTCAAGGAACTGTTCGACCGGCTGAGTGATGCCATCCACCCCCAGCATCATCCCATAACCTCCACCCGCTTCCTGAATCGTGACGGGCCGGCGGGCAGTGCACCGCCCGCCGGATTGGGCTATAATGCCAGACCATCGGATGAACCATATCATTACCCCTCAGGAAGGCACCTGGGATGCTTTTGTAGCCACAGGCGGGGGCCATATCCTGCAAACCCCGGCCTGGGGGCAGTTGAAGGCCGCCTTTGGCTGGAGCTATACCTGCGTCGCGCTGGCAGATGACAGCGACCTGGTCACCGGGGCGCAGATCTTGTTCCGCCCCCTGCCCCTGGGCCTGGGGACGATTGCCTACATTCCCAAAGGCCCGCTGGTGGATTGGGAGGATAGCGACCGGGTCGCGACGCTGTGGCGTGTCATTGATGCTGCCGCCCGCGCCCGTCATGCCGCCTTCCTCAAGATCGAGCCGGATATCGAGGACAACCCCATCTGGCGCGAGCGGCTGACCGCCATGGGCTTCCGACCCAGCCCGCAGACCCTTCAGCCGCCCCGCACGCTGGTCGTGGACATCGCGCCAGAGGAGGAGGCCATTCTGGGGGCGATGAAGCCGAAGACCCGCTATAATATCGGCCTGGCCCAGCGCAAAGGCGTCACGGTGCGCCAGGGAAGCGCAGCTGACTTGCGCACCTTCAACCGGCTGATGGCTGAAACCGCACAGCGTGACGCCTTCGCCGTCCACAGCCCGGCCTACTACGAACTGGCCTATCGCCTGTTCGTTCCCTGCGGGCGGGCGGCGCTGCTTCTGGCCGAGTATGCGGGCGAAGCCCTGGCCGGGCTGATGGTCTTTGCCCTGGGCCGGACCGCCTGGTACTTCTACGGCGCATCCTCGGACCGGCACCGCAACCTGATGTCAACCTACCTGCTCCAGTGGGAAGCGATGCGTTGGGCGCGGGCGCGTGGCTGCACGGCCTATGACCTGTGGGGCGTGCCCGATGCCGACGAAGCCACACTCGAAGCCCAGTTCACCGAGCGCAACGATGGCCTGTGGGGCGTCTATCGCTTCAAGCGCGGCTTCGGCGGCCGCCTCGTCCGCAGCATCGGCGCCTGGGACCGCGTCTATAATATGCCGCTGTATTGGGCATACCGCCAGTATATCAACCGCAGAGGGCGCAGTCTGGACCATGAAACGCGCGGAATGGCACGAAAGACGCCAGAGAGATGAGCAGCTTTCGTGATGCCCCTTCGCATTCTTTGCAGTGAAGACCCGATCATGGATATCCACGAAATTACCGACCCGGCAACCTGGAATGCGACCCTCGCTACGCTGCCCTATCACCATGTGCTGCAAACCTGGGAATGGGGTGAGTTCAAGCAGCGCTACGGCTGGACGGCGCGGCGGCTGGCGTTCGAGGACGGCGGCCGGGCGGTGGCTCTGGCGAGCGTGCTGCGGCGACGGCTGCTGCCGGGGCTGCCGCTGGCGATGCTGTACGTGCCTAAAGGCCCGGCGCTGGCTTACACAGACGCCAGCCTGCGCGCTGCTGTCTGGTCGGCGCTGGAGAGCCTGGCCCGGCGCGAGCGAGCGGCCTTCCTCAAGATTGACCCCGATGTACGCCTGGGGGTGGGCCTGCCCGGCTCCGCCGAAGATGCCGCCGACCCGCTGGGCCAGGCCATTGTGGCCGAACTGGTCGGGCGCGGCTGGCGCTACTCGCTCGATCAGGTCCAGTTCCAGAACACGATCTGTATTGACCTGTGCCGCAGCGAGGATGAACTCCTGGCGGCCATGAAGCCCAAGACGCGCTACAACGTGCGGCTGGCCGGGCGCAAAGGCGTGACGATACGGGCGGGCGGCCTCGATGACCTGGAGATGCTCTACCGCATGTATGCCGAGACGGCTGAGCGCGATGCCTTCCTCATCCGACCGCTGGACTACTATCGTGACGCCTGGGGCACGTTTATCCGGGCCGGGCTGGCCTGCCCGCTCATCGCCGAAGTCTCTACGGGGGACTCGCCGGGCCGGCCTGAGCCGGTGGCCGCCGTGATCCTGTTCCGCTTTGGTCGGAAGGCGCTGTATATGTATGGCGCGTCGCGGGCCCTGCACCGCGAGTTGATGCCCAATTACCTGCTCCAATGGGAGGCAATCCGTTGGGCGCAGGCACAGGGGTGCACCGTTTATGACCTGTGGGGCGCGCCCGACGTCTTCGACGAGCGCGACCGGATGTGGGGCGTGTACCGCTTTAAGGAGGGCTTCGGTGGCCAGGTCGTGCGCCACATCGGCGCTTACGATTATGCCCCCCGGCCGCTCCTATATGCACTATATGCACGGACACGGCGCTGGCAGCTCGCTGCCCGCGACGCGCTGATGTACCAGAACACCGCCCAGTCCTTGCGCCCACGATATCCTCTGCGGTAGAATTCAACATCCATCTGACGTGAGAGAGCGATAGGATGGCCACAGACGCGAACGGCGCGCTTGTCGAAATGGCCCTGGAGAAGGCTCGAGAGGTGTTGGCCAGCGAGTGCAGCCCCATCGGGCTGATGGCTTCACCGACGGGCTATCCGCACGTCTGGGCACGCGACAGCGTCATCACGGCACTAGGGACCTCGCTCCTGGCCGACCATGCCAACTGCCTGCGTGTCTCGCTCGCCACGCTGGCTGGCCAGCAGTCGGAATTGGGCGCTATCTCCAAATAACATCAGCGTGGCGACGGGGCGGCTGGATCACACCAACGCCGGCTCGGTGGACTTGAATCTGTGGTATATCCTGGGTCACTACATCGAGTATCACGCCTCGGGCGATGCTAACTTCCTGCGGGCGCACTGGCCCTCCATAGAGCGAGCGCTCTTGTGGTTGCGCTACCAGGACTCGAACGGCGCGGCCTCTTGGAGGTCCATGAAGCGGCCGATTGGGCCGATCTGCTCGCCAACCGCTACAACGTCCTGTACGACAACGTCCTGTGGTACGCGGCGCTGCGGGCCATCGGCTGGTTAGCGCCGGTAGTCGGGGCTGATGGGTCACGCTACCTTGAGATGGCCGCCGACGTGCGGCATAAGCTGCGCATTGTATTGTATTGTGGGTCGGTCCGGAGAATGAAAGCGAATGGGAGCCGGACTTCCCCGGCCACGCTGAATGGAAGCACACGCTCAGCCAGAGAGACACCATGCTGGTCAAGCGCCCGTTCTTCCTGCCCCATGTCGCCTTCCGTGACTACGGCGATTACTGTGACGTACTGGGCAACCTGCTCGCCATCCTGTTCGGCGTCGCCAACCCTGCCCAGGAGAAGCGCATCCTGGACTATCTGCATCAAGTCGGCATCGCCGAGCCATATCCGGTGCGCGTGCTTCACTCGGCCATCCAGCCGGGCAGCAAAGACTGGCGCGAGTATTATCGCAACAACAACCTGAATCTGCCTGACCAGTATCACAACGGCGGCATCTGGCCTTTCGCCGCCGGCTTCTACGTCGCGGCTCTGGTCAAGAGCAAAGCGTCCGGGCGGCTGGACGAAGCCCGGCGTCAACTGGAGAAACTGGCCGAGGTCAACCGGTTGGGTATTGATGGCAAGTGGGAGTTCAACGAGTGGTGCCATGGCCGGACTGGGCGGCCGATGGGCTGCGCACACCAGGCCTAGTCGGTCGGCATGTACGTGTTTGCCTATGATTGTGTCGCGGAGGGTCGCGTGCCCGTTTTTGATCTCGAGGAGATCAGATCAACCGCAGCCCGAAAGGTAGAGGGACCTGTTTGGCGGACAAGATTCGCGTTCTGATTCTATGCACCGGCAACTCGGCCCGCTCGCACATGGCCGAGGGCTGGCTCAACGCCCTGGCGGGCGACCGCTTTCAGGCCTTCAGCGCCGGCAGTGTCCCAGCGGGGTACGTCCACCCGCTCGCCATTCGGGCTATGGCCGAGGTCGGAATAGACATCAGCCGTGGCCACTCCAAGTCCATGAACGAATTCCTCGGCCAGCCCTTCGATTACGTCATCACCGTTTGTGCCCCGGCGGCCGAAGCCTGCCCGGTCTACCCCGGCCCGGCGCGACGGCTGCACTGGCCCCTGGACAACCCGGCCGAGGCGACCGGCAGCGCGGAAGAACGGCTGGCCGTCTTCCGCCGGGTGCGCGATGAAATCCGGGCTCGTTTGGAAGCCTTCGTCTCTGAGATTGCGCGAACGCCCTCGATTAGGTAGACTCCAGGTGTAACCAGGAAACGATGCGAGAAGTGGCGACCAGAATACTGAGATTGCTGGGGGCAGCGCTGGCGCTGATCAGTTGCATTCCCATGTTGGCTACGTTGCCCGCCGGGTTCGTGGCCGTGCTATCGCTCATTGGCTTAACGCCGGCGCCCGTTGCTGCCTGGGCGGCTCCATTTGCGCCTGTCGCTCCATTGCTATTCATCCTGTCCACCACGCTACTGGCAATCGGTCACTCGCGCTGTGGCTGGCAGCCCGCGAGCGTTGTTGTCCTCGGTGGGCTACTCGTATATCTGTCTATGTATGTATTCGTTGTTCCGGCGAACGCGAGCCCAGCGGCCCAGAGCCTGCCGATGCCTGGTATGCCAACAGCCGGTGCGACGGGCGCGATGCCCCGGACGGGGCCAACCATGCCAACTGTGAACCCTCAGTCCACGATGGCGGCCATGATAGGTCGCACGAACGCGCCACTGTTCTACGTAGGGCTCATTCTGATGGCCGGATCCTTTGGGTTGGTCTGGTGGCGACACAGGCTGAGCGTCTGCCGACCCTTCCACCCCCTCAGCTTACTACGGGGCGTTTTCGTGGCACGGCAAGACTAAACCGCGATGTGGGCTGTCTTCGCGCTTGGCGCGGCGCTCTTGACTTCCTTCAACCCGATTCTCTACAAACGGATGCTGAAAAGCGCGAACGCTACGGTCGTCGTGTGGAGCGTCACGCTGCTTTCTCTGCCCCTGCTGGGCCTGTTCACCCTGGCTCTTACCCCTACCCTGCCCAGCCTGGATCGGCTTTTCGCCCTCGGTGTATTGGGGTCGGCGGTCCTGAATGTCGCCGCGCACCTGGCCTCGGCCCAATCTCTGAAGCTAGCCGACGCCTCGCTTGTCACGCCATTGCTCATATTCAGCCCGGTGTTCACCGTACTGGTCTCGGCCATCTTCCTGGGCGAGATACCTTCAGTTCGAGGGCTGCTAGGTGTCGGGTTGGTGCTCATCGGCGCTTACTGGCTCAATCATGAGCCAGGTAGGGGGTGGCTGACGCCGTTTAAGGCGCTGGCGCTCAAGCCGGGGGTGGCGCTCGTTCTGCTGGCAGGACTGCTATGGGCCATTACGCCCCTGTTTGAGAAAACTGCCATCCAACATACCCGCCCTGAAAGCCCGCAGTTCGCTGCCTTCGTGGCCACGGCTCTCCTGGTGCTCTTGCTCACCCCGGCAGTCCTGGCACGCAACAGGCCAGCCATCGGTCAGTTGAGCCTACATCGCCGCGAGTTACTCCTCGCCGGACTGATCGCGAGTGTTGCACCCGTATTGGGCTATACGGCTTTCAGTCTCGGTTTCGTCGGCTACGTGACGACGCTCTTCAGACTAAGCACTATGATGACCGTGATCTGGGGTTCTCTCTTTCTCAAAGAACCTGGGCTGACGCAGCGATTGCCCAGTTCATTGGTCATGGTCGCCGGTGCGATCCTCATCGCGATATGAGCGGCGATAGCCGTCAACGAATTTGCGGTTGCGCCGGCGGCCAGCGCCCGCCGGACGTGCGAGTGGACCGCACCTCATTCATCGCTGTGATGCCGCCCGGAGAAAGCGCCGCTCGATCAGGTCGGCCAAGCCGATTATGTCGTCCAGGCCGAACTGGGGCACCGGCAGGTCAAGGGGGTGGTCAGCGGCGACGGCCAGCAGTTCGGACGGCTCGCAGATCAGTGCGGTGCTGCGTTCGGCCCGCGATACCTCGATCTTGGGCTTACCGGCCCACTTGTAGCCTTCGGTCAGGACAATGTCCACCCCATCGGCGAGGAGTGCGGCCACCTCGTCCAACGAGAGTTCGCGCTCGACGCGGCGTACCAGCCCGATCTTGCCTGGCGCAGCAATGGCGACGGCAGCCGCGCCGGCTTGTGCCATTCTCCATGTGTCCTTGCCCGGCACATCGAACTCAAAGTCGGCATGGGCGTGATGTTTGACGACGCCCACACGATAGCCCCGCCGTCTTAGTTCCGGGATCAGTTTCTCCAACAGCGTTGTCTTGCCGCTGTTCGACTTGCCGACGATGGACACGATCGGGATCATAGCTCTATCTTTCTTACGGTGCAGATGCATTATAGGTCACTTCAAGGAGCTGTCAATGAAGAGGGTCATCAACCAGCGAGAGAGGGAGTAGCGCACGCCATCAGCAGAGGTATAATAAGGTTACATTGACGAAAGGAGGTATGCGGCACTCGTTGTCCTCTGCCGCGAACCTTATGGATGTAAGCATCTACGGTCACAACCTGGAAATTACCCCTCATCTGCGCGACTACATTGAGAAGAAGATGCGCCGGTTGGATCGCCATCTGCCTACGGTGGCCGAAGCGCGCGTAGACCTGACGGTGGAGAACACCCGCAGCGCCGATAGCCGCCAGGTGGCACAGGTCACCGTCCGCAACGAACGGGGCGTCCTGCTGCGGGCTGAGGAACGCAGCGGGGATATGTTCGCCTCGATTGACGCGGTCATGGACAAGATGTCCCGCCAAATCGAGCGCTACAAGGGCAAGCGTGTTGACCGACGCCGCGGGGCGATAGCGGCGGAGCCAACCGCCAGCACCGCTGAGTTGGAGGATGTTGAAGCCCTGGAGGAGGAAGAGGCGGAACCCGCCCAGATCGTGCGTCGCAAGCGATTCATCATCCAGCCGATGACCGAGGAAGAGGCAGTTGAACAACTGGAGCTATTAGGCCACGACTTCTTCATCTTTTACAACGCCGAAGCCGCCCAGATCAACGTTGTCTATCGGCGCAAGGGAGGCGGCTACGGCCTGCTTCAGCCCGAACTGGGTTGAAGCCAAAGCGAGGAGGCAGGATGGGCAGGCAATCCACTCAGAACGTTGCCATCTCGACCGGCGGCGGGGATGCGCCCGGCCTGAATGCCGTGATCCGTGCCGTCGTCTTGTCGGCGGCGCATGTCTATCATTGGCGGGTCTACGGCATCCGGGATGGCTTTGATGGGCTGCTCGACGGCACACCTCTGATCGAACTGACACCTGAGACGGTGCGCGGTATCCTGCCGCGGGGTGGCACCATCCTGGGCACCTCCAGCCGGGGGAATCCCTTCGCCCGCAAGACCATCGTGGACGGCGAGGTGGTGATCACCGACGACTCGCATAAGGTGCTGGATCGGCTGGACGAACTGGGGATCGAGGGCATGATCCTGGTCGGCGGCGATGGCACCATGCATATCGCCCACGATCTGATCCGTCTGGGTGGGCGCATCGTGGGTGTGCCCAAGACCATTGACAACGATCTGGCCTGCACCGATGTGACCTTCGGCTTCGATACCGCGCTGCATACGGCGACCGACGCGATTGACAAGCTACACACGACAGCCGAGTCGCACCACCGCGTGATGGTATGTGAGGTCATGGGCCGCAATGCCGGCTGGATCGCTCTGAACGCGGGCCTGGCCGGCGGAGCCGACGTGATCCTGATCCCGGAGATCCCCTTTGACATCGAACATGTATGCGCCAAGCTGGATGAGCGCAATAGCCGAGGCGCGAAATTCAGCATCATTGTCGTGGCTGAGGGAGCTTATCCGATCGGCGGCAAGCCGATGTACCTTGAGCGGGGGAGCGCCGGCAGGGCATCGCGCCTGGGCGGGATCGGTCGCTGGGTGGCCGACGCCATCGCCGAGCGCCGCCCGATTGAGGTCCGCTCTATCGTCCTGGGCCATCTCCAGCGGGGCGGCTCACCCAGCCCCTTCGACCGCATCCTGGCGACCCGTTTAGGCGCGGCGGCGATGCGCCTGGTGGCCCAGGGCAAGTGGGGGCGGATGGTGGCCTTGCGCGGGACGGAGATTGTGGATGTCCCCATAGCCGAGGCGGTCGCGATGCCCAAGCTGGTGGACCCAGAGGGTGAACTGGTGCGTACGGCCCGCGACCTAGGTGTTGAACTCGGGGCCGGCTAGATTTGACGAAATAGGTCTATCGTGGTAAAATGTGAAATGTAGATTAGCGATTGACCGTTCGGCCTAATACACAGAAAGAGACGCCGTGGTCCAAGCGGCGCCTCTTTTTGTGTGCAGTCAGCGGGAAAGGCCGGACCACGGCTGTCATCGCGGAAATGCATCAGGAGGAAAAGGAATGGCAAAGGCAGAGAAGATGACCCGCACGGGCAAGGTATCCGGGCGCAGCAACTGCACGGTCTGCAATGGCAGCCGTGTCCTGGTTACCGGTTCCTACGTGAGGGGCCCGAAGGGCGCGTTGCGCCAGAAGATCGAGCGCATCCCGTGCCCACACTGCACGTCCCCGGCGCAGTAACGTCCGGCCTGCCGGACCAGGGGTCACCTGCGACATCGCAGGCAACGTTCTTATGGCGAGCCGCCTGGCAGCGTGTGCCGGCGGCTCATTTGTTGGCTGTTAGATCAGACCTACCAGCGGCGGCGGCTCCCGCCCCCTCTGCTACCGCCACGCCGGTCACGGCCACCGCCGCTGCCACCACGGTAACCGCTCCCGCCGCCCCGATCCGAGCGCGATTCCGGCGGGCGGGCTTCGCTGACCCGGATCTGTCGGTCGCCCAGCGTGCGTCCGTCGAACATCGTGAGGGCCTTCTGGGCTTCAGCACCTGAGCTCATCTCGACGAAGCCGAAGCCTTTGGAACGCCCGGTATCGCGGTCGGTAATGATAACCACTGAGGCCACGCTGCCCGCACCGGAGAACATCTCGCGCAGTTCGTCCTCAGTGGCGCTATAGGGAAGGTTGCCAACGTAGAGTTTGCTATTCATCTCTCTTTTCCTGAACTGGAGCGGGCACGCGATGAAAAAACACCGCCAGGCTGCTCCTGACACCTGGCGGCTAACGACCGACCGAACACATCCGACTAGGGGTCTGGCTTACCCAAGCCATTTTAGCACAGGCTGCCCGGTCTGTCAATCTCCCGCGAACCTTGGGTGCATTTCAGTTTAGGGGCGACTTGTAAGCCGCCTGCCACAAAGCGTCGAATCGCTGGCTCATGATCGCCGTCCGCACCGGCAGCAGACGTTCTGCACCAGGACGACTCCAGCGCATCCCAG
>CADDZL010000049.1 GCA_902812335.1 Chloroflexota bacterium | reverse complement strand
GGGCCGCGGCTGGCCGAGACGCTGGGCTGGCCGCTGCTGGCGCGGGCGCTGCGGGTAGAAGTCGCCGAGGGCGTTGTCCATACCATCAGGCGCACCAGCGCGGGCACTCTTGCCGAAGAGGCGGACCTGCCGGCCCTGGTTACCATCCCACGCGAGTCACATCCGCCACGCTATGCTCACGCCGGACGCTTGATCTGGGCTCATCAGGAGAAGCCGATCGAGCGCTGGAGCGCGGCAGATCTTGGGCTGGATGGGGTCGATCTGGAGCCGCTGGTAGAGGTGCGCAACCAGATCGCGCCGCCGGAGCGGCAGCCCGGCACGATTCTCAGCGGAACAGCCCAGGAGGCCGTAGCCGGGCTGGCCAGACAACTCTATGCACGTCTGGGCCTGGAGGGGGTGAACGATGGACGCTGACTACCTCGAAGCATTGCTGGGAGAGTCTGCCCCGGCGCAAGAAGCCCGCGACGTCTGGGTGGTAGCCGAAACCGGACAATCAGCACCTGGCTTGAGCCCGGCGACGCTTGAGGTGCTCGGCGCGGCACGGGGGCTGGCTGACCGGCTAGGGGCGTATGTGCGCGTTGCCCTGCTCGGAGCCGAGGTAACCGGATTAACCGCAACGCTCATCGCCCATGGTGCCGACCGCGTGGCACTGGCCGAGGATGCCCGACTGGCCCCTTTTGACCCTGAGACCCATCTGGCTGTCCTGTCCGCTCACTTCACTCAGACCCAGCCGGAGGTCTTGTTGTTGACGGCGAGTGCGGCCGGGGATGAGTTGGCGGCACGACTGGCGGTGCGGCTGGGGGCGGGGCTGGCCTGCGGCTGCACGGCCCTGGACCTGGATGAAACGACGCGCACGGTCATCGCCCGTCGCCCGGCCTACACCGGCCTTTACGAGGAAGAGTGGGTGATCCCCCAGGCCCGGCCGCAGATCTTCACTCTGCGCCCAGGTGTGTTCAGCGCCCTGCCTGCTGATCCGTGGCGTTCAGGCGAGGTCGAGGCCATGAGCGTGTCACTCGATGATTTCATGCCCCGTGTGCACCGACTGGGGTCGGCCGAGTACGCCGGGCCAACCGATCATCACGGCCAACCGGCCGAAGTGCCCTTGCACCGGGCGCAGCGCGTGGTCGCCGTCGGGCGCGGATTGGGAGCCCAGAGCGATGTAGCTCTGGCCAGGCAACTGGCAGACAGGTTGGGCGCGGTCCTGGCCGGGGATCACACTGCCTATGAGCTGGGTTGGGTGGACGATCGGCACGTCGTCGGCATCACCGGTGCGACCGTTGCGCCTGAGCTATACGTCGCCTGTGGCATCCGCGGCGATGCGCAGCATCTGGCCGGCATGAGCGGCAGCGGTTTCGTCGTCGCCATCCACGCCGACCCAGAGGCGCCCATTTTCCAGACGGCCGACCTGGGCATTATCGGCCCACCGGCCGAGGTGCTGCAGGCGTTGCTGGGCCAGATATAGGTCCTCACCCCCTCTCCCATCGCGGGCCTGAAGGCCCGTGCTGAGAAGGCGAAGCCCCTGCGGGGCTAAAACCAATAGCCCAAAGGGCTTCGTTTTTTTCAGCCCGGAGCTAAAGCTCCGGGTTGCGGGCTTTGGTCTGGGGCACGATCTATGCTATGATCTTCCCTATGACCAATGCAGCCCAACTGGCGGATTTCCTCAATCAACTGGAGGCGCGGCTGGAGGCGCTGGATGTGGCCTATGCCGAGGCCGACTGGCGCAAGTACCTGGGCCAGACCTCCGAGGACGAACTGAACGCGCTTGAGGCCCGGCGGGCGGCGCTCTTGCTCGATGACAAAGCCTGGGAGATGGTGCGCGCCGGACGCGAACACGCCCCCGACCCCGACCTGGCCCGCCGCCTGACCCTGGTCGAGCGCCTGTTCCTGGGCGCACACGTCGAATCCGACCCCGCTGTGTACGTACTACGCAACCGCCTTGACCAGACCATCGTCGCCTTCCGCCCGGCGGTTGCTGGCCAGACGATCAGCCGGGCCGATCAGCGCGAGCTACTGCGCAAGGAACCCGACCGCACCCTGCGGCGCGCGGCCTGGCGGGCGCTCGTGCCGCTGGCGACAGAGATCGAGGCCGACGTCATCGAGCTGATGCGGCGGCGCAATGCCTTGGCCCAGAAGCTGGGCTATCCCGGCTACCCCGATCTGGCCCTCAGCCTGATCGGGTTGGACCGGCGGGGTGTTCTGGAGCTGTTTGACCAGTTGGCCGGAGCCACCGAAGCCGTCTACCGCCTGTTCCTCGACAGGGCCGCCGCTCACCTGGAGCTGGCGGCACTACAGCCCTGGGACCTGAGCTACGCGCTTGACCGGCTCTCCACGCTGCCCGATGAGCCTTTCCCCAAAGAGGGCATCATCGTCGCAGCACGCGACCTGGCAGCCAGCCTGGGATTGGCCGAGGCTGGTGCGGCTGTCCGGGTGGACATGACAGATATCCCCTATGGGGGGTTATGCTTCGCCGTCCGCGTGCCGGACGACGTGCGCATCCTGATAAACCCCCGCCATGGTCATCTCTATTACTCGACGCTGTTCCACGAGTTCGGCCATGCCCTGCACGCCCGCTTAGTGCGCCAGCCGGCCCACAGCCTGCGCCACGAGCCGGGGCCATTCAATGAGGGCATGGCCTGTCTACTGCAACGCTTCGCCGCCGAGCCCAGCTGGCTCCAGACCCGGCCGGGGCTGGACGATGCCGCCATTGGCGAGTACCGCACCGGCTGGGCCGAAACCATGCTGGTGGGGTTGCGCGCGCTCATGGGCCAGGCGGTCTTCGAGTATCGTGCCTATGACAACCTCGACGGGGACCTGCTTGACCTGTGGCGTGAGACGATGTCGGCCTTCTTGCTCATCCCGTATGATGAAGCTGAGGCCTGGGCCGACAACCCCTTCTGGACCGTCTACCCGATCTACCTTCAGAACTACGTCGTAGCCGAGGCCATTGCCAGCCAGACGTGGGCCGCCTGGCGCGAATCGTACCACCAGATCGTTGGCCAGCCGGCCCTGGGTGACTGGCTGGTCGAACGTTACTATGCGCCCGGCGCGTCAGCCGAATGGACCGACAAGGTCGCTCACGCCACCGGCCGCCGCCTAACGGCCGAGGCCCTGGTGGAGGACCTGTCCAACCGGCTTGTCGTTTGATGGTCGAAGACCACTTTGAGGGCCAGAGCCAGCCACGCTGGGCGCGCTTTGCCCTGGGCGCGGCGGCAGTTGAGCACGATGTCTCGTCGGTGCGCTTCGTCGTTGCCGGCGCGACACAGGACGTCTATGCCGATGCCCAGCTTGACGACTATCATGGTCGCAGCGGCACCCACCTGCCCTGGCGGCCACCACTGCGCCTGAGCGTACGCGCGCGGGCCTCACACCCAGCAGGGAAACTGATCGGGACCGCCGGCTTCGGCTTCTGGAACGATCCCTTCACGCTCAGCGGTGGTGTGCTCAGGTCGCCCAACGCGATCTGGTTCTTCTACGCTTCGCCGCCCTCAAACATGGCGCTGGCACCGCCGGTGCCCGGCTGGGGCTGGAAGGCGGCTGCACTGAATAGCGGCACCACGCCGGGGCTGCTTATGGCGCCAGCGGCAGCGGTGGGGACACTTCTGCTGCGGCTGCCAGGCATCGGCCGGTGGCTGCAGCCGTTGGCGCGCGCTGCGATTAAGGCTGGCGAGTGCATTCTGGATGTGGAACTGACCGACTGGCACACCTACATGCTGGAATGGCGGCGCGAAGGGGCGACCTTCTGGGTGGACGAGGCGGTTGTGCTGCGTGTGGCGCAGCCGCCGACCGGGCCGCTTGGCTTCGTCGCCTGGCTCGACAATCAATACGCGGTGGCGACGCTTGAAGGCGATTTCGCCTTCGGCCTGCTGCCCGTCCCCCAACGGCAATGGCTGGAACTGGATTTTGTGCGGATTAAGGAATTGTAGTTAGTTCGTTCAAGACCAACAACTTTAGATCGGTAGAGAGGGCAAACGAGCATCATTCGTCAGGAAAAACGAAGCGCCTTCGTGAACCGCTGTAGCCATCTGAATGGCATCCGGCGTACGGATGTTGTAAGTTGCCCTGGGTTGCGCGGCCTCCTCAGCAATGTCCTGAGATAGAGGAGCAGTAGTCAGACCATCCGCGTTGAGTAGAATGTCACGATATTGCTGAGCCAGTTTCGCATCTCCGCGGCGGAAAAGATGGACCAGGACCTCCAGCGCTGTTACAATGGATGTAACAGCGCTGAACTCACCGCGAGCCATCGCTTCAAAGAAGGGGGGCACCGTTTCCAGGCAAGCTGGCTCTTCCTCAACGAAGTAAATGAGCGGAGTTGTGTCCAGGCCTACCACCTTTCCCTGCAACGTGGTTATCCATTCCACGAAGCTCGCTGCCGGTCTATGTATTCTTGAGCATCAATGCTATCCGGCCAAGCACTGAATAGGTACGATTTCAATTAGCCGATGGCGATTAGAAAGGCGGCGAGAACAGCTTGACAACCCGCTCTTCCAGGTCGGCCAACTGCTCGATGCTGACAGGGGTAGCGCGGAAGTCGCCGACCGTGCCCGCCGGAGCTTTGTCCAACGGCATCAGGGACAGTTCATAGTTGGGCGAACCCAGGAGCAGTGGCAGCGCCTCCGGGCTGAGGATGTAGTCCACAAAGGCCTGGGCCGCTGCAAGATGGGCGGTCCCGCTGACGATGGAAACCGTGCTGATCGTCACTGGCGTCCCGATGCTCTCGGTCTTCTGGTCAGGATAGACGAAAGCGACCGAGGCGTCTTCGTGCTGCATCCAGTAGGCCGGTGAATTGGTCAGGCCGATAGCGTACTCGCCCGCTGCCACTTTCTGGCGCACATCGGTGCTGGTTGGCAGGATGACCATGCCATTGGCGATCAGGTCGTCAATGAACTTCTGGGTAAAAGCTTCGCCCTTTGTCGCGACCAGTGAGGCCACCCAACTGACCGAGGTGCGGTCGTCGAAGCCGGAGGTGGCGACCTTACCTTTCCACTTGGGATCGGTGAGCTCGAACACCGAACTGGGGATGTCGGCATGGGCGACGAGCTGGGTGTTATACAGGATGACACGCGCCCGCCCGGCGATGCCGGTCCATAGCCCCTCTTTGTCCTTATACTCGGCGGGGAGAGGCGCGGCCGCCGGCGAGATATAGGGCTGAAACAGGCCCTGGCGGGCCCATAGTTCGGCTTCGCTGCCGGTAGCGGCAATGAAGATGTCGGCGACCGATTGGGCCCTCTCAGCCAGGAGTTGCCGACCGAGATCGGCAGTGAGGCCGATGCGCAACTCCACCCGTATGCCGGTGCTCGCCTGGAAAGCATCGGCCACCGGCTTGATCGCCGATTCACGCCGGCCGGAATAGATCACCAGCGTCTGCCCGGCCAGGTTTTTGGGCCGAGGCGGCGCGGTCGGCGTAGGCGCAGAGCCGAACAGCATGTGCCCGCAGCCGGCCAGGAGAGCCGCGACCATCAACCAGGCCGCGACGCGGCGGGACCTGGATGTCAGCCTCATCGCTTGTCTATCGGGATATCCTTACCGGTGAGATCCCCGTCAATGCCCGAACCCTATGATAGCACGCTCGTGCGTATTGCGCCAGTGGGAACAAGGCGCGGCTGCTCCTATGGCCGAGCCAGCATAAGCGCACCTAACTATCATAGTACAGGCGGCCATAGATGAGAGGCATCAAGTCATTATCGCTGATGGCGCCGATTTGCAGCCAAGGGGATGGGAACTATAATGATCAACGTCGGAACCAACCCGGCACTGGGCCGGGTGCTGGGATGCTTATTAACATGAATTGAGGTGAGCCATGACCGAGGATCATCCGACGCGGGCCGTCGAGGGTTACCTTGACGCCATCTATAATATGAAAGATGAGGGCAAAACGGTCATCGCCGCCCGCCTGGCTGAGCGGCTGGGCGTATCGCCGCCCACGGTCAGCCAGACGCTGCGGCGCATGGTCCGCGATGGGCTGATCACGATCGGGCCTGACAATGAGATCCACTTCACTCCCCAGGGCCTGGCTACAGCCGAAGCCGCCATCCGCCGCCACCGGCTGATTGAGCGCTTCCTGACCGATCTCCTGGGGCTGGATTGGGCCGCCGCCCACGAGGAGGCCCAACGGCTTCAGCACGCCGTCTCCGACATGGTCGAGGCGCGCCTGCTTGTGGTTCTGGACCATCCCACCACCTGCCCTCACGGCAACCCGATCCCCGGCAGCGAAGCGCCACGGCTGCCCAAAGATGCCTTCACCCTGGACCGCGCCGAGGCCGGCCAGCAGGTTGTGGTAGATCGCATCACGGAGGAGGGTGAGCGCGACCCGCGTTTGCTGGAGTACTTTCAGCGCAACCGGCTGATGCCGGGGGTGTGCTTCACCATCAGCGAGGTCGCGCCCTGGAACGACACCATCAGCCTGCATCGCAGCGGCGAGACGGTCACATTGGGGATGAAGGCTGCGCGTACCATCTGGGTCCACCCGGAGGCAGGGACCATAACATAAACGGTGGCTTCAACACGAACGAGGTGGCCGCTATTTGCCCTGAGCGGGTTGCTGCTTGGGCTGGCGCTGGGCGCAGCCTGGCGCTGGCCGCGGGCGACGCTGCGCTGGCCGCCGCCGGGTGCCAACGGCGTTTCGACCCGGGCAGCGCTTGAGATCGGCTTCAACGCGGCTGTGGACCCCGCCGGCATCGAGGACCGGCTGAGCCTGTCGCCGCCGGTTGACGGTGCGTTCTCCTGGCGTGGGGATGTCCTCACCTTCCGCCCGGCCCGGCCACTCGCCCCAGACACAGCCTACACGCTCATTTTGGAGGCGGGCGCGCGCAGCACCAGAGGCCTGCCACTGCCGGGCGCGAGCTGGCACTTCACCACCGGCCATCCACGCCTGGTCTATCTGGCTGAGCAGGAGGGCCACACCGAGTTGTGGCAGATCGATCCGGCCGGCGGAGCCCCGCACCGATTGACCTATGAAGCTGAGGGCGTGCGCGATTTCGCCGTCAGCCCCGACGGTAGGGCCATTGCTTATTCGGCCCTACGCCCGGACAAAGGGGCCGATCTGTGGCTGATCGACGCCGACGGGCACAACCGGCGCCGGCTGGCCGACTGTCCGCAAGCCGATTGCGGCGCGCCGGCCTGGGCACCCGATGCAGCCTGGCTGGTCTTTGAACGCCGGCCGCTCGTCGCCACAAGCGCCGGTCCCACGCCGGGAAGCCCCCGCCTATACCTGGTGGACCTGATGGCCGGGACGGTGCAACCGCTCTTCAAGGACGAAGCTCAACTGGGCAGCGGGCCACACTGGTCACCCGATGGCCGCTGGCTCGCTTTCGTGGACCCGCTGCTGGGCGCGGTGGCGCTATATGACAGAACCGCCGGCGGCCTGACCTACATTCCCAGTGCGTTGGCGCAACTGGGCGACTGGGCCCCCGACGGGCGCGAACTTGTCTTCACCCAGCTTGTCGCCTCGCCTCAGGCGGAGGGGGAGGCAGGTGGCCGGCCAGGAGCGGAGACCGGGGAACCCGACGCGCCCTTCTTCACCCACCTGTTCCGCAGCGACCTGAGTGCAGCCGCACCAGTGGACTTAAGCGGCGCGGGCGAGGTCGAGGATACTTCGCCCGCCTGGTCCCCCGACGGAGCCTGGCTGGCTTTCGGGCGGCGGCAACTGGCCAGCGGCGAACGAACACGTGCTCAGCAGCTCTGGCTGATGCGGCCCGACGGCAGCGCTGCCCATGCGCTGACGTCCGCCCCCGACATCAACCACGGCGGTTTTGCCTGGAGCCCGGACGGCCAGACGCTGGCGCTGGTGCGTTACGTGCTGGCGAGCCCCGCCGCCCACCCCTCCATCTGGCTGATCCAGGCCGGCGGTGGCGGCTTGCGCCCGCTGGTGGACAACGGTACGCTGCCAGCATGGATTCCATAAGGCTCAGGGGATTTCAGATCTGCTGATGAATATTGGCGATATTGTCGAGGATTTCGAGCTGCCGGGGCTGGACGGCAAGACCTACCGGTTGTCGGACTACCGGGGGCGGATCGTCGTCGTGGATTTCTGGTCGGCGGCCTGCCCCTGGTCACACAAGTACGACCCTTATTTCAACGAGCGCTGGCAGGAGTGGCAGCGCCAGGGCATCGTTTTCCTGGCGCTGGCACCTAACGCCGACGAGACCGAAACGGACCTGCGGGCGGCCGCCGCCGAACGCGGGCTGAGCTTCCCCATCCTGCGCGACATTGGCCACGCCATCGCCGACCGCTTCGAGGCGGTGACCACGCCGCACGTGTATGTGATCGATCCGGCCGGGCGGCTGGCTTATCGCGGGTCGGTGGACGACCGCTTGTTCCGCCGCGAGCCGACGGTCAACTACCTGGATGAGGCGCTGGCAAGCCTGCGCGCCGGCCGGCTGCCGGAGGTGCAGGAGACGCCACCGCACGGTTGCACCATTGTGCGAGAGCTAAGCGAGGGCTGAACGGACGTGTCGGCGGAGGACCGGCTGCGCTGGGACCGTCGCTGGGCGGAGGAAGGGGCCTGCCGCTCCACCGAACCCCACCCGCTGCTTGTGCGTTACGCCGGTCAACTGGGCGGCGGCCGGGCGCTCGACCTGGCCTGTGGGCTGGGGCAAAACGCGCTCTGGCTGGCCGGGCATGGCTACAACGTAGACGCCGTGGACATCAGCCCGGTAGCGCTGGCCCAGGCGCGGGCCGAGGCGGCGCGGCGCGGGCTCTCGGTCAACTTCATCGAGGCCGATCTGGACAGCTATGTTCTGCCGGTAGCGGCCTACGACCTGATCGCCGTGTTTTACTTCCTGGACCGGCGGTTGCTGCCGGCGTTGCGGGCGGCGCTCGTGCCGGGCGGCTGGCTGTTCTATGAGACCTTCAACCTGGGCCGACTGGCCCACGCCCCGGACATCCCGGCGGTCTATCTGCTGGAGATCGGCGAACTACCCCGTCATTTCGCCGGCTGGCGCATTCTGGAGGCCGGCGACAATGGCAGCCGCCCGCATTCATCGTACATTGTGTGCCGGAAGCCGTGATGGGGCAGAAATAGACAGTGCCCGTGATACATGGGACGCTAGAGCAATCATGGAAGAGGACCTGCGCCCGCTCGTGACCGTGCACAAGCTTGACCTGACCGGCCGGGAAGTCATCGCCTACCAGGGCCGGCTGGTCGAACGCAGCATCCGGCGGGTGGTGGTGGACGCCCGCTGGCAGCACGCCGCTCACGACTATGGCTATGCCCGCTTTGAGCCCGGCGATCACTTTATCGAATACTACTACTGCGATCGCTGGTACACGGTTTTCGAGATCCGTGCTGCTGCCGGCAAGGTGCTCAAGGGCTGGTACTGTAACATCACCTACCCGGCCCGGGTTGAGAACCATGATATCCGCTCGGTTGACCTGGCGCTCGACCTGTGGGTTTACCCGGACCGGCGGACGCTTGTCCTGGACGAAGCCGAATTTGCGGCGCTGCCGCTGGACCCGGCGCAACGCCGGGCGGCCATCTCCGCCCTGGCCGAACTCCAGACGCTGGCCGCCGCCGGTGCGCTGCCCCCGGCTTGATTTCCGTCAGGAACTGAATATATTGAAGCGGAACG
This sequence comes from Chloroflexota bacterium, assembly GCA_902812335.1. Taxonomy (GTDB): domain Bacteria; phylum Chloroflexota; class Anaerolineae; order DSLN01; family DSLN01; genus DSLN01. Next base: position 7,614 of record CADDZL010000049.1, on the reverse strand, counting down.
GGAGGCTTTCGGCATGAGGCAGGTAGCGTTGGTCACGGGGGGTGGCAGAGGTATCGGCGAGGTCATTGCGCGGGCGCTGGCTCGTAAAGGCATGCGCGTTGCGGTCGTGGCCCGAACTGTCTCCGACATCGAACGGGTAGCCGCTGCGATCCGCGAGGAAGGCGGGCAGGCGCTGTCGGTCGTCTGTGATGTGACCCGGCCGGATGCCATCGCTGCTGCCGTAGCCGAAGTACAGCGGGCGTTCGGCCCGATCACGGTCCTGGTCAACAACGCCGGCGCCGCCGACTCGCACAAGTTCCTCGGCCATCCCGACGCGCTGTGGCACCGCATGATTGACGCGAATCTGAACTCGGTCTATTACGTCACCAAGGCCGTTGTGCCCATGATGGTCGAGGCCAGGTGGGGCCGCATCATTAACATCGCCTCGATTGCGTCGAAGATCGGCGGTAAATACGTTGTCGCCTACACGGCCTCGAAACACGGCGTGCTGGGCCTGACCCGCGCGCTCGCCGTCGAGCTGGTGGCCTACAACATCACTGTCAATGCCATCTGCCCCGGCTACGTGGACACGCCCATGACAGACCGGGCCATCACCAACATCGCGGCCCGCACCAGGATGTCCGAGGTCGAAGTTCGCGCGACCCTGGAAAAGCTGAGCTTGCAGAACCGGCTGATCACGCCGGAAGAGGTTGCGCACGTGGCGTTGATGCTGGTGGACGATGAGGCGCGGGGTATCACCGGCCAGGCGATCAATGTGGATGGTGGGGCGGTCATGTTCTAGATGAACACTTTGAATATCGCCATGTTTCTGGAGCAGGCGGCCCGCCGCTCGCCTGATAAGACCTTCCTGATCTCTGGCGAGCAGCGGCTCACTTTTCGCCAGGTGGAAACCGCAGCGCGGCGCTTCGCTCAAGTGTTGGCCGGGCTTGGGGTCAAAGCCGGTGAGCGGGTGGCTCTGTTGCTGCCGAATGTGCCTGCCTTGCCCATCTGCACCTATGGCGCGCTGAAGCTGGGGGCTGTGGTCGTGCCCATTGATGTGACGGCCCCGGCTCCGGAGATCGCCTATTTCCTGAATGACTCGGAAGCCACCGTATTGGTCGCCCTGGAATCCTTGGTGGAGGCGGCCAGGGGGGGCTTCCAGGCGGCCGAGGGCTGCCAGCATCTGATCCTGGCCAACCCCTCGGCCCTTGAGCGCAGCGAAGGGCTGCCCGACAGCGCTGCCTGCCCACCGCCGGCGCGGCGACTGGCAGAGCTGATGGCTGCTGCTGGAGAAGAGTTCCACACCGCCGTGACGCGGCCTGAAGATGCCGCCGTCATCCTCTATACAGCCGGCACGGCGGGCCGCCTCAAGGGCGCTATTCTGAGCCACTTCAACTACTACTTCTTCACCCAGCTTCTGACCCAAGACCTGTGGCGCATCGGGCCGGACGATGTGATCATGATGATCGCGCCGGGGTCTCATATCTTCGGTCAGGCCATCCTGAATGTCGCCTGTGCTGCTCAAGCGAAGCTGAGCTTGATGGCCAGGCCGGATATGGAGGCTTTCCTGCGCACCCTGGCTCAGGATCAGGTGACCTTCCTGGCGGGCGTGCCTACTCTGGGCTACTACATGCTGCACTCGCCGCTGACGGATCAATACGACTTGAGTTCGCTACGTCTGGTCATGTTCAGCGGCGCACCATTGTCCCCAGAATTGGCGGAACGGTTCAGGCAGCGCTTTGCCGTGGACCTGATCACCGGCTATGGATTGACCGAGGCCGTGCCTGTCACGTTTGTCACCGCCGATATGAAAGATGTCCCGCCCGCTTCGGTCGGCACGCCGGTATGGGGCACCAGCGTGCGCATCGTGGACGCAGCGGGGCGCGATGTACCGCCGGGAGAGACCGGCGAGGTGGTAGTACGCGGACCGCAGGTTTTTTCCGGCTACTACCATCGGCCGAGAGCGACCGCCGAGGCATTGCGCGACGGCTGGCTGCACACCGGCGATGTGGGCTATCTGAACGAGGCAGGGCATTTATTCCTGGTGGACCGGCTGAACGACCGGATCAAACGGGGCGGCTACTCGGTCTTTCCTGCCGAGGTCGAGCGGGTCCTATGCGCTCATCCGGCAGTGGCCGAGGCCGCGGTGATCGGCGTCCCCGATGAAGCTCTGGGTGAGGAGGTCAAGGCCTTTGTGGCCCTCAAACCCGGAACGACGGCCTCCGCCGACGAATTGATCAGGCACTGCAAGGCCCAATTGTCTGCCTACAAATATCCGCGCCTGGTCGAGTTTCGGGATAGCCTGCCCAAGGATCAGATGGGTAAGGTATGGCGCAGGTCCCTACGGGGTTGAGGAAGACCTCTCCTCTTCCTCCCCTCCCCTGACAGGGGAGGGGTTAGCCCGCCGGGCCTGGCTCTCTCCCTCACGGGATGGCCTCAAGCCACGCGCCGTGCAACTGCTGGCAGTCAGCCTGGAGCTTTAGCTCCGGGCCCTCCCTCCCGTAGGAGCCGCCTGAGCACCTTGCCCGTGGCGTTCTTAGGCAGGGTCTCAACAAACTGAACAGCGATTGGAATCTTGAAATCCGCAATCTGCCCGCGGCACAGGACGCGAATCTCCTCTTCCGTTGCCACTTGACCCGCTTTAAGTACAATCTTGGCTTCAACCCTCTCACCGAGGACGGCGTCGGCTGCACCGTAGACGGCTACCTCGGCTACGGCGGGATGCTGGTAGATGATATTCTCAACTTCAGCGGGATATACTTTGAGGCCGGCGACGTTGATCATGTCCTTCAAGCGGTCAACGATGTAAAAATAACCCTCATCGTCCATTCGGCCAATGTCTCCGCTATGGAGCCAGCCGTTTCTGATCACCTGAGCCGTCTCGTTCGGGCGATTCCAGTAGCCAATCATCACGTTGGGGCCACGGATGACGATCTCACCCAGTTCACCGGGGGCCACTTCCTGCTCATCCTCAAGGCTAAAGACCTTCATCTCCACATTTTCAATGGGTGTGCCAATCGAACCCAGCTTGTATTTCAGATCGTGATTGTAGCAGGCAAATGGGGATGTCTCGGTTAGCCCATATCCCTCATTGATGACCATGCCATATTTGTCCTGCCATTGTTGGGCGATTTCGACCGGCATAGTGGCTGCCGCTGAAAAGCAGTAGCGTACCGATCTCAGGTCAGAGACAGAGGCCCGATCCAATAAGAGGATGAAGACGGTGGGCACGCCAAATAACATGGTGATCTTCTCGGTCACGATTGACCTGAGCAAGCGGTCCAACTCAAACCGGCGGTGCAATACAATCGTGGCGCAGGCATTGAGGCCGCTGTTGAGGATGGCATTCTGCCCAAAGCAGTGAAACAGAGGCACGGAAAGCAATATCCGATCGTCGGGGCGCATACCACAATAGTGATTCTTGGAGTACATATTCGAGATCACATTACCGTGTGAAAGCGTGACCCCTTTAGGGAAACCGGTTGTGCCCGATGAGTAGACAATTGCGGCAGGATCATCGCGCTGCATATCCATGGCAGACGCGATGGGCGAGGCCCTTTCCATGAGCTGATCTAAGGCGATATGGTTACCCGCCGCGCCTTCCGCGATCAGGATATGCTTTAGCTGAGGCAAATCTGAACGGGGCACCTGGTTAAGTAGTTCTTCCGTCGTAATGAGGGCAACGGCACCACAGTCGTCCAGGATGAACTTCACCTCGTTGCTCTTCAACATAACGTTGACAGACACGGCTACTGCGCCGATCTTTTGAATGCCCAGGTAGCAAAACACGAACGCGGGGATATTGGGCAGGAACAGAGCGACGCGCTCACCGCGCTTAATCCCTAACCCCCTCAAGCCATTCGCAACCCGGTTGGCTATCTCGTTCAGGGTTTGATAGCTGAAGTATTTGCCCTCAAAAGCCAGGGCTGTCCGGTGAGGAAATAGCCGCCGCGCACGCTCGACATTCTGGGCGATATTCATTTCATGCGGCCTCCCAGTGATGCTGTTCCGTTAGTAGGCTTTTAGCGATGAAAGTGTGGCGTCAACGGCCTGCGGGATATAGCCGCCACTGGCGATGTCAGCCGCTATAGCCGCGATGTGCGCATCGAGTGCCTGCTCGTGATCGTTCCAGATATAGGGTTGAGCGGCTGCCGGCGGTTTGCCGACCACCTGGCGTACGGCTTCATACAGCCGGCAAGTCGCGGGTGACAGGCAGGCACGCGCATCATAGTGGCCGGCGACGGTATGTGTGCGCAAATCGACAGCCTGCACCCCGAACATCAGCGCAATCGCCATGTACTGCTGCAACAATTCAATGGATTGACGCGCCAGGTTAGCTGAACCGAAGCTCTGGCTGTTGATGTTCTGGTTAAATTGCTCTGCATGGGTAGGGAACCGATCCACCAGCGTGTTGCCGAAGAAGGTCAACAGCGGCATGATGGAGTTGCCGGTTAACTGCAAGCCTTTCAACCCCATATTCACCTTGCGTTCAGTGTTACCAACAAGCGAGGGCGGCAAGCCGCTATTAAACTCAGGCGCGACCAGGAGTGCGATCTGGACGTCCAGGTGCTTGGCTGACAAGCCCAGATAGTAGCGTAACTGGTCCATTGCGATGCCGATATACTGGCCCAGGAAATTGCCGCCATGATAACTGGTGTAGTTCTCAACATCCACCAGGGGATTGTCCGTGGTCGAGTTCATCTCGACCTGAATTTGTTGCGCAATCTGAGCCAGGCCGTCAAAGATCGGTCCCATGTACTGGGGCAGGCAGCGTATGGAATAGCGATCCTGTACCAACTCGTGATCACGGTACTCGTGCTCGCCTTGCAACTCGTCACGGATCAGCTTAGAGCCTGCCAGCAGGTCAAGCATCTGGGCGGCGGCCCATACCTGTCCCGGATGTGGTTTCTGTTGATGAATAAAGGGGTGGAAGGCCTGGTTTGTCCCGTTGAGCGCCTGAATGTAGAGGGCATGTGCGCCCATGGCAAGCGCCAGGAGAACCTGGGCGTCGTACACGCACAGGGCCGCGATGCCGGTGGTCATGGAAGTGCCGTTGATCATCGCCAGCCCTTCTTTAGGGCGCAAGGGTAACGGCGACAGCCCCAGCCGACTGAGCGCGGTGAGAGCATCTACCTCCTCGCCCTTAAAATCAACCTTAAAGTCGGGGGTCAGGCCGATGATCGCGCCAGCAATATAGGTCAACGGCACCAGATCGCCGCTGGCGCCGATGGAGCCGAACTCATACACATGCGGTGTGACCCCGGCATTCAGAAACACCTGCATACGCTGGATGAGTTCGAGTCTTATGCCAGACGCACCGCGCAGATGCGAATTCATCCTCAGCAGCATGGCCGCACGGATGGTATCTATGGGCAACTGCCGGCCTGCGCCGGACTTATGCAACCAGATTGCATTACTCTGAAGCTCGGCTGCTTCCTCGCCGGAGATCAGGATGTCGGCCATGCCGCCAAAGCGCGTGGTTACTCCGTAGATTGACTTCCCCGTTTGCACAGCGTCAGCGATGTAGTTGCAGGAAGCTTCAATACGCCGCAGGACATCTTCCTCTTCCGTCAGGTACACGGGGACGCCATGACGCGACACACGCACGACCTCATCTATCGTGAGGTTCTCACCCCGCACGACGACAACATGGTCCGGGGCTTTGGCGAGAGGCTGTGGCATTGCAGCGGCGAGTCGAGAAGAATCTTCAGTCATGGTAATATCTCTGATCAAGTTAAAACAGTCCTCATCTGATTTTTCTATAGTTTCGAGCGAACCAGCCTGACAATATCGCCAAGGGTATTGAGGTTGGTTACCGAGATCTCGTACGCCTCTAGGTGGATATTAAACCGTTCTTCCAGGAATGTGACCAGGTTCAAGACGCCGAGCGAGTCAACAATTCCTCCCGAGATCAGGGGGGTCGAATCGGTCAACTCATCGGGGTTGCGGTCGGGCATGAACTTCTGTCGTATGTAGTCCGCCACCACTTGTTCTATACCTTGCGATGTCATCGCTTCTCCTGATAACAATATGCTCGGACCTGCGGCGTTTGCCGCCCTCTCATCATTCCAGATGAATTGGGGAATATTGGTCCACATTGTAGGCACAACGTTGCCCCTGTCAACCCGCTTGACGTTAGAATCAGGTTAGAATCTGTCTGGTTGGCTTTTGCCTATCAGGCGGAGTGGTCAGCAACTCGTACCAATTCAACTCATTATAGTCTGATCAGGCCCTCAAAATCAATACGATGTTTTACGTATTCTGGATCACATGATCCACATTGCAGCGTCCTGAGGGGGGTGGACTAGCGCCGGGGTTGTGCGCATACTAACCTGGCTCAAAGCCAGGTAGTGGGCCGGCGGGCTCGGTTTCCCTTACCTTCACCTACGCCATTTGTCGTAGCCGGCCCGCTATTTGACTTAGCCTGAGCCGCACCCCTCCACAAACCGTGTGGTTACCCCACTGACCGGGCGACCCTCCAGGAAACGCAGCCAGACCTGCTCTAGTGGTCTGTCACTCATGAATCTGCGGGTAGAGTCGCTTGAGCTTGATGCGAATGTCAGCCGTCGTAAAGCGCCAGTCCACCGTCACCTGGCGGGCATTGCGCACCCGTTCCCAGGCCGCCACCTCCCGCGCCAGGGTCGCCTCGTCAGGAATGCGCCGGTCCAGACATTGACGCCGCAGAATGCTCAATTCACTCTCGGCTATGTTCATAGTGCAACTCCAGCTTCTGGGCAATCCGCCACACCTTAGCCGCTTCAAAGAGGGCATACAACGCCGCAGGCGTATGGGTGTTCAGGTTGTCCAATACCAACACGATCCGCCCGGCCTGCGGATAATGCCTGTCCACCAACTCCTTGACCCACCACGCCCAATCCTGATGTGTCCGTCGCAGGCTCACCTTGACCCGCCGCCGCGCTGCCAACGGCTCAAACGCCATGAGAACAGGTTGCACCTACCCTGGCGCATGTATTCATAGAGATGCGCCTGGCGCGGCTCTACCATCACGGTTATCTGGATTGGCCGAACCGGGAGCAATGACGGATGTAGCCCATCCCGGAGCCGGTCTGCTGGCCAGGCTGGAGAGGGGCGTTGTGGGTCGCAGGTCAACAGGGTTGTGAGGTTACGCCCCCTGAGATACCCAGTGAGACGCAACTGTGCCAGTTGGAACGCCGGTTACGTGCTCACGGTATTCACTGGCTGCGCCAGCCGCGCTGGGGTCAGCTTAAGCACGACCTGGCCTTGGTGGACGTCCGCCTGGCGGTGGAACGTTCGGTGAAGGAATTGTCCGCGCTCACGGCAGAGGGTTGGATGGCGGAAAACGGATGAGGGACTGGAGAGTACGCCATATCTGGCATCATTTCTTCTCCGGCCCCTCTATTTAGGCACCCTCGGCGGGACTCGAACCCACGACCCCTTGGTCCGCAACCAAGTGCTCTATCCACTGAGCTACGAGGGCACGTCGCCATGAGCTATGCTATGGCGAGTGTTGATATTGTACCCCCCTTCTCCTACCCTGTCAAGCTCGATGCGAGCCGCACCCCTCCTCTATCTCTACCCACCGCCCTCCGCCATCCGCTTCAGTTCGGCTTCATCAATCATCGGGATGCCCAACTCCTGCGCCTTGTTGTACTT
>CADDZL010000048.1 GCA_902812335.1 Chloroflexota bacterium | reverse complement strand
GTTTCCTCAGTCAACCGCTGCATCGTGATGCGCATGAAGGCCTCCCACTATCGCCCGACCACGCCCATGCCGTTGATGATCGTGTCCGCCATTTGATCCAGGGCAGTGAGGATACGGGCTGCGGCTTCATAGGCGCGCTGGTATTTCACCAGGTTGGCCGCCTCCTCGTCCAGTGAGACACCGCTGACGCTCTGCTGTTGGCCGGTCAGATAGTCTGTCAGGAGTTGAGCGTCGTTGACCTGAGCATCAGCATTGTCCACATCGTTGCCGATCGTGGCGACGAAGCCGCCGTAGAACTCGCCGAAAGTCGCTATGCCACCGTCCATGACCTGGGCAGTGCTCAACTGGGCCAGAGCGAGCGCGTTCGCGCCGTCGCCCGGCGAATCCGGGGCCGAAGCGGCGGCTAAGTTGTTCAGGTCGGACATCTGGCCCGACACCGCCATCGAGGCGGCGGAGTTACCGCTGAAGAAATCCAGGCCGGTGGCATTGTTCAAACCGTAGCCGAGGCGGTGCCGGGCGTTGACCTGGTCAACCAATGCCGCCGCCAGTTCGTCCAGATCGGCCAGTTTGTCCGGGATGGTTGTGTCGCGGCTCTCCAGCAGGCCGCGCAGTTCGCCGCCGCCGAACGTCGCCCCTGCGCCATTATCCGTCCAGGTGATGCGGACCAGGTTGCTGTTGGCCGGGTCGGGCTGGGCCTGGAGCGTGAAGCTGTTGATACCGGCGACGAGTGTATGACCGCCAATGGCAAGTGTGACCGAGCCGTCGCTCTGCTCGCCGACCAGCGCGCCCGTTAGCGCCGTGATCTGGCCGATGAGTACATCGCGCTGGTCCATCAGGTCATTGGGCTGATTGCCCAGGCCGAGTTGGGCAACGATTTGACGATTCAGGTCGGCCACCTGGCTGGCCAGGTTGTTGAGTCGCTCGACATCGGTGCTGATCTGGCCGTCGAGCCCCCGTCGCTGTTCCGTCAATGCGCTGGCGCGAGTGTTGAAGAGCGATGCCAGCCGTTCGCCTGCCTCGCGCACCGTTGAGCGCAATGCCAGGCTGGCCGGGTCGGTCGTCAGCCCTTGCCAGGCATTCCAGAAGTCATTCATGGCCGCGGCAATGCCGTTGTCACCGGGTTCATTCAAGATGCCCTGCACCTCACGCAGGGCATCGCGGGTGACGGTGCTCTGGCTAAGCGATGCCTGCGCCGCGCGCAAGCGGCTGTTGAGAAAGGCGTCAGTGAAGCGGCGCACGCTCTGCACCAGTACCCCTGTCCCAAGCTGACCCCGGAGGCCCGGCGGGTGCATACTGATGGGCGGCCAGGGTTCGCCCGGCACCAGGACAGCGCCCTGGCGGCTGTAGCCAGGCGTCGTCGCGTTGGCGGTGTTGTGATTGGTGACCTCAATCGCCAGTTGCTGCGCGAGCAGTGCTCGCAGGCTCAGTTGGATGCTGGAGAAAAGGGTCATAGCTCCCGGTCCACCATTAAGCTATCTGCCGCCAGTGCCTCGGCTCGCACGCCGTTGGCGGTATAGCCGGGCTGCTCCTGAACCAGGTCAATCAGGAAGGCACGTAATGCACTCGCCCGGTCCAGAGCCGTCTCGATCAGCGGTCGGATGCTCTGGCTCTGTCGGCCCAGTTCGTGAATTGAAACCAAGATGCTGTTGCCCAGACTGTCCAGCCGGGTCGCCGTTGCTGCTTCCAGGTGCGGCAGTAGATCGGCCAGTGTAAGGGGCGCGCCGTTGTGGGGAAGCCCTAAAGCCTCAGCCCAGGCGCTGACGGCGCGGCTGCGCGCCGACTCCAGCTCTGCCAGCGCCACGATCTGGGCCTCTTTCTGCGCGACGATGTCCGCCAGCGCCGTGAGGTCGTTCTCTAAAAGCGCCTGACGCTCCTGTGCCGTCAATTCCAACAGAAGCTGGTAGATGCCGAACTGGGCGACGAGGATCTCTTCCAGTGACATAGGCCACCGTTACCTCAGGAACTTGAGCAGCTTCGCCGCCAGTTCATCGAACGGCACGCGATATGTGCCATCCGCAAGCTGCTGCTGCACGGCCTCAAACTGCGCCGAGCGTGCTTCATGGGCTGCCGCCAACGCCGTCTTTGCCTTATGCAGCAGGCGCGCCCGGTCAGACAGGTTCACCTCGTCGCCTCCACTATTGGCACCTTCCACACCGTTGCCGGGCCGGCTTCCGGCCACGCTGCGCGCAGCCGCGGCCGGGCTGGGCCCGATGGATGATTGAGCGATGTCGTTAATTCGCATCTCGATTTCCTCCGACTCCATCGCCATAGCCTTCTCTCCCAGAAGAATTATCGGCTGATGGCAACGGAACTTTACCTCCGCAACTGCACTGCCAGCGCCATCATCTCATCCGCCTGCTGGAAGGCCCGCAGCGAGAGCGCATAGCTGCGCTGCGCCAGCAGCAGTTCAGCCATCGCCTGGCTCAGCTCAGTGTTCGAGCCTTCCAATGCCCCGGCAACGATCTCGCCCACGCCGTTTTGGCCCGGTGTGCCCACCTGGGCCGGGCCCGAAGCCGGCGTCGGCAGATACAGGTTGTGCTCGGTGGATAGGAGCCCTGCCGGGTTGATGAAGCGGGTCAGTCGCACCGTCCCCACCTGACGCCACTCCTGGCCGGTCAGCGTCTGCACGCGGGCCATGATGCCGCCGTCGGGATTGACGTGGATTTCGAGCGCATCGTTGGGGATCGTCCCTTCATAGATCAGGGGATAGCCGTCGGCGCTGACGATGGTGCCGTTGGCATCGCGGTGAAAGCTGCCGTCGCGGGTATAGGCGGTGCCGCCATCGGGCAAGCGGACGGCAAAGAAGCCGCCCCCCTCAATGGCCAGGTCTAGCGGGTTGTCGCTCGGGCGTAGCGCCCCCTGGTCAAAGATGTGGGGAGTTGCCACAGGCCAGACCCCGGCGCGGTGGGTTTGTCCGCCGCCCAGCCGGGCCAGCAGTTCCTGGAAGTCGAGCCGCGCCCGCTTATAGCCGGTGGTGTTGACATTGGCGATGTTGGCGCCGATCACATCCACATACGCCTGCCCGGCCAGTAGACCGGCGGCGGCGATATCCAACACAGTATGGGGCGATGAATATGGCATATCACACTCTCCCGACGTCGTTCACAGTGCGCCCCAGCATTTCATCCTCGATCTGGATAATGCGCTGCGCCGCTTGATAGGCGCGAGAGACGGCGAGCATATGCGTCATCGTCGTGGCCGGGTCCACATTGGCGGTCTCCAGGTACCCCTGCTGGATGGTCCCGGTGAACTGCCCCGCCGGAACGCCCCCGGTCGCTGCAAATAGCCCGCCTTCCGTGCGCTCCAGGCTCGCCTCCGGGTCGGCGAAGACGGCCAGCCCCAACCGTCCGGCGGACTGCCCGTTCAGGAAAAGGCTGCCATCCTGATCCACGCGCACATCGCCCAGGCCAAGCCGGATCGGCTGGCCGTTAGCGCCGAGGACGGCATAGCCGTTGACGTTGACGAGCTGGCCGTTAGCGTCCAGGCTAAAGCGGCCATCGCGGGTGAAGCGTTCGCCTTGCGGCGTGCGCAGGCGGAAGAAGCCATCGCCCTGGATCGCCAGATCCAACGGTTGGCCGGTCGCCTGGGTCGGCCCAGGGCTGAAATCGGTGAGCGCAGCGCCGGCCTCGACGCCACGCGTCAGCCGGCCGATGATCGTCTCCGGCCCCATGCCACCGGGCAGGCGGGCCAGGAGGGCGGTGGCGAAATCACTCAGGCGCGTGCTCGTCGCCTTATAGCCAGGTGTATTCACGTTCGCCAGGTCTTGCGCGATCAATTCCTGGCGGAACAGGCCCGCCACCATTGCCGAAGCTGCTGCATATAACCCTCGGATCATGTCTGGGTCTCCCCTCCTCTCTCAGCCCAAAGGTTCTCAGGTTTCTTTGTGGTCTTTGCGCTCTCTGCGGTTGATCAAGAACCAGCCGCTTCCGATGACGCCAGCGATGAGCAAAGCCGCCAGGGCCCCCCCGGCCTCGACGTAGCGGTCGGCGATGGGCGCGCCGGTTTCAGGCAGGTTGGCCGGCGGCGTTGCGCCCGGAATGGGCGTCGGGCCGGAAGGCGAGCCGGGCGCGACAACCTGTGTATTGGGCAGGATACCGGCGAGCGCCCGCCGGGCGTCGGGGTTAGGATCAGTATCGGGATTGGCCTCGACCGTGATGATGAAATAGCGATACTCGGTGATCTTGAGATTGTCCACCGTCTTTTCGACGTAGGCGGACCCCACCGCATCAACATCGAACGCAAACAGGGGGACCATCTCGGCCATGTTGGGCGTCGCCAGCCAGGCCTGATAGCGCTCATTCGTCAGCGGCTTCATCCCGTTGACGCCCAGCTTAACCAGGCCCTCGCCGATGTTGAGGTAGGCTTCACCGCGCGCGCCCGCCGGCCCCCAGTTCGTCACATTAGGCAGGGGGCCCAGATAGACGGTAATGCCGTTGCCGTTGGCCCAGGCGGGCAGGGCGGCGAATAGCATGAGGGCGACCAGCGCGAGCAAATAGAATCGTAGTCTCATACAACCTCCATTTGAGCAGGGATCCCTAATAAGCCGGCGCGCAGCGTCAGCATCGCTTTAGCGTGTAACTGACAGACGCGCGATTCAGACACGTTCAGTAATGCGCCGATTTCCTTCATCGTCAGTTCGTTATAGTAATAGAGCGAAATCAAGAGGCGTTCGCGTTCCGGCAGTTCGGCCAGCGCGCGCTTCAGGCGTTCGAGAAGTTCCGCTTCGCTGACCTCTTCCAGCGGGTCCACTGCGCCGTCGTCCGGCAGGACGTCGCGCAAGCTCAGGCCCAACTCATCCTCATCCGGGTCGGCTTCGAGCGACAAGATGACATGGCTGGCCTGCGTGAGGGCTTCATGGACTTCGTCCAGGCTCAGGCCGATATAGGCGGCGATCTCCTCCTCTTCCGGCGAACGACCCAGGCTGGCGCACAGGTCCCGGATGGCGGTCTGCACCTGGCGGGTGCGGCGGCGCGCGCTGCGGGACAGCCAGTCCATCGTCCGCAGGCCGTCGAGGATGCGGCCCCGGATGCGGATGGTGGCATAGGTCGAGAAGCGCACCCCCCGCGCCGGATCGTAGTGGTCTACGGCATCAATCAGGCCGAGCAACCCCTGGCCGACCAGGTCATCGTAGTCGGCTTTGGTGGCCGGGGCATAGCCCAGCCGGGCCAGGACGTGATGGACGAGCGGCGCAAAGCGCAAGATGATCTCCTCGCGCACGGCCTGGTCGCGGGTGGTGCTATAACGTTGCCAGAGTTCCTCTTCGGTCACTCCCGCCTCCACCCATCATCTAAGTGTGGCCCGGCCCATTGCCGGCATCCATCGGCTGGGCTTCGGTTGCCTCGGCCGCCTGGTGCAGGCTGGCCTCCACCGGCTGAGCTGATTGCGCGCGCGCATTAGCCAGAGCCGCCACCAATACCCAATTGATCAGCCAGCCGAGCAGACCCAGGCTGACCAGCGCGAGCGCCACCCGCAGCGCGGTCGCCATGAGCGACACACCCGACATGAGCGAGACCAGCGCGACGCCGATTGTGATGAGCAGGATCGTCTGCCAGGTGGTCGTGATGATTATCTCCGGCCAGGTGGGGGGAGCTTTCTGACGTCGTTTCGATCTGGCTTCCTCACCCATCATGACGCTTCCTGAAAAGCAGTCTCACCTTCCGCTGTGGCTTCCGGCGGTGACACCAGGTGGCGCACCAGGTGCGACAGATAGTCGGCCGCCGGGACGATATCGGCCCAGCCCTCCGTGCCATAGGACAGGTAAGTCAGCGGCAGCCCCGTTGCATATCCCAGGTTAAATATCGGGCCAACCAGGCGGGTCTCGTCGAGGTGCGTCCAGATCACCCCTGCCGGTGCGATGGGAGCAAAAGCTGAGGCAACCGCAGTCAGGTCCCCGGCTGAGGCGGCATTGAGGACGAGTTGGGTCAGGGCCCTGTTGCTGGCAGGGAGAGCACTGGCGAAGCGGACCAACTCGCCCAGAGCGGCACTGTCGCCCGGCGCGCAGCCAGGCGTATCAATGAGGAGACACGTGGCACCGTCCTGTGGACTCAATTGCGCCTCTACCTTCTCTCGCAACTGCTGCGGGCTGCGGACAAGCGTCAACGGCATCCCCAACTGGTTGGCGGTATCCACCAGCGGTGTCCATTCCGGCTCGCGCGCCCATGCCACGGCCACCAGCTCAACCGGCGCTGAACTGCCCGCCTGAAGGCGCTGCGCCAGCCGGGCGAGCGCGGTGCTCTTGCCGGCGCCCGGCGGGCCGACAACAAAGCAGCAGGACGCTCTGCTGGCGACCTCTCCCCTGTCCCCTCCTTTATCAGGGGAGGGAGGTGAGAGGAGAGGTGGACAGTCGGCCGTGATCAGGCTCTGAAGGTAGGCGGTCAGGCGGCGCTTGAAGAGCGTCTCCAACTCCGGCTCGGCCCCGGTCAGGTCGGCGCTGGCTGCCCATAGCGCCTGGTGCGCCAACTTCTCATCTAACCCCTGTGCCCGTAGGATCAGTGCCTGATTGCGACGGAGGCGGAGGAGGGCGGGGCTAGGGCCCCCCGGCTGGGCTTGATCCCCAACCTCTGCCATCGGGGGATGCGCGATGCTCCGGGCAAGCATCTCCATCAGCTCCCGTCGGATGGCTTCGTGGTCGGCCGGGCTTTCGACCCTCACCCCTAACCTCTCTCCCGCGGCTTCGGGAGAGGGAGGCAAGGAGGTGAAGGCTGCGGCCCGATCCTCCGGCAGCACGGCAACAAGTTCGACGAGCGGCGCGCGCCAGACGTGCCAGGCGGAACCGGCGGGGACGCGGTGCGCGGCGACGACTACCGCTTCCGGCCCCAGTTCGGCGGCGATCTGGTATAGCGCCTCCTCGACGCGTCTGGCCCGCACCGTCTTCACCTTCACGCCTTCACCTTGTCCAAGGCCACTTCTACGCCATCCGCCTGAGCCGATGGGACTTCGACCATGCCGTGTGCCTGCACTTCGACCCGCGGCCAGACCTCGGAGAAGGCCAGGATGGCCAGGTTGGGCAGCGCGCGCTCGGTCAGCCGCTTGAGTGGCAGGCGGATCTCACGCGAGCACAAGAGCACCGGCTGATAGCCCTGCTGGGCCAGCTTCTCCATCTCCTGACCGATGCCCAGCAGCATCTCTTGAACCACACCCGGCTCGATCTGGAAGCCCGCGCCGCGCTCGGTCGGCGTCAGCGCCGCTTTCAGCCGTGTCTCCAGCGCCGGGCTGAGCGTGAATACATGCAAGCGACCATCCTCAGCTTTGTACTGGTTGGTCAACGAGCGCGCCAGCGCCTGGCGCGCCGCTTCGCTCAAGACGTCCGGATCGCGCGTGACCCGCGCCTGATTCGCCAGGGCTTCCAGAATGGCTGGTAGGTCGCGGATCGAGACGCGCTCACGCAGCAGGTTGTGCAGCACATCCTGGACCTCACCCAGGCTGAGCAGGTCGGGGACGACATCCTCGACGACGGCGGGGGCCTGCTCCTTAATGGCGTTTAGAAGCTCGCGCACCTCCTGCCGCCCCAAGAGATAGGGGGCATAATTGCGGATCACCTCGGTCAAATGGGTGGCGACGACCGAGAGCGGGTCCACAACGGTATAGCCCAGGAGCTCCGCCCGTGCCCGTTGCCCCTCGCTGATCCAGCGCGCCGGCAGGCCGAAGGCCGGCTCGCGTGTTGGGATGCCGGGCAGGTCCTCCTCGATATCCGTGGCCGCAATCGCCAGGTAGCGTTCCAACATAAGTTCGCCACGCGCCACCTCCTCGCCGCGCAACTTGATGCGATAGGCCTGCGGCGGCAGGTGGAGATTGTCGCGGATGCGCACCTTCGGCAGGACAATGCCGAGTTCGAGCGCCATCTGGCGGCGGATGGCCGCTACGCGCCGCAGCAGGTTCTCGGCCTGTTCCTCGCCGGCCAGGGGGATCAGCCCATAGCCGATCTCCAACTCCAATGGGTCCACCTGCAGCAGGCCGGCGACAGCCTGCGGGCCCTCCAACTCTGCCGGTGTCGGCGGCGCCGGCGGCTCGGACGGTTGATCGGCGCGGCGGCGGACGGCCAGGGCCACTCCGCCGACAAGTGCGCCGACGGCCAGGAAGGGCACTTTGGGGATGCCCGGCACGAGCGCAAATATCAGGATCATGACGGTAGCGACGGCGAGCGCCCTGGGATGGGCGAACTGCTTGACGACATCGCCGCCGAGCGACGACTCCGAGGCCGTGCGCGTCACGATCAAGCCGGAGGCGGTGCTGACGAGAAGGGCCGGGATCTGGATGACCAGACCCGCGCCTACCGTCAAGAGGGTATAGGTCTGGAGCGCCTGGAGTAGCGACAGCTTGAGCTGCCACATGCCGATCACGAACCCGCCCAGGATGTTGACGAGGACAATGGCGACGCCGGCGATGGCATCGCCCTTGACGAATTTGCTCGCGCCGTCCATCGCGCCGTAGAAGTCAGCTTCAGCTTCGATCAGCCGCCGCCGCTGGCGCGCCTCGGCCTCGGTGATGATGCCTGCGTTCAGGTCGGCGTCAATCGAAAGCTGCTTGCCGGGCATCGCATCGAGCGTGAAGCGGGCAGCCACCTCGGCGACACGCCCCGCGCCGTTGGTGATGACGACGAACTGGATGATCATCAGCGTGAGGAAGACGACCACACCGACGACGTAGTTGCCGCCGACCACGAAATTGCCGAAGGTGGCAATCACCTTACCTGCGTCCGCCTGGAGCAGGATCAGCCGGCTGGCGGAGACGTTTAGGCCGAGCCGGAACAAGGTCACCAGAAGCAGCGCCGAGGGGAATACCGAGAAGTCCAGGGGCTCCTGGATATACATGGCGATAAGCAGGATGCCGATGGAGAGCGCCAGGTTGAGCGCGATGAGCAGGTCGAGCGTGAACGCCGGCAGCGGGACGATCATCAGGCCGATGATGACCATCACCGCCAGCGCCAGGAAGGCGTCGTTCGAGCGCAGAAGCGAGCCAATACCTGGGGAGCGACCGGGTGCCGTGGCCATGTTCTCTACACTCTACGCTCCATGCTCCACGATCCGTTGCCGCCGCAGGTTGAACACGAACGCCAATACCTCGGCAACCGCGACGTACAGTTCCGCCGGGATCTCGCGCCCGACGTTGGTCAGATGGTAGAGCGCGCGGGCCAGGGGGACGTTCTGGATGATGGGCACGTTGTGCTCGCGCGCCAGGGCGACGATGCGTTCAGCGATATGGTAAGCACCTTTGGCGACAACCTGCGGCGCGTTCATCGTCAGCGGATCATAACGCAGCGCCACTGCCAGGTGCGTCGGGTTGGTGATCACCACGTCAGCGGTCGGCACAGCCTGCATCATGCGCATCCGCGCCAACTGACGCTGCTTCTGCCGCACCCGCCCGCGCAGGAAGGGGTCACCCTCGCTGCGCTTCATGTCATCTATGACCTCCTGGCGCGTCATGCGTAGCGACTGGAACCAGCGGCGGCGTTGGTAAGCGTAATCCAGGACGGCGAGAAACAGATACGTCGCTGCGGCGCGCAGCGCCACACCGGTGATCAACTGCGTGAGCGTCCCGATGGCCTGAGGCAGCGCCATCTGACCGAGCGCGAGTAGCATCCCGGCCTGCCCCTGGAGCGCGCTGTACACGACGAGGCCGATGAGCGCCAACTTCGCCAGCGCCTTGCCCAGTTCGAGCAGGCCGTTGCGCGAAAGGAAGCGCCGCAGGCCCATGAGGGGGTTCAGCCGCCCCAGATCGGGCTTGAGCGAGTCCAGGGTGAAGATGAAGCCGACCTGGAGGATATTGACGGCGACGCCAACGAGCAGGAGGGTCAGGAAGAACGGCCCGACCGCTTGCCCCAGTTCCCAAACCAGGCCCAGCCCCGCCCCGGTGACCGTGCTTATGGTCCATTCGCCTGCTGGCGCGGAGGGCCCGACCTGAACGAGGTGGGTGAAGAACCGGCGCATCAAGTCGCTGAGGACGCCACTCAGGTGCGCCCCCTGGCTGCTCAACAGCCAGGTTGCCATCAAGAGCATGACCGCTGCGTTCAACTCGGTGCTCTTCGCCACCTGGCCGTGCTGCCGGGCCTCGGCCAATCGCCTGGGGGTTGGGGCTTCGGTTTTCTCCGCCATGGTATAGTGCCGGGTGGTGAGTGGCTAGGGGTTAGTGAAGAATGAACCACCCCCCCTAATCACTAGCCCCTGATCACTCTCAGCATCTCCGGGCCGATCTGGGCCATGACCGTGCGCATCAGGGGCAGGATGAGCGGCAGGCCGAGCGCGAGCGCCGCCAACGCCAGGCCCAGCTTGAGCGGCGCACCCACGAAAAAGACATTCATCTGGGGGACGACCCGCGCGATGAGCGCCAGGGCGACATCGGCGACCAGTACCGCGCCTATGACCGGCAACGCCATCTGTAGCGCCGCGGCCAGCATCTGTGTCGAGAGCGCGATGAAGCGCTCCGGTCCCAATGTGCTCAGGTCAAATGTGCGCAATGGGATGACCTCAAACGTGCGCTGTAGCGCCAGGATCACCTGGTGGTGCCCGTCAATCGTCAGGAACAGGAGCACCGCCAGGAGGGCGTAAAAGCCCTCCAGCGCCGTGCCGGTCGTGCCCAGGGTCGGATTCAATAGCTGTGCAGCCTGCAACCCCGCTCCTATTCCCATCATATCACCCATCACTTGAAAGGCGGCGAACACAAGCTGGCCGGCGAAGCCCACCAGCAGGCCGACGATCAGCTCACGTCCGATATCCACCAGGAAAGCGCCCAGTGGCTGTACCGGCCCCATATCCGTCTGCAGCGGCATCAGGATCAATGTGAGCAACACGCCCAATCCCACCTTCACCTGGGTCGGAATGAGGCGGTTGCTCAGGATCGGCGCTGTCATGAAGATCGCCAGGATGCGGGTCAGGGCCAGAAAGAAGCCCTGGGCATAGGCCATGGATATCGTCATAATTCGTCCTCACTATAGCCCAGGCGCAGGGGAGCGTCAGTAAAGGAAGCGTGAAACTGGCCTAAACGTCGCGTTAAATGGCTGCCCGGCCCGCTACGCTGGCAACGGGCGAACGGGCACGGGCAAGGCGACGGCACTCACGGGGCGTTGCGCACCCTGGCGCAGGGCCAGGTGGATCAGGATCGACAGCCCCCACAAACGGGATCAGGAATTGCACGTTCATGCCGGATTCTCTCGCAGTGCGAGATGTACTGTGATTTCGCCCAGATCCGTGGCCAGCGGTACGACAATGCGCGCAAAGTCGAGCGTAGAGATCGTCACGCCCTTGCCGATGAGCAGCGTGGGCGGCGAGATATTGGCTACGTAGCCCGCTTCGGCCAGCTTGACGCTCGCCCGGCCCGTGATCACGTTGCCCAATTCGGCGATGCCGCTTTGCGCCAGCGAGTCAAACTCGCCGAACTCCTGCCCCAGCATGCGCGAGACCAGCGCCAGGCCGGTACGAATGGACATCCCATACAGGGCCACGCCTTGGACTTGCCCGACCATGCTGATGAGTACGGTTATGTCATCGGCAGTCAGCGCCGACTTCTGGAGCGAGAGTTTGCCGCGCGTCACCGCGATGCCGGCCTCAGCCTGCAAGACATCGTTGGCGGCTTCCACAAAGGGATTCATGAACTTGACATTCATCGGTGGCTTCTCCTCAGTTGCAGGAAAGTCTCGGCTTCGGCGACGAGTGGCCCCACCCGCTCGACCAGATCGCGGAAGTCCGCCTCAGTCCAGGCCAGGCGTTCGATAGCGGTGGAGTCGAAGGGGTATTGCAGTCCATCGCGCCCAATGCCGATGCCCAGCATCATCATCGCGGCATCGGCGACATGCACCGCCGCAGTCAGGAGCGCGTTCTGTTCACTGGCCTCTGCCGGGCGGTGGTGGCAGGCAATCACTTCCACAAGTGTCTCCGGCAGATGCCAACGCCGGGCCATCTGTGCCCCCAGCGTAGCGTGGTCAACACCGAAGTAGTCCGCTTCCAGTTCAGAGAACGAGCGGTCCTGCCATTCTACGCCGCTCGTATTCACCCCCGCCAGAAGCGTGTCCATTGCCAGCTTGCCGATGTCACACAGCAACCCGGCATGGTAGGCCTCTTCCGCGACGACCGCCCCGTACTGTGCCGTCGCCAGGCGCGCCCCGGCGGCGACGCCCACCGCGTGCTTCCACAATTCGCCCCGGTCCAACCCATAGCCCGGCACAGGCCGGTCCATGTAGGCGGCAATCGAAGCCGCCAGGATCAGGCTCTGGATGGTGTTCTGCCCCAGATAGACGACTGCCTGCCGCACGCTCGACACGGCCTGGACCAAACCGTAATAGGGTGAGTTGACCCAGCGCAATACCAGCCCGGCCATCGCCTGATCGAGCGCCAGGACATCAGCTATATCCGCCATGCTGGAGTCAGGGTTGCGGATGAGGGCCAGAGCCTTCTCTGCCACCTGGGGCATCGGCGGCAATTCGCCTGCCCGTCGGATCAGCTCGTCTATCTTCTTTTGATTCAACATGGCGTCCATCCTACCATCCGGTCTCCCCGGCTGAAGTCGGGGCTACCGGTCGGGTCTCTGATAAAACGAGATGCCGTAGTTGCGGAAGCCGATCTCTTGCGCATGTGAAATGATCTCGGTCCCGCCGACGAACAACAGGCCGCCGGGCCGCAGCGCCGCATAGAACTTGCGATAGAGCCCGGCTTTGGCCGCTTCGGTGAAATAGATGACGACATTGCGGCAGATGATCAGGTCGAAATCGGCCTCAAACTCGTCGGCCAGCAGGTTGTGCTCGCGGAACTCGACGCGCCGCGCCAGGCTGGGGCTGACGTACCAGCCGTCGGTCTTGGCCGATGGCCCGGCCGGCTGGAAATACTGGGCGCGCTCGGCTGGGGTGACGTGCTGGATGTCCTCAGCCGTGAACGGGCCGCGCGCGCGGGCCTTGTCCAGTGCTCCCCGATCCAGGTCGGTCGCCAGCAGATAATGGCGGCGCAACGGCGTCAACTCATCGAGCACGATCGCCAGGCTGTACGGCTCCGGGCCGACCGAACAGCCCGCGCTCCACAAGCGCAAGCGCGGCCTGGCTTTAAGCAACTCCGGCAGCACTTTCTGGCGCAAGGTCTGCCAGCGTTCGGGGTCGCGGAAGAAGGCGGAGACATTGATCGTCAGATAATTGCGGAAGCGGGCGAGTTCATCTGGATCGGAACGCACGCGCCTGAAATAGGCGGGCCAACTGGTTGCGCCGGAGCGCGACAACCATGCATCCAGCCGCCGCCGCATCTGCTCGTCTTTGTACTGGTCGAGATTGATATTGAGCAACGACTTGACCGAACGCTTGACTTGCCCGTACAGTTCCTGGTCCATCAATCTGTCCCCCTGCCAGGTGTCCTGGTTGCTCTACTTCCCTGTGGCTGTCTGACCGCGCGCTCAATGGCGGCGGCGACCTCCGGCAGGGGGACGATCAGATCGGCGGCACCCGCCTCGGCCACGTTGCGCGGCATGCCCCAGACGACGCAGGTGGATTCGGCTTCGGCAATCACCTGGCCCCCGGCGCTGCGGATGAGGAGCGCACCGTTAGTCCCATCGCGCCCCATGCCGGTAAGGACGACGCCGACCGCTGCCGGGCCATAGCGCTGCGCCACTGCCGCCATCGTCACGTCAAGTGCCGGGCGCACGCCGTGTACGGCCGGGTTTTGGTTGAGCGCGATCCGGCCTTGGGGGTCAAGAGTCATATGGAAGCCGCCAGGAGCCAACAGGCCTCGCCCCACCTCCGGCGCATCGCCCGGCTCAGCCTCTTTGATCGCCAGCGGCGAGATACTGTTGAGGCGCTCGGCCAGCGAGCGCGTGAAGCCCATCGGCATATGCTGGACGATCAGAAGCGCCGCCGGCAAGTCCGCCGGCAGATCGGCGACGACTGTGCTGAGCGCGCCCGGCCCACCGGTTGAGGCCCCTATGACCACGACCTTATCTTGTGGGCGCAGCGAACGGACGAACCTGGCCTGCGATCCCTCCTTAGCCGGCCGGGGCATGAGGAGATTCGGTCTCGGCCAGACGCGGGCCTGTGCTGCAGCGCGGACCTTGGCGACGGTCTCGTTCATGATAGCGCCCACATTGGCTTTCGCGGTGGGCTTCGCAATGAAATCTACGGCTCCCCAGGTTAGCGCCTGGATGGTCTCACGTGCGCCTTCCGTCGTCAGGCTGCTAAGCATGACGACGGGCCGGGGCCAGTGGGCCATGATCTCGCGCAGGGTCGAGAGCCCGTCCAGGCGCGGCATCTCCACATCCAGTGTTACCACATCCGGTTGGAGCTTCGGGATCAATTCCAGTGCTTCCTGACCGTCGCGCGCCGTGCCGACGACCATCAGGTCGGGTGCTTCGCTCAGGTACTTGCTCAGCGTGAAGCGCATATAGGCCGAGTCGTCCACGATCAGAACGCGCACCGGCTGCTGGACAGCTCGTTCCTCTCCCTCGCCGCTCCTCAGGTCGGCGGAGGGAGTAGGGCGGTCTGAAGCACCGCTATAGGTCGTCATGGCAGCTCAGCTTAAGACCCGGTTGATGGCGTTCAGCACACGGTCCGGTTGAAACGGCTTAACGATAAAATCGCGCGCACCGGACTTGATTGCTTCCAGCACGACGGACTCTTGCCCTAGCGCGGTGAGCATCACCACCCGGGCCTTCGGGTCGGCTGCGCGGATGGCTTTGAGCGCCGCCAACCCATCCATCTCCGGCATGGTAATATCCATGAGCACGGCGTCGGGTCTGGTGGACTTGTAGGTATTCACCGCGTTGACGCCATTGTTCGCCTCGATCACCTCGTGACCGTTGCTGGTCAGGATTTTCGAGATGCGCAGCCGTAAGAACTCGGCGTCATCCACTACCAGTATTTTCGCCATCATACCTCCTTACCCATCATATCTCCCGCTCCTGGCTGCCCAGCACGCGCACCAACATGCGCCCATCGGCGACGAACAAGCGCACCGTGCGCCCGATATGCCCGCCCACATCCTGAGCTTTGATCTTGAAATTGAGCGCAGCCAGGGTGGATTGAGCTGCGGCGACATTGCGCTCGCCGATATTCAGCGTCTGCTTGAAGCCGGGCGCAGTCAGCATATTCGCCCCACCGGCCATGCGCACAATCAGTCGGTTGCGATTGGCTCCGGCCTGAATCAATTGAGCCAGTAAGATGTGGATGCCTGTGTCCACGTACTTTGTGGCTCCTGTCTCGGTGCCGTTCGGGCATTGTGGCAGCACAGCATGTAGCAAACCGGCGATGTGGGCCACCGGGTCATACATGCCAATGCCAACACATGAGCCCAGGCCATAAGCCACCAGGACCTCCTGGGGGTTGGAGCTGATTTTGATTTCTCCTAACCCCACTGCCAGGCTGTTATCCGCCACGCTGAGGTCCTCGTCGGCTCCTCTTGGCAATGAGCGCCA
The DNA here is from genome assembly GCA_902812335.1 of Chloroflexota bacterium. GTDB lineage: Bacteria > Chloroflexota > Anaerolineae > DSLN01 > DSLN01 > DSLN01. The sequence goes on along the minus strand of CADDZL010000048.1, from coordinate 1,839 downwards.
GGGTAGCCGGGTCCGGGATCACCCAGAAATTGGCCTCAACCTCCCGGCCCCCGCGCAAGAAGCTCGCTTGAATCATAAGCACATGCTCGCTGACGCCGCCGCAGGTGGCGATGATGATGTCGAGGATCGCACCGACCATATCTACCATCACTGCCGGTGGCGAGGGGCGCCCGCCCAGGCCAGTGAGCAAGGCCACAGCGTTGAGGAAGAACGTGCCGGTGAGGTTGCCCACTTCGGCCAGGGCCGAGCGCTCTAATGAACCGAGGTGCTGCGTCGTGCCCACCGGCTCGCCCATCAGCAAGTCCACCAATTCCTGAGCTTTGGGGAGGGGCAGGATGAGCATGATCTGCCCGCCGATCTTGCCTTCGGTCTGGAGATAAATGCCGACGGCCTCGTTCTCCGGCCCGCCCAACAGCAGCGGGATATCGGCCAATGGCACGAGGCGCACCATCGGTTCGGAGACGGTGACGGTCTCCCCCACCATATCGGAGAGGCCCTCCGCCGCGTGTTGGACGCCCTCGCTCGCCATGACCTCGAGGAGCGACCGCAGTTGCTCATCGAACGTCACAGATAGGTCAGCCATCTTGCAGCCTTCTTTCGTGCGTGATACCTCATGCCCCGGCGAGTTTGAATAGGCCCGGCACATCCACAATGAGCGCGACGTGCCCGTCGCCGAGGATGGCCGCGCCGGATACGCCCGGCGTCTCGCCCATCAGCGTGCCCAACGACTTGATCACCAACTCCTGTTGGCCAAGCAGCGCTTCGACCAACAGGCCCATCTCCAGCCGCCCCCAACGCACGGCGACGACGAATACGGGCGATGGGTGGCCTCCGTTCTCGGTTGCCGGGCGTCTGCCGTTTGCCGACCGTAGCCCTAGCGCCTGGCGCAGGTGAATGAGCGGTAAGACATGCTGGCGCACCTGGATGACCTGCTTGCCTTTGATGGTTTGAATATCCGACTCGGCGATACGCAGGGTTTCCATGACAGTGGCGAGGGGGATGGCAAAGGGGCTCTCGCCGACCTGCACCAGGAGCGCGGGGATGATCGCCAGCGTCAGTGGCAGTGCAATCTGGAACCGGGTTCCCTGGCCGGGCCAGGTCTCGACCTGGACTGTGCCGTTCAAGCGCTCGATGTTGGCGCGGACGATGTCCATGCCCACGCCGCGCCCGGAGATGTCGGTGATCGTTTTGGCGGTAGACAAACCGGACTTGAAGATCAGTTGGATGGCCTCGTCCCGCGAGAGTGCTGCGGCCTCGGCTTCGGTCAACAGGCCCTTGCTGACCGCACTGGCCTTGACCCGCTCGACATCAATGCCGCGCCCATCATCTTCGACCGTCAGGATGATGCGGCTCTCTTCGTGCCGGGCGGTGAGCCGGATCGTGCCGCGCTCCGGCTTGCCGGCGGCCAGGCGTTCCTCCGCTGTCTCCAGGCCGTGGTCCACTGCGTTGCGCAGCAGGTGAATGAGCGGGTCGCTGATCTCCTCGATGACGGAACGATCCAGCTCGGTGTCCTCGCCACGGATCACCAGTTCCACTTGCTTATTTGCTTGGCGGGCCAGGTCGCGCACCAGGCGCGGGAATTTGTTGAAGACGTTGGCAATGGGCAACATGCGGATGCGCATCACCTCTTCCTGCAACTGGTCGGTGATGCGGCTGATGTGCAGTGTTGTCTGAACCAGGTCGTCCACCTGTGCGTCGCCCCGGAAGCGGCCCTCGAAGTTGCGGCGGATCTGGAACAGGCGGTTGCGGTCGGTGATAAGTTCGCCGACCAGGTTCATTAGGTTGTCCAGCCGCTCGACGCTGGTGCGAACGGTCTTCTCCGCGGCGTGGCCCCTGGCC
>CADDZL010000047.1 GCA_902812335.1 Chloroflexota bacterium | reverse complement strand
CGCTTAATGGCTGTCACGACCATCATCAGCCCGCGTACTCTCCCAGGCTACGAGCGTATCCTCGAGGAAGCGGGGATCAACTTCTACCGTGTGGCCGAACCTCTGCCGCGTGCCTTTCTGGCAACGCAAATACGCCACGCGGCCAGTGGGGCCGAGGCGCTGGCCTTGATCACCCGCCCCGCTTTTGATCCCAGGCGCGAGGTAGTGCTGGAGGGGCTGCCGCACAACACGGATTTTGAATACGGAGACACGGATGAATCGGCGGAATCCATGTCATCCATGTTGGCAATCCGTCCCGTGCGGGACGGCTCCCCGACAGTTCAGCCGGTACCCATTATTCATGAGGACTGGAACTCCATCACCCTCCAGGTCGAGACGCCGGGGCCAGCGGTGTTGGTCCTGTCGGATACCAGTTATCCCGGCTGGCAGGCATTCGTGGATGGCACCTCCACGCCCATCTGGCGGGCGAACTACGCTTTCCGGGCAGTGCCGGTGCCCGGCGGGAAGCACGAGGTGGTTTTCCGCTACAAGCCGGCGTCATTCGCCTGGGGCTGGCGCATCACCCTGGTCAGCCTGATCGTGCTTCTGATCCTGGCTGGAGCATCGGTTGCCGGTCACCGTCATCAGCCCTCTGATGCCTGAGTGCTATCCAGCACCCACGACAGGCCCAGGCGGGTGAGGGTCTCAGGCGTGGGGTTACCGGTTGGCACATGCCAGCCCGACAGGCGATAGTATTCGTCTTTGGCCTGTTCGATCTCCTCATGGGAGAGCGCCACACCTGCCGTGGGGCCTTTGCCGGTCAGCGCCTTGAAGAACTTCCTGGGCAACTGGTCGGCCTGGCGGTCCAACCCCAGCCGGGCATTGAAGACCCGTAGCATATTCAGCCGTCGCTCACCCACTTCCAGCAATTCGTCCAGGCTGAAGTCCTGCCAGCCCGTGACCGCCCGGACAAAGTCCACCGTCTCGGCCGGGCCGTAAAGCGTCCAGGCTGGCCCAAAGACGAACTGGCACAGGTCGGCGGAGTCCAGGAAGGAATAGAAGTGTTGGGTCTTGAGGGCATAGCGGACTTTCTCCGGGCCGAGGGAACGGGGTGGCAGCGTGTGCTCAAAGCCCAGCAGCTTGTTGCGCTGCATATACAGGTCCGATGCGCCCTCCTCGATCATGGGGTCGTGTTCGGACGATTGGTGGTCGGCGCCGAAGGGGTTGACGGCGTAGATCAGGCCCAGGGAGCGCTTGGCGTGCGGCATATGGGCTGGGGCCTCCGCGCCTTTCACCGTGATCAGGAACTCATGGCCTTTGCCCAGCAGGTCCGCCGCCCGGCGCGAGCCATGCGCCAGCACATCCCCGATCCCCTCGCGGCGGGCAATGAGCTCGGTCAGGCGCACCACAGCTTCGGCGTCGCCAAAGCGAGCCGGGAAGCCGATCTCCCTGTCGCTCAATGTGCCGTTTTCATAGCATTCCAGCGTCCAGGCGACCGTCGCGCCGGTGCCGATGGTATCCAGGCCGTAGTCGTTGCAGAGCTTATTGACGTAGGCAATGGCTGAAAGGTCGTGCACACCGCAATACGAACCGAAGGTTGAAAGGGTCTCGTATTCCGGCCCGCCGTAGCGTCTTTCCACCGCCTGGCCGTTCCACTCGGTTTCGACCACGCGCTTGCAGTGCACGGTGCAGGCGTAGCAGGTGTCGCGCTCCTTAAGGATGGTGTCGGTCATGGTCTCGCCGGAGATGTCTTCAAAGTACTCAAACTGGCCGGCGTTGTAGTTATAGGTGGGCAGGGTGCCGGTGGCGTGTTGAGAGGAGAGGACACTGGCCGTGCCGAAGTCGCGCAGGCCGAGCACATCCGGATTCGCTTCCACGTTGGCCGCACCCCAGCGGGCCAGCTCATTGATGTGCTTGGGATCGGCCAGTGACAGGCGTTTGGAAGACCCCCGCACCACGACGGCCTTGAGGTTTTTGGAACCCATCACCGCGCCCATGCCGGTGCGCCCGTTAGCGCGGTTGCCCATGTTGATGATCGCCGCTAGGCGGACCAGCTTCTCCCCCGCCGGGCCGCACTGGGCGATCTCGACTTTGTCATCCTCCAGTTCGGCCTTGAGCAGGTCGTTCACTTGAGAGGTGGTTTTGCCCCACAGGTGGGAGGCCGGGCGTAGTTCGGCCTGGCCGTCGCGCAGCCAGAGATAGACGGGCGTGGCGGCGCGGCCTGTGATCACGATGCCATCAAAGCCGGCGAACTTCATCTCGGCGGGAAAGAACCCCCCACATTGGCTATCGCCGATGCCATCCACCAGCGGCGAGAGGGCGTTGGCGGTCATGCGGCTCTGGCCGGAGATGGGCGCACCGGTGAGGATGCTCACCATCAGGGTGAGCACATTCTCCGGCCCCAGCGGATCGGTGCCGGGCTTGACCTGGTTCAGAATGTAGGCCATCCCCATGGCCGATCCGCCCAGATACTTGCGGTAGAAACTCTCCGGCGGGGTTTCTACCTCCAACGCGCCCTGGCTGAGGTCCACGTGCAAGATGCGTCCTGCGTATCCGTATGGCATCGCATATGCTCCTTTCGTTAGCGCTTAAGATGACATTCCTTATGCTGGTCATGATAGGCGGCTGAACGCGGATCCGACCGTAAGACCCGCGTTCAGCCCCGTCCCTTACTGCAATCGTATGGCTACCATCTGGATATTGGTCATCTCTTCAATGGCGAAGCGCACGCCCTCGCGGCCCAGCCCGCTCTGACGGTTGCCGCCGTAGGGCATGTGGTCGGCGCGGAAGACAGGGGTATCATTGATGATCACCCCGCCGAAGTTCAGCCGCCGGATGGCCTGGAACACGCGGTTGATGTCACGGGTGAATACGCTCACTTGCAAGCCATAGGGGGTTGCGTCCGCCTGGCGCAGCGCTTCTTCGAAATCGTCGCAGGCGATCACCGAGGCCACCGGCGCAAACGCCTCCTGCGCCACGATCTTCATCTCCGGCTGCACATCGGTCAGCACCGTGGGCCAGTATACTGCCCCCTGGCGCTTGCCGCCGGTGAGTACCTTTGCTCCGCCGGATTGGGCCTCATGTACCCAACCTTCGATGCGCTCGGCCTCGCGCATATCAATCATCGGCCCCACATCCACGTGCTCGTCGAGTGGGTCGCCCACTACCATGGCTTCGCTGGCCTTGACAAACTGCTCGGTGAATGGCTCGTAGATAGGTTGCTGGCTGTAGATGCGCTGGACCGAGAGGCACACCTGGCCGGAGTTGTAATATGCGCCGATGGCGCAACGTTTGGCGACGAATTCAAGATCGGCGTCGGGTGCGATAACGACCGGCGAAGTATTGCCGAGTTCGAGCGTGACCTTCTTGATGCCGGCGATTTCGGTGATGTGCTTCCCCACTGTGGGGCTACCGGTGAAGGTGACTTTGGCGACGCGCGGGTCGCTGACCAGCCATTCGCCCACCGTGCCGCCCGGCCCGACGACTAGGTTGATCGCGCCCGCCGGCAGCCCGGCTTGGGTCAGTATCTTACACAGCTTGACCGATGTGAGTGGCGTGGTGCTGGCCGGCTTGAGCACCAGACTGTTCCCCGCTGCTATCGCCGGAGCGACTTTGTGCGCGACCAGATTGAGGGGGAAGTTGAACGGGGTGATTGCCGCGACCACGCCCACCGGGCGGCGGAGGTAAAAGCCGAAGTAGCCCTCCCCGGCGGGCACGGCATCGAGCGGCACCGTCTCGCCGTGAATGCGCCTGGCTTCCTCACCGGCGATGGCGAAGGTGTTGATCGCTCGATCCACTTCGATCCGCGCATACTTGAGCGCTTTGCCGGCCTCAGCGGCAATAGTGCGGGCCAGGTCCTCGCGCTGTTCGCGGATCAATGCCGACGCGCGCGTCAGGATGTCGCCCCGTTGGTAAGCGGGCAAGTCGGCCATGATGGGCGCGGCGCGCTCGGCGGCCGCGATGGCGGCGTCCACCTCCTCACGGCGGGCGGTGGGCAGCGTGCCGACACCAGCGCCCGTGTATTTGTTTTTTACTTCCAGGTGGGGGCCGCCCTCTACCCAGCGGCCATCAATGAAAAGCCTGTATTCCATGACTTAACGCTCCCCTGTGCGGACCAGCGCCCTCTGGAACCGCTGCAACCCATCGCGGATCTGCGCTGTGTTGACAATGAGGGGCGGTATCCAGCGGATGACGTTGTCATACGAGCCACAAGTAAGCAGCAGCAGCCCCTCGTCAAAGGCTGCGCGCACCACAGCCCTGGCCCGATCGGTCCACGGTTCGCCGGACGAGTCGGTGAACTCGGTTGCCAGCATCAGCCCTCGGCCACGCACCTCACCGATTTCGGGATGTTCCTCCTGGATCTGCCGCAAGCCAGCCATGAGCACCTGGCCCATCTCGGCGGCGTTCTCGATCAGATGCTCTTCGCGCATAACCTGGATGGTCGCCACAGCCGCAGCGCAGGCGACGGCGTTACCGCCGTAAGTGCCACCGTGGGAGCCGGGGGCCCAGCGTTCCATCAGTGCGCGGCGTGCGGCCAGGCCTGAAAGCGGTAGGCCCGAAGCGATGCCCTTGGCCATCACCAGGATGTCCGGCACCACGCCGGTATGTTCGACCGCAAACCACCTGCCGGTGCGCCCGAAGCCGCTCTGCACCTCATCGGCGACCAGAAGTATGCCATAGTGGTCGCATAGCTCGCGCAAGGCGGGCAGGAAGCCGTCGGGCGGCACCACGTAGCCGCCCTCACCGAGCACTGGCTCAACCACGATGGCAGCGGTCTCCTCCGGAGCAGTCTGGGACTTGAGCAGCAGCTTCAGCTCCCGCAGACAGAAGCGTAAGGTGGTCTCCTCGTCCCAGCCAAAGCGATAGGGGTAGGGGTAAGGAGCCACAAACACGCCTGCGGCCAGGGGCTGGTAGCCGGCCCGGTAGATGGTCTTGGAGGTGGTCATCGCCATAGTAGCGTTGGTGCGCCCGTGGAATGAGCCCTGGAAGACGATCACATTGGGGCGGTGCGTGGCCGCGCGGGCCAGCTTCACCGCTCCTTCGACGGCCTCGGCCCCGGAATTGCTGAAGAAGAAGGTATCCAGTGGGGCAGGCACCACGCGGAGAAGCTCGTCCACCAGGTGCAGCATCGCCGTGTGAATAACGATGTTCGCCTGGCCGTGGAGCAGGCGCGCGGCCTGTTCCTGAACCGCCTGCACCACACGGGGATGGGCGTGGCCGGTGTTGGTCACGCCGATGCCACAGGTGAAGTCCAAATACTGCTGCCCTGCGCTGCTGTAGAGATAGGCGCCTTCGCCGCGTTCGACGATCAGGGTCCAGGTGCGTGACCAGACAGGGGAGAGATGCGAAAGGTCGGGTTGTGCTACCTGCGCCTCACGATTTGCCATGCGTGCCTCCTCACAACTCCTTGATCCTGTAGGGGAAATCATACCTGAGCATCAGGGCCAGGAACGGGTCGGGGTCGAAGGCTTCGGGGCCGAGCACACCTGTGCCTTGCCAGACGCCGGCCTCCAGCAACTCCATCGCGATCACCGGGTTGACCGCCGTCTGCCAAACCACGGCCTGCACGCCATACTTGCGCATACAGGCCTCGTTATCGGCGACCTGATAAATATACACCTGGCGCGGCTGGCCGTCCCGCGTGCCCTTCACCCAGGTTCCGGCGCAGGTCTTACCGACCATCTTATCGCCTAGATGAGCCGGGTCCGGCAGGCAAGCCGCGACCACGTCGCGTGGCGCGACCCTCACCCCCTTCACTTCAATTGGGTCCTTATTGTCCAGGCCGAGCAGCTTGAGCGTCTTGAGCACATTGATGAATTGCTCGCCCAGGCCGTACTTGAAGGTGACCCGCTTGCACTTGATCCAACGGGGGACAAGCAGTACTTCCTCGTGCTCGACGTTCACGCACTCGACCGGCCCAATACCCTCCGGAAAGTCGAAGACCTCCGGCTCAGAGAACGGCTCAGTCGTGTACCAGTTCTTATCCTTCTCCCAGATCACCGGTGGATTGAGGCACTCCTCAATCGTGGTCCAGATTGAGAAGGTTGGGGCAAAGTTATAGCCGCGCACCTCCAGATTCGATCCGTCACGGACACCGATCTCGTCAATCTCGTCAAAGAGGTGCTTTTCAGCGTAGCGGGCGAAGACATCCGAGAGGCCTGGCTCGACCCCCATGCCCACCAGCGCCAGCAGGCCCTTGTTCTCCCATTGCTCGGCCCGGTCGAACTGGTAGTCGCCCAGTTTCACGCCGCATTCCTGAAACGGGCGGGTCGGGTGCGGGGTGGAAAGGCTCATCGCCATGTCCATGTAGGTGCAGCCGACCTCGTAGGCGGCATCGAAGATCGGCTGATTGTACCGTGGGTCCACGGCGTTCATGATGAGGTCCACGCTGTGCTTTCGTGCCAGCCCCACGATCTGGGCCTTGTCGCCGGCGTCGATCCACTCGATAGGGCACTTGCCAGGGTTGTCGAGTTTCCGCTGGACCTCCTGCGCTCGCTTCAGGTTGACGTCGGCCAAGACCAGTTTCTGTAACCAGGGACGGTCCTGGGCGATCACGGCGATGGCCTCACCCACCCCACCGACGCCCACAAGCAGGACTTTCACGTCACTGTCCCCCCTTGATCTCGGTCCAGGTCTTATCCCATAGCGTGGTGGCATCGCCCACGTCCGTGATACGATGGCATTTCTTGAGAGCATCGGCCGGCGGATTGGTTGCGGGAAAGTCCATGTAAGCCTTGTAATCGTCCGGCTTGGTCTTGGCCAACAACTCCAGTGCGGCTTTGTTGGGGTTAGAATAGGGGAAGTCGCGCGTAATCAGAATGCTCATCTCCGGCCTCAGCACCCAGTTGAGAAAGGCCTCGGCCGCATCCTTATGCGGAGCGCCTTTAGGGATAGCCAGGTTATCATACCACACGCCGCAGCCTTCTTCTGGCAGCACATAGTTGATGGCCGGGTTCTCATGGTATGCCAGCGAGGCTTCGCCATTCCAGATCACGCCGGCGATGGCTTCACCCGAAAGCAGTGCGGTCTTGGGGCTGTCGCTGTCATATAGTTTGATATTGGGCTTCAGCTCCAGCAGCTTGTTCTTGGCGGCTTCCAGTTGGGCCGGATCGGTGCTGTTCTTGTCGTAGCCGAGCATGACCAGGGCCATGCCGATGATCTCGCGCTCATCGTCCAGCACCACCAGCTTGTTCTTGAACATTGGATCCCATAGATCGGCGAACTTGGTGATAGGTTTCTTGACCTTATCCGTATTGACAGCAATGCCGACCGTGCCCCATTGATAGGGCACTGTGTACTTGTTGCCGGGGTCAAACGGCGGGCTCTTGAACTGGTCATCAATGTTGGCGAAATTAGGGATATGGTTGAGGTCAATCGGTTCCAGTAAGCCCAGTTTGGACATCACCGTGACCATATAATCGCTGGGGATGATCACGTCGTAGCCGGTAGCGCCGGCCTGCAACTTAGCCAGGAGTTCCTCATTGGACGCATAGGTGTCATAGTTGACTTTGACGCCGTATTCCTGGCTGAAGGCGTCCAGCAAATCCTGGGGTATGTACTCCGACCAGCCATACAGGTTGAGTTCCTTGGACGTGACCTTAGGCACGGCGGGAGCGGGGGTGGCCGTGGCTGCCGGCGGCTGGGTTAGCTTAGGCGCAGCCGTAGGTTGCGCGGTAGGGGGCGCAGTCGTCGGTTGAGGCGCCTGCGTGGGTTGCGGCACGGCTGTGGGTGCGCTGGTGGCGGGCGCGGTTGTCGGCGCTGGCGTCGCCCCTCCGCCGCAGCCAGCGAGCAGCAGGCTCCAGACGATCATAATAGCCAGGCCAACTTGAATGCGTGTGCGGTTCATGGTTTCCTCCTTTGAACTGACTGATGAGATAGGCACGCTGAACCTCAAACGGTCCTTCGTGTTCAGCCCTTTGACTGATAGATTTATTAGCCAGCGGCTAGATTCCGCATCCTCGTCTCTTGCGCTCTCTGTAGCCATTGCACCAGCAGCAACAGGATGAGCACAGCCAGGATCCATAGCGTTGAAAGCGCGTTAACTTTGGGCGTGACGGCCTGACGCAACATGGCGAAGACCCGTAATGGCAACGTGGTCGAGCCAGGGCCGGCGGTGAACAGGGTGATGATGTAGTCGTCCAGTGAGAGTGTAAAGGCCAGCAGGGCGCCGGCAAGCACGCCGGGCATGATGAGCGGCAGCGTGATGCGCCAGAAAGTCACCCACTCGTTGGCCCCCAGGTCCATCGCTGCTTCTTCGATGCGGCGATCAAAGCCGTGCAAGCGGGCGCGAACCGTGAGTGTCACAAACGGCACAGAAAAAGCGATGTGGGCAATGGTGATGGTTCCCAGGCCGAGCTGAAACCCCATCTGGGCAAAGAAGGCGAGCATGGCAATGCCCATGACGACCTCTGGGATGATGACCGGGATGTACAGTGTGGCTTCGCAGAAGCCTTTCCCGCGGAACGAGTAGCGTTGCAGCGCCAGGGCCGCCGCCGTGCCGATCACGGTTGAGACCAAGGTGGATGTCACTGCAATTAACAAAGTATTGCGCGTCGCTTCCCATACAAAGCGGTCACGGAACAGTTCGTCATACCACTGTAGGGTGAAACCGGTCCAGTTGACGCCGAACTTGGATACATTGAACGAGAAGACCACCAGGATGAGAATCGGCAGGTATAGGTAAGCGAAGCCGAGGACGGCGTAGAGCTTCAGGCCCAGGCCCGGCGGGTGGCGTTCGCTCATAGCGCCAACTCCTCGCCAAAGCCAAAGGAGCGCGTGTATATCAACGTGACCAGGAGTGTCAAAGCCATCAGCACCATAGAGGCAGCCGAGCCAAAGGGCCAGTCGCGGGCGATGAGATATTGATTGCGGATCAGGTTGCCCACCAGGACTGTGCGTGCTCCGCCCATGAGGTCCGGTACCACGAACATGCCCATGGCTGGCACAAATACCAGGATCGAGCCGGCCACGATGCCGGGCAAGCTCAAGGGCAGGGTCACGCGCAGGAAGGCGCGCCAGGGACGTGCGCCCAGGTCGGCGGCGGCTTCCAGTAATGACGGGTCAAGCTTCTCCAGCGACGTGTAGAGGGGCAGAACCATGAACGGCAGAAACTCATAGACCATGCCGATCAGCACAGCGCCCGGTGTGTAGAGCTGAATCAGGCTGAAGACCTGTTCGCCGAAGCCGTGCATGAGGCCCAGTGATGTCATGACGTTGGCGATCACGCCTTCGCTGCGCAGCGAGATCATCCAGGCGTAAATGCGGATCAGGAAATTCGTCCAAAAGGGGACCAGGATCAGGAAGAGAAACAATGACTTGCGGCGCGGATGTGACCGCGCAATAAAGTAGGCCAGGGGATAGCCCATCACCAGACTAATCGCTGTCGTTAGAAAAGCGATCCAGGTTGAGTCCCACAGGATGCTCAGGTATTGCTTGTCCAGCAGGGTCAGGTAGGCTTTGAGCGAGAAGGTGTAGACAACGTCGCCATATTGCCCCCGGATAGCAAAGCTGATGATGACGATGAGCACCAGCGGGATCAGCAAGAAGACCCCCAGCCAGAGCATGGTGGGCGTGATGAGCAGGACGCCTGGGGCGTTCTCGTGTTCGCGCAGGAACCTGACCATGGCTTATTCTCCCAGCACCAGTGCGTTCTCCGGCAGCCAGGTCAGCCACACCTCCTGGCCGCGTGTGAAGTAGGCGTTGGGGTCGAGGGTCGAGATGCGGTTCTGCTCCCAGACGGACAGGGTCAGCGATGGACTGAGTCTGACCAGCACGCGCGTATCCGAACCGATGTAGGATACGTCCTGGACACGGGCCGGGAAGCGGTTGACGTTGACATAGGGCGGCTCGGTGAGCAGGCGTATCTTCTCAGGGCGCACCGAGATAGTGACCTGTTGCCCGGGGTGCAGGTCGCCTCCTGGCAGACCGATCACCTGCATATCCTCGTTGGTCACGGCCACGGTGGCATGCCCGGCTTCAATGCCAATGAGCGTGCCCTGCAGGAAATTGGTCTCGCCGATGAAGTCGGCCACGAAGCGGCAGTTGGGCCGCTCATAAATCTCGGCTGGCGGGCCGACTTGCAAGGCGCGCCCCTGGCTCATCACGGCGATACGGTCGGACATCGTCAGGGCTTCCTCCTGGTCATGGGTCACGTACACGAACGTGATGCCTACCTGCTGCTGCAGCGCTTTGAGTTCAAGCTGCATTTCCTTGCGCAACTTCAGGTCGAGCGCACCCAGAGGCTCATCAAGGAGCAACACGGCCGGGCGCTTGACCAGGGCGCGGGCGAGGGCGATGCGTTGCTGCTGACCACCGGATAATTGTGACGACCGGCGAGCCCCCATGCCGGACATGCGCACCAGCGCTAGGGCCTCTTCCACACGCCGGTGAATCTCCGCCCTGGACACGCGTTCCATCTCCAGCCCAAAGGCCACGTTTTGGAAGACGTTCATGTGGGGAAACAGCGCGTAGTTCTGAAAGACCATGTTGACCGGGCGGGCGTAAGGAGGGGTACTGTTCATCAATTGGCCCTTGATGTAGATCTCGCCTGATGTGGGGCGTTCGAAGCCGGCCAACATGCGCAAGGTGGTGGTCTTGCCGCAGCCGGATGGCCCCAGCAGGGAGAAGAACTCGCCATCGCGAATTTGCAGCGTGACGTGATCTACCGCGTTGACGATACCCCCGCCCGGATTCGGGAACTGTTTGACTACGTCACGTACTTCTACGGCAGGTTCCGTCATAGGTTTACTCTCCTGGTCTGACCTGCCAGGCTCTCATCGTCGGCGATGCTTGGACTCTTCGCCGCCCCTTCGCTGGGCTCAGGGCTTCGGCTCAGAATGACGCCGTTCTCTCAACCGCGAGATCATAGCCGGGTGCTGAAGTGGCCCGTTTCAGAGTGTCCGGCTCACTTCGGCCAGCGTATCCGACAACCGATTCAGCACCTGGTCAATCTGCTCGTAGGTGATGACCAGGGGTGGTTCGATGCGGATGGTGTGGGCGCTAACGAGTGTGCCGGCCACCAGGACGCCCCGCCGAAACAGGCCCGCGGCCACCTTGTACCCTACGGCGGCGTCCTTAAAGTGCATGCCGATCAGCAAGCCCCGGCCGGTGATGCCCAAGTGATCGTAGCCCTGGTCGTAAATCTGCGGGTAGCGGGTGGCCAGGTCCTTCAGTTTCGGGATGAGATAGTCGCCCTTGGCCGCTGCCTGCTCCCAGAGCTGGTCTCTGAGCGTCACCTGGATAGCGGCAATGGCGGCGCTGCATGCCAGCGCTCCCCCCCCTGTTGTCGTCGTGTGAATGAAGGGGTTGGGATACATCATCACCTGCCAGATGTCTTCGGTGGAGCAGAAAGCAGACACAGGCATGACGCCGCCGCCGAGGGCCTTACCGAGGGCCAGGATATCGGGTGCCACATTCCAGTGGTCCACGCCCCACAGCTTGCCGGTACGCCCCATGCCGGTCTGTACCTCATCCGCGATGAGCAAGACACCGTAATGCTTGGTCATTTCGCGCAGGCGCGGCCAGAAGTCATCGGGGGGTACAATCGCGCCCGCTTCGCCCTGGATGGGCTCCATCAGCACGGCGGCGATGCCAATGCCTACCCTGCGACAGATGTCCAGTTGGCGTTCAACCGCATCGGCGTCGCCGAAGGGCACGTGGTAGACCGGGCCGCCGTAGAGGATGCCGACCGGCTCGCGAAAATCGGCTTTGCCTATCATACTGAGGGAGCCCATGGTCTTGCCGTGGAAAGCCTGGACGGCTGTGATGAAACCGGCGCGGCGCGTATACATCTTAGCCAGCTTAATCGCGCCTTCGATGGCCTCGGTGCCGTCGGCGGCGAAGAAGCTATATTTGATGTCGCCAGGGGTGATCAGCGCCAGCAGACGGGCGAGCACACCGCGCAGGGGGTCAATAAGCTCCTGACTGGGCATCGGAGTGCGGTAGGCCAGTTGGGCGCGCACCGCGCTGATCACCTCTGGATGGGACCAGCCCAGGTCCAGCAGGCCGTAACCGCCGAGGCAGTCAATGTACTCACGGCCTAGGACATCGCGGAAGAGCGCGCCGCTACCGGTCCACTCGGTGGCGGCCCAATCCCCGGCTTCCGTCACGGACTTGCGGTATTCGAGCCACCCTTTGTTGTAGTGCTCAGCAAAGTTCGTCTTGCTTTCGTTAATGATCTGCTTGGCCTCACGTTCCGAGAGAGCGGACTTGTTCAGAATCTCTATCCACCGCTGTGAGTAAGCCAGGGCTTCTTCGAATGAGCGGGACATTGGCGAATTCTCCTTTCCGGGCTGCGGACGATCATCCTACGCGGCTGGTTCGGCACGTAATACCGGCTTGCGACGGCGGCCATCTCCCGTCGCCGCCCTCTGGTCGCCGGCGGAGCACGCGGAGGATGGGATGCGCCACTGGTAGACGTCTTTCAGGATGATGGGAACAATGGAGGTGGTTGTCTTTCTCACGCCCGGCACGCGGCCGATCACCTCGGTGACGAAGGCGTACAGTTCGGCGTTATCGTGGGCGACGATCTGCACGCTGATGTCGCGTTCGCCAGTTGAGCACGCCACATAGCTGACACACTCGTATTCCGCCAGGTTGTGCGCTACCTCGAGGATATGGCCGGGCTCGATCTCGATGAACACATCGGCTACAACGGAAAAGCCCACAGCCTGAGGGTTAGCAATCGCGCTGACGCGGATGATGCCCTGGCTGACCAGGCGGTTGATGCGGTAACGGACAGAACGTTCGGAGATGTTGCCGATTTTGCGGGCAATATCGGAGGAGGACATTCGCCCGTCCTCCATAAGCAGGTCAACAATTCGCAGATCTGTGCTATCCAGTCTGGACATAGAAACGCCAATTTATCTCCGTTTCGGAGATAGATTATAAATGAGATTGCCGAAAATGTCAAGCGCAATGCGAGATTCATACGCGAGCGGGAGACCCGATCTGGTTTTTGCGCGACTGTGAGGATGAGATGGTCCTGGGATAGCCCCTATAGGCCATTGACCGGCCCTGAGGCCGGGAGCATAATGGTACTAGATTAGGGCGTGGCGGTAGATAGCATCAGGCAGCATAAGGCAGTAATAGGAGCGGCAGGCATACCGCCATCACCGCCGGGCGTACATCAGCAGCCCGTCACTGGCGTAGGCTTGATCGACAATGGGGTCATCCCAGCGCTGTACCAGGCGATAGTCTGCCTGAAAAGCAGGATCAATCAGGAGGGTCTTGCGCCCGTAGGCTTCGAGAATGACAACGTAGTCAGGGCGTTCTGCGGCGATCAGCGCCGGCGCAACAGCGTAGTTGCCGACATAGGCCGTTGGCGGGAGTGGGTAGTAATGCGAGGCTTCGGGCGAGACCAGGCCCAGTGTATCGAGGATGCGCGCGTCGGTGGTGTAGCCCAGGACGCCGATGTCGCCAGCAGCGACGATCTGGCTCTCGCGCAGATTGGACTTGAGCGCCTGTGCTGCCCTGGCATAAAGCGCCTCAAGCCGGATAAAGGCCATGTCCGGTGCGGGCCGATCCGGCCCGTGATTGGGGTGCAGTGTCCAGGCGTTCAGGCTCAAGCCGGCGAACAGCAGGACAATAGCAGCGAAGGCGGGGACGGAGGGTGTAGCGGCCCGCCGTATCGGCATGAGCGCGTCGCGCAGGAGCGCCCAGACGCCTGCCAGAATACCCAGGAAGTAGAAGGGCAAGGGCGGGGCCCAGTACCAGCGGAAGATGAGCGGATTTGCTAGGCTGAAGGCGGCGATGTAAGCGGCTGGATAGATCACGAGCGGCAGGCTGTGTGGGCAGCGGCGGACGAGGTCGCGAGCGCCGACCAGATAGAGCGTCATATAGACGATCAGACCAATAAGGGGTGGGTAGCTGGGGATGGCTTGATGCTCAAAGAAGGGTACACTCAAGACCTGGAGCCAGTTGACGAGCGCGGCTGCGGGGGGCAGATGGTAGGCCACCGATTTGGCGATGATGGATTGGCCCAGCGGGCCGCCGAAGTACCAGGTGGCGAAAACCAGCCAGGGCGCAACGACTGCGAACCATAAGCAGGCCTCGACCCAGGGCAATCGCCGCCGGCGCCAGGTGGCATCGAGCAGCGTCAAGGCCGGGGCAAGGAGCGCATCGGGGCGGGCCAGCGTCGCCAGCCCACCGACTGCCGCCGCCAGCCGTGAGCGATTGACAACGTAGGCGTAGAAGGTGGCAATCAGCAGGAACGTGACCAGGGACGTCTCCATACCGCCGATGGCGAAGGTCACGCCCATGGGTGAGATGGCCCACAAGAGGCCCAGCGCCGCGCCGAAGGCCCGGCTGCCGCTCGTGGCCTGGCCCAGGCGGTAGAGCAAGACGACCGATAGCCCTTCGAGCAGAGCGTTCAGGATCAGTGCGAGGTCAGGATAGGCACCAGTGCCCAGCAAGCGTGCGAGTCCGGCCAGCAGGAGCGTATATAGCGGTGTGGTCGTGCCCAGGACGTGTTCGCCGGGGTTGTAGACGAAGCCCAGGCCGGCGACGAGATTGCGAGCATAGCGGAAGGTGATGAAAGCGTCATCAATCGTGCGGGGCCCAGGTAACAGCCGGGCCGCAACGGCCAGGGCGAAAAGAGCCAAAGGGAGCAGGCGTTTCATCACCCCGCATTATTACGGTTGCGATGCCCGGCGACAATAGCGCACTAGTCCCAGTAACTGCGGTGGGCAAAGACCTCTCCCCCGCCCCCTCCCCTGTCAGGGAAGGGGAGAGAGCAGAGAGGTGGGCAGTGGCCTATTGGGTCTGGCCGGCCGGGATCATGCTGGGGGCGGTCGCCCTGCGCGGGCTGATCCTGGCAACCGGGGCGGTCCCCTTTAACGCGGATGAGGCCATCGTGGCGCTGATGACGAAGCACATACTGGTGGGGGAGCGCCCGGTCTTCTTCTATGGACAGGCCTACATGGGCAGCCTCGACGCCTGGCTGGTCGCCCTCGCCTCGGCGCTGCTAGGGCCATCGGTGGCAGCGATCCGGGTAGTACAGACTGTGCTATACGCTGCCCTGATCGGGACGACGTATCTGTTGGCGCGGCATACCCTGCGGGACGAAGTGGCAGCGCGAATCGCAACAGCAGTCATGGCCTTCCCTCCCGTCTTGCTGACGCTCTATACGACGGCGTCGCTGGGCGGCTATGGCGAGACGCTGCTCCTGGGCAACGTACTGCTCCTGCTGGGCCACCGGCTGGTGCACGAGGACCGCCAGCGGTTGAGTCGCTGGCTGGCCTTTGGCATGCTGGCCGGGCTGGGCTTCTGGACATTCGGCCTGATCCTGGTTTACCTGGTGCCGCTGGCCGTCTTCCTGCCGGTACGCGTTGGCCGACAGGGGTGGCGTGGGCTCCTGCTGGCCGGATTGGGCTTCGCCTGCGGCAGCAGTCCGTGGTGGCTGTATTTGCTGGCGCACGGTCAAGCCGTCCTGAGTGAGTTGGGCGGTTCGGCTATCGCCGGTGCGTCTTCGGCCGGGCTGCTGGGCAATATGTGGGCGCATACGCTTAACCTGCTGTTCTTCGGTTTGCCGGCGCTCGCCGGCCTGCGGCCACCCTGGTCGGTCGAAGCGATCCTGCCCTTCCTGGCGGTTCCGGCGTTGGTCATCTGGCTGCGGGCGGGCGTTTTTGCCGCAACCCCCCTGCGATCACGGCTGGCCTGGTCGGATGGAGCCTGGCCGCTTTTATGGGGCGTGGGCTTGACCCTGGTTGCCGCTTTCATCCTGACGCCCTTCGGGGCTGACCCCAGTGGGCGGTATTTCCTGCCGTTGTACGTACCGATGGCGCTGGCGCTGGGTGTGCTGCTGGCGCATGTGCGCCCAAGGCGGCCTGGTCTGGCCTGGGCTGCGCTGGTGGCGGTGCTGGGCTATAACCTGGCTGGCAATGCCTGGGCCCTGGCCCACAATCCGCCCGGCCTGACCACGCAGTTCGACCCCATCAGCCAGCTTGAACCCGGCCACGAGCAGGAATTGATCGACTTTCTGCTGGCACACGGTGGCGAGCGGGGCTATAGCAACTACTGGGTGACGTTCCCCATCGCCTTCCTGTCGGATGAGCGGATTATCCTCTCGGCTGAGTTGCCGTATAAGGCTGATCTGCGCTACACGCCCCGTGACAATCGTTATCCGGCCTATATCCGAGCGGTCGCCGCCAGCCCGACGGCGGTTTATGTGACGACCAACCACCCGCGCCTGGATGCGCTCATCCGTGACCGGCTGTGGGGGCTTGGCGTCACTTTTGAAGAGCAGCAGATCGGCTCGTATCACGTGTTTTACGATCTGTCACGCAAGGTTGTGCCCGATGAGCTTGGGATCAATCGCTAATCAACCCTCACCCCCGGCCTCTCTCCCATGTGGTGGGAGAGGGGAGGCAAGGATAAGCGCACGGCTGCGCAGCTTGCAGGTGCAGCAGGTGGTCACCATTGTCCTATTCATCGCGCTATTCACCATGGCCGTGCGCGTCCCGACCGATACCGATATGTGGTGGCACTTGCGCAGCGGCCGGTACATTCTGGAGACGCGCGGTATCCCGCATACCGACCCGTTCTCATTCACCAAAGCCGGCGCGCCCTGGATTGATCAGAGCTGGCTGGCGCAGGTTGGCCTGTATGAGGTCTCGGTTTTGCTGGGAGAGGTGGGGCTGGGCCTGTTCGTGGCTGCGCTGGCGACATTGGCCTTCGCCTTCGTCTACCGGCAGTGTGAGGGCGGTGTCTTTCTGCGGGCTTTCACGCTCATCCTGGCAGCCACAGTGTCGGGCGTCATCTGGGCGCCGCGGCCGCAGATGGTCTCATTCCTGCTGACGGCAGCCGTCGGCTATCTGCTCTATGACTACAAACGGGGCTGCCTGACCTCTCTCCCGACCCCTCCCCTCATAAGGAAGGGGGGCGGGGGGTTAGGTTTGCTCTGGCTCCCACCCATCTTCCTGTTGTGGGCCAACCTGCATGCCGGCTATGCCGCCGGGTTTATCCTGATCGGTTGCTATCTCGTGGGCGAGACCATCAACCGGCTGCTGGGGCGTCGCGACGTACCGGGGCTGAGCTGGCGCGAGATCGGCAGGCTGGCCGGGGCTGTCGCCCTCAGTGCGCTGGTCATCCCGCTCAACCCCAACGGGGCGCAGATGCTGTTGTATCCATTCAGGACCGTCAACATCGGCGTGCTCCAGGACTTCATCCAGGAGTGGGCCTCGCCCAATTTCCATCAACTCTATCAGCAGCCGTTTATCTGGCTGCTGCTGGCGGTTCTGGTCGCGCTGGGGCTGTCGCGTCGCCCGGCGGATGTAACCGATCTG
>CADDZL010000046.1 GCA_902812335.1 Chloroflexota bacterium | reverse complement strand
GCAGGAATGCCACCACCGCCCCCAACCCGACCAACCCCACACCCTGGAACGGCCCCGGCACCTGGCCGGCGACCTCCAGCGCTTCGGCCAGCGTCTCAATGCCCAGATAAATCAGCAGGCCGATCGTCACCGCCAACAGAAAGTTCATCCAGCGCCGGCCCAGTTGCCGCAGCGCCGGGAACCACAAAAGTCCCAGATAGACGGGGATGACGCCCACGTACAGGCCGATGAGGGTGAAGCTCCAGAAGGTGCGCGGCTGCGGCTGCGGCGTCTCGGCGGCCACGGGGACGTTGACCTCAAACGGGATGGCGGCTGAGGTCAGCAGCTTGAGCGTGTAGGCTTCGCCCCGCACCCAGGGGTAATCCAGGGTGACCGTCGCTTGGCCCAGGCGCGGCAGCGTCGCCGAGGGTGTGACGTGCATCGGCCAGAGCGCATCGTTGATGATCACCTGGGCCAACGTCAATTCGCTTGGGCCGGTGTTGCGCACATGCAGCTCGATCTGGCCGGGCCGGAGCACGGTGCGCTCAAAGCTCAGTTTCTGGAGCGGCGCTGCTGGCTCGATCGTCGCCAGACCGGCCCCGCCCAGGAGGAAGGCCGCGATGACTCCAGCCAGGGCCAGGAGCGGCAGGATGAGCAGCGCCAGTGTGCCCAGGCGGAGTTTGCGGCCCGAGGTTGCGCTCTGCGTCAGGGTCGTCTCAGGCATCGCTTAGGCCTCCACCAGGAACAGGCCCGACCAGCCCAGCTCGGCAAACTCGGTCTTATGGGCATGGAACATATAGTAGCCGGGGAACTGATAGCGGAATTCGAGGATGCCGCGCTGCGCCTGCATCTGGGCGATGGTATCGGTGTACTCGGACGGCATCAGGCTGGTGCCGGTCGGGTAATAGTGAAAGAAGTTGGCGTGCAGGTGGAAAGAGTTGATCGGGTCGAACTCCAGGAGATTGACCAGGTAGATGCGCACCAGTTCACCGGCCTTGATCGGGATGGGATGGTTCTGGTAATGGAAGGGGATGGTATTGACGGCGTAGAACTCGTTCTTGTTGTCGAAGTCCACGTCGAAGCCGTTCATGACCATCACCAGCTCTTTAGCCGGCGGGCGACCCTGCTTCGGGTCAATGATAAAAGCCCCATACAGACCCTTGGCGATATGCTTGGCCAGCGGGAAGGCGTGACAATGGTACAGGTGCAGGCCAAAGGGCCCGGCGTCAAATTCGTAGGTGAAGCTCTGGCCGGGGGCGATGGCGCCTGGGCCGGTGCCGGGCACGCCGTCCATCTCCGATGGGTGGATGCCGTGGAAGTGGAGGGTATGCGGGTGCGTGCCGGCGTTAATGAAATGAATGCGCACGCGGTCGCCCTCGCTCACGCGGATGGTCGGGCCGGGCACGCGCCCATTGTAAGTCCAGGCGGGGTACTCGACGCCAGGAGCGATCTCCAGCGACTTGTCGTAGGCGACGAACTCGTATTCGTGCAGCGTCTGGCCGTTGGGCAGGGTGCTGACCTGGCCGGGGTCGAAGTCGGTCAGCAGGTCGCTGGGGTTGAAGCCGTTGCGGGCGTGATCCACTTCGCCGACGGTCATGGCCATGGCGTGGGCCTGGCTGTGGCCGGCGTGTGGGTCGGGGCCCTCACCCCCTATCCCCCTCTCCCCAAGCTCGGAGAGCGGGGATGCAGAGAGTGGAGGGGAGGGTGCCGTGCCTGTCCGCGCCAGGGCAGCTATACCGGCTACCCCCACAGCTCCCATCGCGCCCAGCCGCAGGAAATCACGGCGGGAGAGGGGAGCGCCGGTCGGTCTGGTCTCCAATTTGACTTCTTCCATCGAATTTGTCCCTGATTAACTGCAAAGACGGCCAGGGGCGCAAAGGAATCTAGGCGAACCTCTGCGGTCTTTGCGGTTAGATTGTGATCCTATTCAGATAAGGGTGTGACGAAGACGTTCTGAGCCACATCGCGGCTGATGGCGTGGGCCTGCGCACCGATCTGGACGAGCAGCGGCCCGCCGAAGGGGGCGCGTTCGCGCACGACGACTGCAACCTGCGGCCGCAGGCCCAGGTCGGCCAGGTAATGCAGCAGGGCCGGGTCCTGCTCACTGATGCGGTTGATCACGGCCGGCTGGCCAACCTCCAGCTCGGCCAGGCGGCTGCTGCTGCCGGCTTCCGGCAGTGTCCCCTCCCTGCTAGGGATGGGCTCGCCATGCGGGTCGAAGGCCGGATTGCCCAGTGCCGCCGCAATGCGGTCCTCCAGTTCCTCTGAAATGGCGTGCTCCAGCCGATCCGCCTCAGCATGGACCTCGTCCCAGCGATAGCCCAACGCCTGGGTCAGGTACAGCTCGATCAAGCGGTGATGGCGGATGACCTCAAGCGCGATCTTCTCGCCGTTGGGGGTGAGGCGCACACCGTGGTGGCGTTCGTAGTCCAGCAGGTTGTTCTGAGCCAGCTTCTGGATCATGCCGGTGACTGAGCCGGGCTCTTTGTCCAGCGCCTGGGCAATAGCCGAGGTCATGACGCGCTCCTGGTCTTGCTGGAGGCTATAGATGGTCTTCAGGTAATCCTGAATTGCGGTAGAATACTCTTGCGTGACTTCGGCTGGCATTACGTTCCCCCAGGATTGATTTTAGGCTTACCTAAATTATACCCGACTTGTCCGGTTTGTCAAGGGGGTGCCAGGGCTGTTATAATGACCCTGCTTGTTGCCGAGAAAGCAGCATGCTTACGCTCAGCGCCGGACAGTGGAAACAGATCGTCGCCCAGGTGCAGGTGGAGTGGCCCAACGAGGCCTGTGGGCTACTGGCCGGCCTAGCAGGGCGCGTCCTCGCAGTCTATCCCGGCACCAACGTACTGCACAGCCCGGTTGAGTACAAGATGGACCCGCGCGAACAGGTCAGAGCCTTCCTGGATATGGAGGCGCGTGGTTGGGAGTTGCTGGCCATTTACCACTCGCACCCGGCCGGGCCGGGCGAGCCTTCGCCGACGGATATCGCCCGCGCCTACTATCCGGACGCCTTCTATGCCATCGTCTCCCTGACGGACCGCTCTCATCCAGAGTTGCGGGCCTTCCGCATCGTGGAGCGGCAGGTCACGGAGGTCCCCGTGCACATTGAGAACGAGGCACCATGACGGCTATGCCCATCCTGCTCGCTGCGCTGGTCATCGGCTATCTCCTGGGGGCGATCCCGTTCGGCTACGTGGTGGTGCGCCGGTTGACCGGGCGTGATGTGACGCAGGTGGGCAGCGGGCGCACCGGGGGGACGAATGCGATGCGCGCTGGTGGAATGGGAGCGGGCGTTCTGACCGCCGTGGCCGACTTTCTGAAGGGCATCGTCGCCGTCGAACTGGCGCGCCGGCTGGCAGCAGGCCAGCCGATCCAGCCGTGGGCCGAGGCGCTGGCCGGTGCAGCCGCAGTACTGGGCCACAACTACTCGGTCTTCATCCGCTTCAGAGGGGGGGCCGGGACCGGGCCCAACCTGGGTGCTGCCACGGCGCTCTGGCTGTTCTCGGCCGTGATCCTCGTCCCGGCCGGCCTGCTCGTGCTCCTGGGCACGGGCTATGCCTCGGTTGCCTCGATGTTCGTGGCCCTGACGATCCTGCTTATCTTCACAGTCCGGGCGCTGCAGGGGCTCTCGCCCTGGGCCTACGTCCTGGGCTACGCCCTGATCACCGCCGTGCTGGTTTACGTCGCGCTATGGGCGAATATTCAGCGGCTGCTGAGAGGCGAGGAGCGCATGGTCGGCCCGCGCGCCCGCGACCAGGGGCAAAAGAAGACGGATGTGCAGAAGGTGGGCAGTTAGAAAACGGGACGCTGATGCACACGGATTGACGCTGTTTATGCGGTTGAGAATGATCGGCTGATCGTTCTGGTCCTGGAAATAGCCCCGAGTGGGGGCGCATATCGCCATCTGTAGGAGGATGCCGAAATGAGCTTCCTGAAACGCCTGTCCTCTATGCTCACCGGTGGCGCGCCCGGCGAACGCGACCGTGATGCTTTCTGGCTGTACGTGCGCTGCGACCGCTGCGGCGAGAAGCTGCGCCTGCGCGTGGACCGTAAGTTTGAGATCCACCCGGACTACGATCAGGGCGGCTATGTCCTGCGCAAGGAGATCATGGACGGCCGCTGCTTCCAACTGATGTACGCCGAGATCCACTTCGATCCCGCCTGGAATATCACCTCACGTGACCTGCACGGTGAGGGGACATTTCTGACGCCCGAAGAATTTGCAACGCCGGCCCCATGACGCTGCGTGAGAGGATAGAGGAACTGCGATGAGCCTATTCCTGGATTCCGCCGATGCGGAGGACGCCCGCCAGGCGCATAAGCTGGGCTTCGTGGCCGGCATCACCACTAACCCCACGCTGATCGCCCGCACCGGCCGCCCGGCGCTGGAAGTCATCGCCGAGCTATGCACGATCATCCCCGGCCCGGTGTTCTACCAGCTCAGCGGCCCCCACTTCGCCGCCATGCTCGCCGAGGTCGAGCAGGCCAAAGCCATCAGCCCTGCCCAGGTGATCATGAAGGTGCCCTGTACCCTGGAAGGGCTGCGCCTGGTTCACCATTTCAGGGATAGGGTGCTGTGCGCGGTGACAGCCCTGTTTACCCCGGCCCAGGCTTATCTGGCCGCTGAGGCCGGGGCACGCTACATCATCCCTTACGTGAACCGCAGCACGCGGCTGTTGGGTGATGGGCCGGCGCTGGTGCACCAGATGGTCGAGGTCCTGGCCCACCGTAAGGTAGAGGTCTTGGCGGCAAGCCTTAAATCGCCGGAGGAGGCAGTCGCGGCATTACAGGCCGGAGCGCAGCATGTGACGCTGCCGCTTCCGGTCATCTTGCAAATGGCCGAAAGCCCGTACACTGCTCAGGCCCTGGCCGAATTTGAGGCAGCAAAAGGATAGCCCCACGCGGCTGGGGTCCGTGTGGGGCCATGACACCAGGTGGGTCAGCACCCTGTGTAATAATTATTATGATGGCGGTTAGCAAAATAGTTCTGTAAGGAATCTTACAAATGTCCAAAGACACGGTCCTGGTGGTGGACGATGAACGCAACATTGTGGACCTGGCACGCCTGTATCTGGAGCAGGAGGGCTTTCAGGTCGAAACGGCCGGCGATGGCGCTAAGGCACTGGCGATGATCGAGCGCCAGATGCCGGCACTCATCGTCCTGGACCTGATGCTGCCCGGCGTGGATGGCTGGGAGGTGTGCCGGCGCGTGCGGGCGACTTCGGATGTGCCCATCCTGATGCTGACCGCCCGCGATGATGATATCGACAAGATCGTCGGCTTGGAGTTGGGTGCCGATGACTACATGACCAAGCCCTTCAATCCGCGTGAGTTGGTCGCCCGTGTCAAGGCCATCCTGCGGCGCTCGACGCGGCCTGCCAGCAGCGACAAGCCGCTGCAGGTCGGCGACCTGGTGATCGATCCGGGCCGGCGCGAAGTGACGGTGCGGGGCCGGCCGGTCGAGTTGCGCAGCAAGGAGTTTGACCTGTTGCTGGCACTGGCCGAGCATCGTGGGCTGGTGCTCAGCCGCGAGCAGCTGCTCGATCTGGTCTGGGGCTTCGACTTCTATGGCCAGAGCCGCACCGTGGATGTGCATGTCGCCCACCTGCGCCATAAGCTGGGCGATAGCAGTGTCAAGATCGAGACGGTGTGGGGGGTGGGTTATAAGTTAGTTACCGACTGATGAACAGTCTACGCGCTCAACTCCTCCTCTCTTATATCGTGATTATCGTGGTCTGCCTGGCGGTAGTGGCGCTGGCGCTGCTGTTGCTGCTGCGAGCAAGCCCGCTGCTGGACCAGGTGACTTATCGCAATTTGAACACGGATGTGGGCGCCATCCTGGCGACGCTCGAAGCCGAACCGCTGCAGAACATGTCTCTGTCGCGGCTGGAGCGGGCCCTCGGCCAGGTGGCGGGGCGATTAGGGCCGGGGCGGCGCATTTTGCTCCTGGATCAACGGGGGATGGTCATCCTCGATACCGAACAACGCCTGGCGGTCAACACTCAGCCGCTGCAGGGCGCACAGGTACAACGCCTGCCCGATGGTCGGCGGCGCGGCGTGATCTCCCTGCCCGGCGGGCCGTCCGCCTGGGACCGCTGGTTGTTTGTTGCCGACGAGCTGCCCATCGCCGTTGCGGAGGGCCAGGCCAAGACCCTGATCGTGGCTGCGCCCCGGTCTAACGTGCCACTGGTGGGGCTGCTGGCAGAACTGGTCATTGTGCCGCAGTTGTTTATCGCTGGCATCGTCGGCCTGGTGCTTTCCATTTTGCTGGCGGTGTACATTTCCCGCTCAGTGGCCCAGCCCTTGCAGCGCACGGCGCAGGCGGCGCAGGCGATTGCTCACGGCGACTTCAGCCAGACCCTGCCGGTCAGCGGCCCCGACGAGGTCAAAGGGTTGGCGACCAGCTTCAACTATATGGTCCAACAAGTGAAGGCCAGTCAACAGGCCCAGCGCGATTTTGTCGCTAATGTGTCCCATGAACTCAAGACACCGCTGACGTCAATCCAGGGCTTCGCCCAGGCCATCCTCGACGGCACAGCGATGGATGGGCAGGCGGTGCACCACGCCGCCAGCGTGATCCATGCCGAGGCCGAGCGGATGCGCCGCCTGGTTGAGGACCTGCTGGACCTGGCCCGCTTGGATTCAGGCCAGATGGTGATGCGGCGCGAGCCGGTGGACCTGAAGGCGGTGCTGGGGGCCTGCGCCGAGCGCTTCGCTTTGCGGGCGCAGCAGGCCGGTGTCCAGTTGGAGGTCCAGACCCCTGACCTGCCACGCCTGATCGGCGATGGCGACCGGCTGGCGCAGGTGTTCAGCAATCTGATTGACAATGCCCTCCAACATACCCCGGCGGGTGGGAGAGTGACGGTCAGAGCGTTCAGTGCATCGGTGGCTGGGGGGACATCCGCCAGGCCAGCCGCCCGGTCTCCACACCTCCTCACCGTCGAGGTCGCCGATACCGGCACCGGCATCCCGGCCGAGGACCTGCCGCGTATCTTCGAGCGCTTCTACCAGGTGGACAAGTCGCGGGCGCGTTCCGGCGCTGGGGCCGGGCTGGGCCTGGCGATCAGCCGCGAGATCGTGCAGGCGCATGGCGGCACGATCTCGGTTGAGAGCGCACCGGGCCTGGGCACACGCTTCATCGTGCGTCTGCCGCTGGACGGAATGGGACGCTAGCGCCCGCTTTCTCTAGGTCCGCCGGATGGCCATGAGGGTCAAGTCGTCTGTCTTCGGCGCGCCGGAGCGGAAAGCTGTCAGGTCTTCCAGGCAAGCGCTGATGAGCCCCTGTGGCGAGAATGAATCACAATCTCTCAGCAGGCTGGACAGCCGCTCCACGCCGTATTCGACATCCGCTTGATTCCGCGCCTCGGTCAGGCCATCGGTGTACAGGAAAAGGCTATCGCCGGGAGCCAATTGCAGCCTTCTCGCCGAGTATTGCCCGCTGGCGAACAGCCCCACCGGCAGACCGGTGGCCTCGATGCTGAGGACCTGCCGCCCCCGCATCCATAGCGGCGCAGGGTGGCCGGCATTGCAGACCTCGACCGCTCCCGAGCGACTGGCTCGCCCGCACACCAGTGTCGCGTAGTACGAAGACAACGTGCTCTCACCGAAAATCCGGTTCGCTCGCTCGACCAGCCGGTGAACCGGCAGGTCAGCGCTGATGAGGCTGCGAAAGATGGCGTGCAGGTGAGCCATAAGCATCGAAGCCGCCACCCCTTTACCCGAAATATCGCCTAAGAGGAAGAGCAGGTCCCCGTCTGCGGCCTCAGGCTTGACCACATCGCAGTAATCGCCGCTCACCGGCCCGGCCGGCTCATAGTAGTAGGAAATCTCCCAACCGTCGAAGCTGAGATGGTGCTGCGGCAAGAGTTCGGCCTGGATGCGGGAGGCCAACTCCAGATCGTCTTCAAGTGCGCGTTGTTGGTCAGGGGTCAGGTCGCCCAGGCAGACCCGGACCAGAGGATTCGCCATAAGCGCCTCTATCTCAATTGACTCATGGCACACTTCGCACAAACCATACGTGCCTTGATTCATGCGCTCCAGGGCGGCATCCACCTCTTGCAGCAGGTGGACCAGGTGGGTGGTGTCCTCGAATTCGGCGATGGCGGTCTGCAGCCTCCGGCGCCGATCAAGCAACTGCTCACGCAGATCACGTTCGATCACGCTAGCCATTCCGTTCCTCCTCAGGGGGAGAAACCTGTTTTCTGTCGGAAAACGGGTTTCTACCGCAATTATAGGTCCCTATGTCTACGCGTCAATCAGCGCGGCCATGCGCCGGGTCAGATCGGGATACAGCACCTCTTCGGGCACACGCTCCTCGGCCTTCAGATGCGCCCAGTCGGCCGGGTGGGTGACGTAATGCAGCAGGGCCTCCCAGGTGGCTTTAGGCAGGTGGGGCGGCAAGGCCAGGATGCGCGATTTGGTCACCACGCCGCGCGGGATGCGCTCGTTGGGGCCACGCTCCAATTGCAGCGCCACCGTGGCGTACTCGATGATAGGATCGAGCACTCTGGGCTCGCGCTCAGAGAACGGTGAGTTGTACTTGGTCCGGTCATGGGCTGTGAAGACGATCACCTGGACCTTGTTCAGCAACTCCTGGATGGTCTGACGGACCTCCTGCTTGACCATGCCCCAGACGAGTTGGGATTGCTTTTCGGCGCGATGGCTCTCGCGCTGGAAGATAGCCCGCGCCACCCACTCGCACCATTGCGTGGCGGTGTCTACAATGACGGTGCCGTACTGGCCGGGGCGGATGGCGTGCAGCGCGTTGGATAGCCCCTCTGGGCCTGAGTAGGTAGTGCAGTCTTGCCAGTCGAAGGTGAAGTGAGCCTGGTACAGCTTGGCCGAGCGTTCGGTGTCGAGGACCAGGATGGGGCGGTAGGGAGAACCCAGGCCGAAGATCGTCTTGCCGACCCCAGGCCGGCCCCAGATCAGGATAATATCAATCGGCGCTTCGCCGGGCTTGTGGCCGTCGCCTGAAAATGTCATCCCTTCACTGCGTTCAGGGTGAGTTCTGAGCGGCAGCGAAGGACCGGCCGGTCGCGAAACATGCTCCTGGGCCTTGCCGTTGCCACCGGCTGGGGGCAGCGGCTTGGCGTTAGATGGTGATGTCATCCCTTGCCTCCTCGTACGTGACACAGGTTCATAGATACGCGCTGACACCAGTATAGCACAGATGTTCTATTTGTCAAGCCCCCAAATTACGTTATAATGAAAACGAGGGCGGGTAGCTCAGTTGGATAGAGCATCCGGCTTACATCCGGACGGTCGCAGGTTCGAGTCCTGTCCCGCCCATCTCCCTCAGCCAACGTACATTAAACTCCCCCTGGCGTAATAACCGTATAGCCGGGCGATCAAATTGCCTGCGCCGCCGGGCGTGATATAATCGCCCTGGCCGCAGGACATTTCCAGGCTCGTGATGGCCTTCTCGAATTCGCTGCCGACGCGGACGATAAGGGGCACGGGGTTCGCCCAAGATGTCAGAGACAGATCCAGCCGCAGCTAGCAGAATAGAAAGCTCCTTTGTCCGAGAGTCACTTCTGCAAGAGAAGACGAACGGCAAAGTCCGCTGTCACGTCTGCGAACGGCGCTGCACGATCGTCGCCGGCGGCTTTGGCTGGTGCCGCACGCGGCAGAATCGCGGTGGGAGATTGGTAACGCTGATTTACGGCGCGGTGTCATCCCTGGCAGACAACCCGATCGAGAAGAAGCCATTTTACCATTTCTACCCCGGCACATCCGCGCTGACCGCAGGAAGCTGGTCATGCAACTTCGGCTGCCCCTGGTGCCAGAACTGGGACATCAGCAAGGTGCCGCCGCCGGGCAGAGGCAAGTACGTCTCACCAGAACGGTTCGTGGAGCTGGCGGAGAATGCCGGCTGTCGGGGAACGTCTATTTCATTCAACGAGCCGACCCTGTCGTTGGAGTGGTCGCTGGACGTGTTTCGTCTGGCGCGGCAGCACGGCCTGTACAACACCTATGTGACCAACGGCTATATGACAGCAGAGGCGTTGTCCCTCCTGATTGATGCCGGCCTGGACGCTATGAACGTGGACGTGAAGGGGGATGCCGCGGCGGTCAAGCGATTCTGCAAAGGCATTGATGTGGACAAAGTATGGGCCACCTGCCGGCTGGCACGCGCCCGCGGCGTGCACCTCGAAATCACGACGTTGGTCATCCCGACGGTCAACGATGCGGATGAGGTGCTGCGCGGGATCGCCGGGCGCATTGTGGCCGAACTGGGGCCGGAGGTGCCCTGGCACGTGAGCGGTTACTATCCGGCCTATAAGTTCAATGCGCCGCCCACACCGGTTCAGACACTGGAACGCGCCTGGCACATCGGTAAGGAGGCCGGGTTGGAATTCGTCTATGTCGGCAACGTGCCCGGTCACCGCTACGATAACACGATCTGCCCGGCATGCGGCGCGCTGCTGATTCGCCGGTTAGGGTTCGATGTGCTGCTGAACGCGCTGCGCGGCGGGCGCTGCCCGCAGTGTGGACGGCCTATCGCCGGAGTCTGGGGCGATCAGCAAATCAAGGGGGCATAGATGTGATCCGGAAAGGAGATTGGGATGTCTAACATCACTATTGAGGAACTGAAGCAAACGCCCGTCGAGCAGCAGCGGGTAGAGTTGGTCGAGCGAAAAGGGACGGGCCACCCCGACTCGATCTGCGATGCGATTATGGAACAGGTCTCGGTCAATCTGTGCCGCGAATACCTGAATACGTTTGGCCGCATTCTCCACCACAACATTGACAAAGGGCTGCTCGTCGCCGGGCGCACCCAGCCGCGCCTGGGCGGAGGCACTGTGCTGGAACCGATGCGCCTGGTGTTCGGCGACCGCGCCACGGCCGAGTATAAGGGCAAGCGCCTGGACGTCGGCGCTATTGCCGAAACCAGCGCCAAGGATTGGCTGCGGCACAACCTGCGGTTCGTGGACCCGGATCAGCACATCGTTTTTCAGAACGAATTGAAGGAAGGCTCGCCGGAACTCACCGATATCTTTGAGCGCGAGGTCATCGGTGCCAATGATACCTCGGCGGCGGTCGGCTACGCCCCTCTGACCCAAACGGAGCGGATCGTCTTCGCCACCGAACGCTACCTGAATTCGCCGGAGTTCAAGCAGAGCTTCCCTGAAGCCGGCGAGGATGTGAAGGTGATGGGCTATCGCCGTGACCGCGAATTGACGTTGACTGTCGCGCTGGCGTTTGTGGACCGCTTTGTGCCGAGCGCCGAGGCCTACTTTGCACGCAAGCAAGAGATTCAGGTCGCGCTGGAGGAGTACCTGGCACGCGAACTGCGGACGCTAGACCGGATTACGGTAACCATTAACACACTGGATGACCCGGCCCGCGGTGAAGGGGGCATGTACCTGACGGTGCTGGGCACCTCGGCGGAAGGAGGCGACTGCGGCCAGGTCGGGCGAGGCAATAAGGTCAACGGCGTCATCGCCTTGAACCGGCCCATGAGCACGGAAGCCGCCGCGGGCAAGAACCCGGTCAGCCATGTCGGCAAAATCTACACACTGCTGACGCATCGCATGGCGGCGGAGATCTACGCCAGTGTGCCGGGGTTGCGCGAGGTGTATGTGTGGCTGTGCAGCCAGATCGGCAAACCGATCAACCAGCCCTTGATCGCGTCGGCCCAGTTGATCTTGCAGCAAGGGGTGGCGCTGGCCGACGTCAAGCCGGCGGTCGAATCGGTCATCGAACACGAACTGGCGACGATGAGTGATTTCACGGCGCGGCTGGCGCGGGGCGAATTGCCGGTGTGGTAGGAAGAGGCGATGAACTCAAAGTCAACTACATGGGCGGAAGTAGACGCACAGGGGCGGTTGGTGCTGCCCCCAGAGGTAACCTCCCGCTATGGGCTTAAGCCCGGCGCGCGGGTTCGGATTGACGAGGATACGAACGTTGTGCGCCTGCACTGGCCCGCCACCCATCTGGCTAAGGTGTACGTTGAACCTACCAATCGCTGCAACATCGCCTGCCGTATCTGTGTTCGCAACACCTGGGACGTCGAACTGGGCCAGATGTCGGAAGCGACCTTCGCCCGTATCCTGGCCGGCCTGGAGGCCATCTCGCCACCGCCGACAGTCTTTTTCGGTGGCCTGGGCGAACCTTTGGCGCACCCGCGCACCATCGAGATGGTCGCCCGCGTCAAGGCCCTGGGCACTACCGCCGAACTGATCACCAACGGGACGCTGCTCAGCGAAGAACGCTCGCGCCGGCTGATCGAGGCAGGGCTGGACGTGTTGTGGGTCTCAATGGATGGCGCGACGCCGGAGAGCTACGCCGACGTGCGCCTGGGCGCGGCCCTGCCCGAGGTTCTTGAAAACCTGGCCGGCTTCCGCCGGGCCCGCCCGCCGGCGCATCGTCCCCGACCGGAGATCGGCATCGCCTTTGTGGCTATGAAGCGGAACATCGCCGATTTGCCCCAGGTGATCGCCATCGGTCGGCGGCTCGGCGCGACCCGGTTCTCGGTGACGAATATCCTGCCCTACTCAGCCGAGATGTGCGATGAGGTGCTTTACGAGCGCACCTTGAGCGACATCACTTACCTGCCCTCGCCATGGTTGCCACGGCTGAGCCTGCCCAAGATGGAGATCAATGCGGTCACCCGCGAAGCCTTTTTCCGGGCGCTGCGCAGTGGTTGCAATGTGACCTTCGCCGGCGATAATCTGGGCGGTGCCAACGATGTCTGCACGTTCATTGAGAGCGGCTCGATGGCGGTCGGCTGGGACGGCAGCGTCAGCCCATGCCCGCCGCTGCTGTATACCCACGTCAGTTACCTGCATGGGCGCAAGCGCGTCTCCCGGCGGCACGTGATTGGCAACGTGGGGGAACGTGACCTGATCGATCTGTGGAACGACCCCGACTACGTCGCCTACCGTGAGCGCGTACAGGGATTCGCTTTCGCGGTCTGCACCTTCTGCGGCGGCTGCGACCTGTCTGAGGCGAACGAAGCTGACTGCCTCGGCAACACCTTCCCGGCCTGTGGCGGCTGCCTGTGGGCACAGGGCGTGATTCAGTGCCCGTAATCTATTAGGCTGTTGTCATAGCCCCGCCGACCCTGCTCCTCCACATTGTTGGAAGTTGCTTGATCGTTCCCTTCGGTATGACGGAATCTGATCATTTATGATGGAATCACTTGACAAACGAGCATATTCTGTGATAGAATGCGAATGAATCTGTTCGTTTGTGCGCGTTTCCGGGAGGCTTTGCATGCCTGCTAACCTGCTCAAGAGCGAACGGCAACAGCGGATTCTCCAACTCGTCCAGGAAAATGCCCAGGCTACGGTGGCGGAACTGAGCCGCCACTTCGGCGTCAGCGAAGCCACCGTTCGCCGCGATCTGGAAGAACTGTCCGAGAACGGTCATTTGCGGCGAACGCACGGCGGCGCTTTGCGCGCCGAACAGGCTGCGCCCGAACCCCCCATCTATCAACGCACCACCGAACAGGCCGAGGAAAAGCGGCGCATTGGGCAAGCTGCTGCCGAACGCGTGGCGGATGGCGAAACCGTCTTCATCGGTTCGGGCACAACCACCCTTGAGGTCGCCCGTGCCCTGGTGGGCAAGCGCCGCATCACCGTCATCACCAATGCCTTGAACGTGGCCAATGTGCTCGCGGGTGACCCCAACATTACCCTCATTATCGTCGGCGGGTTGCTGCGCCCGTCCGAACTCTCCATGATCGGGCATTTGACCGAGCAGGCCCTCAAGGAGTTGCGCGCCGATAAAGTGATCATCGGCATCCACGCCATCCATCCCCGGCAAGGCTTGATGAACGAATATCTGCCCGAGACGATGACGGATCGCGAAATCATCCGCACCGGCACCCAGGTCATCGTGGTCGCCGATCATACCAAGTTCAACAAGCTCTCTGCTGCCTTCGTTGCCCCTGTGGAAGCCATTCAGACCGTGATCACCGATAGCGGCGCGCCAGGCGATGCCGTGGACGCGCTGCGCCAGGCCGGCCTTGAGGTGATCGTCGTTTGAGCCTTGTCCTATGCCGGCTGGGGGAGGTCGTCTTTGATGAATACGCTACCGACACCTGAAATTCAGCTCCGGCTCAGCATCAACGCCGGACGCATGGCTGAAGATGTCAAGACCATTGCCTCGCTGGGGCCGCGCCATGCCGCCACCGAGCGCGAACATCAAGCGGCGCAGTACATCGAAAACCAGTTCCGCCGGGCGGGCGTCCAGGTGCGGGTGGACCGGGTCCCAGGCGTCAAGGCCTGGTATCACCACGAATCGCGCCTGCGCGTGGTTGCGCCGGTCGCGCAGGAACTCAACTGTGTCGCCATTCTCGGCTCCGGTGCGACGCCTAAAGAGGGCATCACGGCGGAAGTGGCCTACGTTGGGCGCGGCCTGAAACAGGACTTCGCCGGTCGTGACCTGCATGGCAAGTTCGTCTTTCGCGATCCACCGCGCAACCTCACCCTTGACAATCCCACCGAAGAAGACAGCCCCCAGGGTTCGCCGGAGGCCCTGGCCCGCCAGGGCGTCGTCGGGTTCATCGAGCACGCCCGTCAGCCCGGTCGCATCTTACAGACTGATCTGCTCTCGGGCCCGCAACATCTACCGGTTCCCGCCGTGGCGCTCACTTATGAAGATGGCCAATATCTGAAAGAACTGATTCGCGAGTGGTATGCCGTGCCCAATGGCTATCGCCGCCTGGAGGAGGAGCCGGTCAAGGTCTGGCTATACGTCAATGCCGAATCGCGCGACGGTTATGGCATCAATGTCATCGCCTCGATCCCCGGTACGGAGCGGCCCGATGAAAAAGTATTGCTCGTGGCCCACCACGACAATGCTTTTGGGCCCGGCGCGTGTGACAACGCCACCGCCGTGGCCGTGAACCTCGAATGCGCCCGCGTCCTGGCGCAGTTGCCCAGACCTAAACGGACGATCGAGTTTTGTTCTGTAACCGGCGAAGAATATGGGGAATTCGGCTCAAGCGCCTACGTCAAGAAATACGTAACCGATCCAGCCAAATACAAAGGTGTCCTGGTCATGGACATCATTGGCAACGGCGATCATCTCTACTACATCACCAGGTCGTTGTGCCTGGGCCGGCTGGTCGAGAACACGCCCTGGTTGAACCAGTTTGTTGCTCAGGTAACCAGCGATCTCGGCTATGTCATCGAGCCGATGCAGCTCGAATTCGCTTCCGATGATGGGCCTTTTCTGTTGGCGGGCGTGCCAACCGCCTACCTGTGCAAGTTGATCACGCCGAGCTGGCCCTGGCTGCACACCTATATGGACGATTTCCAGGTGGTGGACATCAACGGCATGAAGGTCATCGCCGAAATCGCCGCCGTCACACTCTGGCGTTTGGCCAACCCGTGAAACGGCCTGTGGCCCGTTTCCCTGGCGAGGGGCATCTATGACTCTTACCCGCGTGCATACAGATCAGAAACTGGTGTCTCAGGTGGAATCACAACTTCCTGCCCCTTCAGACCGAGCGGTCAAGATCCGCATTGCGCACCTGTCGGCGACCTACCAGCAGGCGCGCGGCTACCTGTCCGTCATTGAAGACCTGTCGCTCGACATCTATGAACGCGAGTTCTTATGCATCGTGGGCGAGTCGGGCTGTGGCAAGACGACGTTGCTCAACATCGTGGCGGGCCTGATCGCCCCCGCCTCCGGCGAGGTCCACATGGATGGGCAGCCGATTCGTGCGCCCGGCCCGGAGCGCGCCATGGTATTCCAGGAGGATGCGGTCTTCCCCTGGTACACGGTGCGCCAGAATCTGGAATACGGGCTGAAAATCGCGCGCCTGTCACAGGCGCGCCGCGACGAGATCGTGGATCGTTACCTGCGGTTGGTGGGACTGGAGGAATTCCAGCACGCGTATCCGCGTGAACTGTCGGGGGGCATGCGTAAGCGCGTGGATGTGGCGCGCGCTATGGCCCTCGATCCCCAGGTGCTGTTGATGGATGAGCCGTTCGCGGCGCTGGATGTGCTCACCAAGGAACGCCTGCAAGTCGAATTCTTGAACCTGTGGAGCACCGCCAGAATGACAGTGCTCTTTGTCACCCATGATCTGGAAGAAGCGCTGTTTCTGGCCGACCGCGTGGTGGTAATGTCGAGCCGGCCGGGGCGAATTCGACGCATTGTAAATGTCCCCTTCCCCCGCCCGCGATCAGCGGAACTGAAGACCGAACCGGCCTTTCAGGAGTTGCGCCGCGAACTCACGCACGAGTTGGGGAGCTAGCCCACCTCGCCTGAAAGAAACAGAAACCCAGGAGCACCGATGGACAGATCGCCTAAACCCAATTATCTGATGCTCGTTCGGCGGCTGGTGGTTCCCCTTGTGATTCTGTTGGCCTGGGCCATTGCCGGGCACTATCGGCTGATCAATAAACTGTTCCTGCCCAGCCCTACGGACATGTGGGAGGCGTTTAAAGCCCTGGCGCCGCTTCTGCCCGCTTCGATCTTGACCACGCTCTCGATGGTTATCGCGGGCTTCGTCATCGGCGTAAGCTTTGGCACGGCCTCCGGCCTGCTGATGGCGTATAGCCCCACGATCCGCGATCTATTAGGGTCCATCTTTGACTTTTTGCGCCCTGTGCCCGTGTTTGCCCTGATCCCCATGTTCATCCTGTGGTTCGGCATTGGCCGGGCACCCCAGATCACCCTCATTGCCCTGGGCACGTCGGTAGTGTTAGGCGTGACCACGCTGGAAGCGATTCGCAATGTGCCCAGCATCTACATGCGGGCCGCCCTGACGCTGGGCGCTAACCGGCAGCAGATCTATCGCACCGTGATTGTGCCCTATATCCTGCCGCACTTGATCGGCGCCATTCGCGTCGCCGCCGCTGCCTCGTGGGGCCTGGATGTCGCGGCAGAATTCATGGGTTCGCAGCAGGGCCTGGGCTACCTGATCATCTTGCAACAGACCTTCCTGCGCACGGCGGGTATTTTGATGCTGGTGATCGTCTACAGCGTACTGGCAGTCATATTTGATATCCTGCTGAGGGCGGTCGAGGCGCGCGTGACACGCTGGACGGAACGGCGCGTCGTGCGCGGCGCAGTCGGCGCGATCGTCGGCATGGGCTAATGGTTTTTCGATGGTGGAGGGCGCATGTCCGACGCAGAAAGGAGGCGAAAGCATCTCAACATCGCATCTGGATCATCGCAAACCTGCGACCGTATTTGAAGATAGAACAGGAGGAGAACATGTTCCGCAAGTCTAGAGGATTGACTCTCAGTGCGCTCACGCTCGTAGCCGTGCTCGTGCTCAGCGCCTGCGCTCCCGCGGCCACGCCGGTGCCGCCGACGTCCGCGCCCCCCACCCC